>CAKZKQ010000155.1 GCA_937123825.1 uncultured Pseudomonadota bacterium
AAATCAACAAAGCCACCGACCCCACCGAAGACACGCCGTTCATCGACGAAGACGACGCCGTCTTTGGCATCGATGACACCATGGCCGGCGAGGAAGCCATCGAACAACTTCGGGTTGGCTTTGGCCTTAGCGGCGAACACCGCATCTTGATGCGCTTTGACCTTGGCGCCGTGCCCAACAAGGCCGAAATCGTCTCGGCCCAGCTCGTGCTCACCTCCAACGATCTTGGCGTCGGCGACGTCGAAGTGGAGCTTGGACCCGCCACCGCGGCCTGGACCCAGGACGTCTCCTGGGAAGACCACCCACCGCTCGACAACGAGAATCTCCAAACACTCTCGTTGGACGAAGGCAGCGCCGCCGAAGAGATCGACCTCAAAGACATTGTCCAGCAGTGGCGCAGCGGCGACCGACCCAACCACGGGCTCTTGCTGCGCGCCGTCAAACAGGACTTTGAAGCCCACAAGAGCTTCTACAATGTCAAAAGCGGCAATGGCGGCAGCGGACCGCGCCTGCAAATCAGCTACCGACGCCCCGGAAGCTGACGCCGTCGCCCGCCAATCCCAAAAAACACCTGCAATGTGATGTGACGCCGCACAGCCGCACACGACGGCCTCGGCACACACGGCACACGCACCGCCGCGTGCACCGCACCGACGGTCTGGCCGCTCGCAACCCACAGCGCCCCAATAGAGGAGCCCCACACCATGGCCAAAGGCCTCATCGTCAAGCTGGGCGAACACACCAGCGAATTTAAAATCAGCCGTCTGAGCCGCGACAAGATCTACGGCAAAAAACGCTCGGTCGTCATCGACGACATGGACCAGGAGTGCAAGGCTGCGCTGCTGACCGCCGACGGCGACGCGCTGCTGGTCTCCGGCAACACCTCCTCGATGATGATCGACGAAGACTTCAACAGCATCAACCGCAAGGCACTGCGTGCCGTGGACGCCGACGGCAACCCCGTCGACAAGGTCCCCTCAACGCTCGGCGTCGAACAAGCCCTCCAGGGACCCATCGACCCGACGCGACTGCTGGAGCACGTCACCACCGCGGTCTACGTCCTCGACCCCGAAGAGATGGCCCCCGAGCTGCTCGAAGCCCTTGAGCGCGGCGAGATCTACGAAGTCCCCTTTGCCTACCGCTCTGGATACGGGACCAACCCGCTCTTCATCCTCAAAAACGAACACGGCTGCTTTGGTCTGCTCGGCTCGCCCACAAACTTCCAGTTTTGTGCCCCCGAAGACCAGGACGACGGCAACGCCTTTGAAGATGACCTCATGGCCGACCTGCTGGATTTTGCCGAACTCTTTTAGACAGCGGCGCACAAGCCCCAAACACAAAGACCCACGCGCTGCGGCCCACCACAAATGGCGCCCGCGCTGTGAACCATAGAGAACCCATGGCCCGTTATATTACCCTCAAAGACCCGCAAGAGCGCCCCGCAGAGGCCACCGCCTGGATCCCGCGCGAAAAGG
Organism: uncultured Pseudomonadota bacterium; assembly: GCA_937123825.1. Lineage (GTDB taxonomy): Bacteria > Myxococcota_A > Bradymonadia > Bradymonadales > CAKZKQ01. The sequence continues at coordinate 1,476 of CAKZKQ010000155.1, forward strand.
CCGCCCACAAGATGCAAGGCCCCAGCGGCCAGGCCGTCGCCTCCGAGCGCCTCATCAAATCCTCATCTCAACACACCACGCGCGCGTTGCTGCAAAAGTACGGCTCGGTCGACGCCCTGACGCAGGCCCTCATCGAGTCCGATCCCGAGATCGACTTTGAGCGCGTCGGACGCAAAACCGGCCCTTCGGCCCGAATCTGGGTCCGCGACGACCACACCGCCCTCTACGCCGCCCGCTCCCTCGAAATCATCGAGGACCCGAGCGGCGTCGAGATCGACCGCCGCAAAGCTTCCCCTGTCGCCCCCACCGTCCTGCGCGAGCGCCCCCTGCCCTGGACCGGCCAGCTCCTGCCCATTGAGACGGTCGTGACGCGCTTTGCGCTGGTCAAAAAGCTCCAGCTGCGCCACAGCAGCCCCGCCGCCTACAACGTCCTCTACGAACTGGCGCGCCAACTCCACGAAACCAAGCGCATGGCCCTGGTCGGCGCAGGAGACAAAGGCCAGGAGCCCCTCATCATGCAGCGCGGCGGCTCGCCCCACCGAGGCTTCCTCGAAGGCCGCGTCAAAGACGGCGCTTACCTGCTGGTCCTCCACCTGTCCAACCTCGAACTTCGCCAAGGAGGGCCGACCTCATGAGCAGCACCTTCACACGCAACAGCGCCCCCTTTGGCCCCGGACAACTGGCCCCCTCGGGCAGCCTCGAAGACGAGACGCTCCTTAAGCGCCTTCGCGGCTACAAAAAGGCCATCTCCTACCGCTACCGCATCGTCCGCCCCGACCAGATCGAGGCCTCGCTGCTGCCGGGCAAGCTGTGGATCACCCCCAAGGTCGACGGCGAGCTGTGGTTTCTGGTCAAACGGCGCGGCGACGTGGCGCTGTGCAGCTACGATGGCCGTGTGCTCCAAGGAGTCCCCGTCACCGACGAAGCCGAACGCGCCCTGCTCAAAGCCGGAGACATCATCATCGCCGGAGAACTCCACCTCCAGGCCGGCAGCGCTCGCCCCAGAGTCCACAACGTCCTGCGCGCCTTTGAAGACCCGCGCCTGGCCCACATGCTGCGCTTTAGCGCCTTTGACCTCATCTCCGAGGGCGACGAAGACTGGCAGCGGCGCACCTGGGAAGAGCGCCTGGGGCGGATGGGCGAGCTGGTCGGCGCGGGGCTGAACGTCTCGGTCGTGCCGGTGGCCCCGGCCATGGACCCCAGCGCCGTGGTGGCCCGCTACCACGAGTGGGTCGCCACCGACAAAGCCGAAGGCATGGTCGTGCGCGACGAGTACGACGTCATCTACAAAATCAAGCCCACCATCACGCTCGACGCTGTGGTGGTGGCATTTGGCGAGAAAGTCGATGAGAGCGGCGCCCGCGTCAGCGAGTTGATTCTGGCGCTGCGCCGCGACGAGGGCTACCTCCAGCTTCTAGGCAGCGTGTCCAAAGGCATGCGGGAGCACGACAGGGCCGTCTGGCACCGGCGCTTGATGGAGATGGTGGTGCCCAGCACCCACATGATCGCCTCATCGCACGGCACCCTGTGCCGCTTTGTACGCCCCGAGATTGTGGTGGAGGTCACCTGCAGCGACCTGCGCGCCGAGACCACCCGCACAGGTCAGATTTTGACGCGCGTGCTGGACTTTGACGGCGTGGACGGCTGGCGGCCCGTGGGCCAGATGCCCCTGGCGCGCCTGAAGAACCCTGAGCTGGCCCGCGAGCGCCCCGACAAACTGCCCGACGTGGCCAACATCGGCCTGGAGCAGGTCTACGCGCTGACGCCCTTTGGCGGCCGCCGAGACATCGCGCTGCCCACCTCACTGCCCGAGTCCACCGTCGTGCGGCGCGGGGTCTACACCAAGACCAGCTCAGACCAGACCAGCGTGCGCAAGTTTGTGGCCATCAAGACCAACAAAGACCGCCTGGATGACTCCTATCCCGCCTACGTCACCCATTTTACGGACTTCTCACCGGGCCGCGCGGAACCTCTGAAGACCAGCATCGAGGTGGCCTCAAACCTCTCCAATCAAGCCCAGCAGATCGAGGCCTGGATCACGGCCAACATCAAACGAGGCTGGTCGGAAGTGACAAGCTGAATCAAGAAAGAGGGTTTGGCAGCAAAGAAAAGCCCGCGCAAAGGCCGCTGGCGCCTCCAAACGGCGTCACTGGCCTTGAATGACCGTGCGCACCAAACGAAAACCCAACCCGTCAGTGCGCGTCTGGGCATCGCTCACAGAGCGCTGAGCAGAGCGGCACAACCCAGGGCTGCTGTTCCAGGCCCCACCCCGGAAGATTCTGGGGCCTTGACCCGGCGCCACAACCGGGTCCATCACAGGGACAGTCCTCAGGTCCTCCATGTACCCATCCCAAACCCATTCTGCGACATTGCCCGCCGTGTCATAGAGCCCATACCGATTGGGCGCCTTTCCTTCGATGGGGTGTGTCGTCTGCTCTGAATTGAAGCAGTACCAGGCGATGCCATCCAGGGACTCGTTGACTTCATCGCACAAGGATTCGGTCAACGGACCATTGAAGAAGGCCTCCTGGCTCATGCCACGGGCCATAAACTCCCATTCGGCCTCAGTCGGCAGCCTGAACCCCTCGCAATTGTAAACGGATGTGTCCAGCACAGACACACTCTCACACTCCATGCCCTCCCCAACCGAAATGGTGTTGCACTCGTTTAGCAGATAGCACCGATTGAGGAGGTAACGGTCGCTCATGGCATTGGCATAAGCCAACGCCTCCCACCAATTGACGCGCTCCACCGGGCAGTCGCTGCCACACTGCGAGAAATGGGATGGGTTACTGCCCATCAACGCCATCCATTGGCCCTGGGTGACCTCGTGGCGCTGTGCCAGGAAAATGCGGTTGATGGAGACGGGGTGCAAAAACTCATCGGGCGCACGCTGCGGCTCGTTGGATGGTGAACCCATGTCAAAAAGACCCGGTTGAATTTCGACAAAACCCAAAGGCTCTTCGATGCATTGGCCCTGACGGCACGATTGCCCATCGGAACACGGCCCATTGCAACCACAATTGAGGTTATTGCGGTCGTTGAGCGTGATCAAACACTCACACTCAGCGTCTCGACAAATCTCGCCGCTGCCACAAGGACCGAGGCAACCACAATTGGCATCATCCTCGACGTGGTCTGCCGGCAAACACACGCACTCTCCGCCCCGGCAACGCAGCCCTTCACCGCACGGCCCCACGCAATTGCAAAAAGAGTCGTCATCTTGATGGTCTTCAGGCCGGCATATGTCCTGCCCGTCCTCCATCTGCGCGTCAGGCGCCGCATCTTCCTCGACGTCTGGCTCATCCACCACATCTTGCGGGGGCTCCAAAACATCGTCGACGGGTTCCGAGGAGTCTTCGGGGTCCGAAGCGCTGTCAGCGTTGTCGATGGGGTTCGAAAAGGCACAAAAACCGTTGACGCAGCCGAACTCAAAGCAGTCAATGTCTGACTCACAGCGCCGCTGTGCCAGTTCGTCCTCAGGAAAACACCCCTGAACCCACAAAAGCGCCCCCATCACCCCCAGCATGCACCACAGCGGCGCCCAAATGGGCCTCAAAAACGTCTCTGGACGATGTCTGAAGGTCTTCATGGTTCGGTTTGGGGCTTGTAATCCTTGGGAACAAAGCGCTGGAAGATGAAAAAGGCCACCACACCACACACCACGGCCCACCAGAGCGTCGCCAGACGCGTCAAAATGGTCGCGGCGCTGGCCACAGCCTCGTCTCCCACCATGCCAAAGGTCTGCAACACCGTGATCATGCCCGCCTCAGTGACTCCAAGACCTCCAGGCAAGAACGACACCGCACCGATGATGGTCGTGATGGCGTAGGCAAAGGTCCCACCGGCCATATCAATGTCAATGGGAACGCCCGTGCCCTCAAAACCACGCACAATCAACACAAACGCCAGCGCCTCCATGCCCCAGGAGAGCACAGAAAGCGCCGTCGTCGCCAACAAAAGCGCAGGAGATAGCAACCGACGGGTCGACTCATAGGCTTCGGTCAGCATCGGCACCACCTTGGAGACCACCGGCACCTTCTCTCCAAGCTTCAAGAGCGGCCTGACCACCCCCGGCAGCGACGCAAAGACAATCCCCGCCACCAAAACCGCGCTGGTGACCACCAAAGCCACCGCGCCATACTGGTAGGTCCCCACGCCCGTGGCCGCCAACACAATCAACGCCAGCAAATCCGTGATCCGCTCGGCCAACACCACCGGCGCCGTCTGTGCCGCCGGCACCCCATCGCTCTGACGCAGCAGAAAGCTCTTGAGCACCTCGCCCAGCTTCCCCGGCGTGATCGACATCACAAAACCGGCCAGGAAAATCAGCGCCGAGCGCCCCATGGGCACCACCACGCCAATCCGACGCAGAAAAAGCTCCCACTTGGCAAAGCGCAGCGCATAATTGATGCACGTCAACCCAATGGCCGCCGCAAACGTCCACCATGCATACCCCGCCAAGGCCCCCGTCAACGCGCTGACATCGGCATAAATCGCCACTACGGCGTACACTGCCGCGCCGCAAAGCACGCCGTAGATGATCTTGCGCTCCAGATTCTTCAACGCCTACCCCTGAAACCGCTCGGCCAGCAAATGACCCCGAAACTTGAGCACCTCCGTGCCCACCTTGGCCATCCGACGAAAGCTGGTGACCTTGGACGCACCCGCACGACGCGCGTGGACCTCCACCGGCACCGAACGCACGTCCAAACCCTCGCGGATGGCCCGCACGGGCAGCTCCAGGTTCACAAAAAAGGTCTCGCTCTTTAGCGGCAGCGTCTTAAGCAGGTCTCGACGGAACATGTACACGCCGTCCATAGGACGCTGGGTCCCCAACAAGACATTCATGCCAAAGCGCAGCCCCTTGCTCAGCACCGCCCGATAGCTGCCATCGACCTGCTGACGCTGGGTATAGTAGCCCACCACCATGTCCGCCCCCGCCTGGATGCTGGGGACAAACTTCTGCAGCTCGCCCACCGTCACCTGTCCATCGGCAGGCAAAATGGTGATGTAATCCAGCCGCGCCGCCGCAAACCCCGTCTTCACCGCCGCGCCAATGCCGCGGTTGGTTCCGTGAGACATGGGCGTAATCCGAGGGTTGTCCTGGGCCAACGCTTCAATGATGGCGCCGGTCTGGTCCACGCTGCCGTCATCAACAAGGACAAGCTGGTAGTCGTCCAAAAAGTCCCCAACGGCGGCCTCCAACGCAGCGACCGTGTCCAGGACCACAGGCCGGACGTTCTCCTGCTCGTTGTAGGCAAACATCACAATGGAAAGGCGGATGCCCATCACTTCTCCCCCTCTGGTGCGTGTTCAGGACGGATGCGCACGACTCGCGCAGGCACACCAGCGATGACGGCGTAATCGGGAAAAGTCCCCTTGACCACCGCGCCTGCGCCCACTTGAACCCCGCGCCCAAGCACCGCCCCTGGTAAAATGACCGCGTTGACCCCAATGTCGGTGTCATCGCCAATCACCACGGGCGCAAACGCCAGCGGAGAGTGCAAAATCGGGGTCTGACGGCCCGCCTCGACGTGGTGGCTCGTAATGATCCGCACCCCAGGGCCAATGCCCACGTTGCGGCCAATGCTCAGCCCGCCAGCGGAGTGGAAAAAGCACTGCTGCCCAATCCACGTCCCCGAGCCGATCACCATCTTGTTCTTGTAATACCCTTTGAGGATGGTCTGGTGACCCACATAAACGTTGTCACCCACTTCGATGTTTTCGGGGTGAAAGACCATCACCCCACGCTCAAAGACCACCCCCTGGCCAAGCTGGGCCAACTGGTCCGGTCTGAAACGGCCGTCGCCGTGGCTCCTCATCGCATCTCCTGGCCCTGGCTCGCCATTCACACCGCATACAAAGCGGCTGACCGCGAGCGTCGATCGGCTGGAGCGTAACGACAAACCCCACAAAGAGGCAAGATTGTATCCGACAATTGTCCCGTCACCGAGCGGTCTCGTTGGCGCTGCCGACCCACTGGGCAAACCACGCCAAGAAAAAGCTTGCCCAGGGCCACCTGCTTCAAGCAGACCCCGGGCAAATCACAGACCAAAGCAAAACCATCCTTGATGCTTTGGTCCCAGGTTGTTCAATCAGCATCTGCCGGGAAGTGTGTTGGCATCCCTCCAGGTCAGCGCCGCGTCGAGCCCTTTAACTGATCATCGCAAAGTAAGCCTGCTCGGTGAAGACATCCACAGGCATCGGGTTGTCTCCACTGGTCCACACCCCACCGACCTGTACGGCCATATAGAGGTTGTGCTGCCCCACCAACACTGGCGTTCTGGCCAGTTGCTTTTGAAGGCGAGTGGCGACGAGTGTGGTTTCCTCTGCGGTGACGGCTCGGAGAATGACAGCCAGACAGCCTTCCTCGAGCCATCCGACGGTGTCGGTCTTGCGGACCATGCCCGAGACCATTTGGGCAAAGGTCCCGCGCAGCGCTTCTGGCTGGCCGATGTCGTAGTGCTCTGCGTAGAGGTCTTCAAACTCCAGGCGCAGCAAGAGCATGGCGCAGGCGACGTTGAGCCGCTCGGAGATGTTGAGTTGCGCCAATAAGGCGCGGTGGAATCTTGCGGGCTGCAAGAGCGCTCCCTGCTTGATTGAGATCTCTTCCATGGTCAGTCCTTTTCCCATGCAACAATGGTCATCACCCTCCACCTCCATGGCTTCGGTGCCCCCTGTTGAATGTATCGGCGCTGGGCGGCGAGCCTTGAGGAAGTTTTTACCAAGATTGGCGGCGGTCCACCGTATCATTAACGCCACACTGTGTCGTGCCCGACGCTGCCGTGGTTGACGGCCTTCTGTGCGCGTCCCCGTCAGTGGGCTTTGTGAGTCCTGTTCAGATCTGGCCTGCGCTTTGCTTCACTCTGTGACAAAACCGCCAAGGGGCCACCATGAATTTCGCTCAACTCAAGACATGCTTGACGCTCGCCGTTCCCACGCCGTCGGCCACGAGGGGTCCCTGGAGGGGCTCTGAGTGGGGAGGCGACGGTGCGGTGATGGGACGCGCAAGGTTTTGCGCACCTCGCGCACTGTGGTTCGCGCTGGGTTTGGCGCTTTGGGTGGGCGCGGCTTTGTGTGTCCCTGGTTTGGGGAGCGCCCAACCGGCGCCGGGAGGCTCGGGCGCCTTGGAGTTGAGGGCGCCGGGGGCGGAGCGTGCGTCTGGCGGTGGGGGCGGCAAAGAACGTTCGGCGAAGGAGGTATTGTCGCCGGGCGAGCTGCGCCGCCCTGCGGTGGACCCGCTGGGGGGTGTGGGCGGGGATGTGGGGGAGATGGGCGCTGGGCAGGCGGGCAGCCGGGGGGCGTCGGGGAGCAATCCGCGCAACCGCCGCGTGATCCGCAATGGGCTCTATCTGCTTTATTTTTATGAGCACGACCCGGTGGACCTGGAGACCTTCATGCACATCCTGGGGCTCTACTGGTACCGGGACAAGCCTGACTGGCGGCTGCATGTGGCGCTGCCCTTTGGGGCGTACTGGTATTGGAAGGACAACCCGGACCGCTGGAGCCTGGTGACGCCGCTGGCGTGGCATGTGGAGGGGATCGACAGCAGCTACAGCGGGGCGTGGCTTTGGCACCGGTATCGGAGCCCAGAGACGCGCTTTAGCACCCTCTTTCCGTTGTACTGGCACCACCACGACCTGAAGGAAGACGACAACCTCCATGTGCTTGGACCGATGTACTGGCGCACGCGGCCAGGGCGCTGGAACGCAGGGCTGGTGCCGCTGGTGTGGTTTGGGGGCGGCAAAGAGCACACCAAGGTCAGCGTCTTGCCGCTGCTGACCTTTTATGAGGATGACCCGCACCAACGAGAGCTGATTTCGCCGGTCTTCTTGCATGTGCACGACAAGATCGAGAAGACGACGACGCAGGGGGTGCCGCCGCTGCTGACCTTCTGGAAGACCTGGGATGATTATAATGAAGGGTTTGCGCTCCAGTTTCCGCTCTACATGCGTTACTGGGACGACGACTTTAAGCTGACCATGGCCACGCCGCTGATCTGGGGAGTGGAGGACCGGGACGACCGCTTTGGGATGGTCTTTCCACTCTATGCGGGCTACGAGGACGACGACACGGAGTTCAAGCTCTTGTTGCCGCTGCTTTACGCCAAGTGGCGTGACAAGCGCAGCCAGGACCGCTTTGGGATGATGGGGCCGATGTACTCCTGGCGAGATGGCCAGGAGTGGGGTTTGGGCATCTGGCCGCTGGTGAGCGCGTGGGAGGACGAGCGGACCGAAAACGCCCGCACCATGATTTTGCCGCTTTACTACGCCAGCAACATCGAGGGCGAGCAGTGGCGCTTCTTTTTGCCGTTTCTCTATGGGCGGCACAAAGATCCAGCCAACGACCGCGAGACGGTGGTCGCTGCCACGGCTTACTACCACCGGGAGCAGGACAACGAGGCCTGGGGCCTGGCGCCGCTCTATTTTCACTGGCACGCCCCGTCCATCAAGCGCAGCTTTACGCTCATTCCCGGGCTTTATTACGACAACCAGGGGCCAGACTGGCGGACCACCTTCTGGGGACCGGCCTTTGCACGCACGTCGCCCCAGGAGAGCACCTACGGGATTTTGCCGCTGGGGCTGTGGCAGGACGACAAGGTCAACGACATCCAAACCCTGGCCGTCGCCCCGGCTTTCTACTGGTCACAAGGTCCCGAGCGTCAGCGGCTCCTGCTGGGGCCGCTGTGGACTTTTCAGGACGGGCAGACCGAGAGTGACGGGCTCTTCCCCCTCTTTGCGCGCTACCGGGAGGCCGACGGCAGCGGCTTCTTTTTTGCCCCCGGCGTGCTGGACATCCGAGACAATGGGCCTGACGGGTGGCGGTTTTCGTGGTTCCTCAACGGCTTCCGCTACCAAAACCAGCGCGGCCGCGAGACCACCATGGTCGCCCCGCTCTTCTTGCAGTCGAGCGACGCCCGCAGCGGCGACTACTGGGCGCTGGCCGCCCCCTGGCTCTATCTGTCGGGCAACGACAAGACCAACGAGCGCTTTGTCTTTGCCTTCCCCTTCATCTACGACCGCGACGAGACGGGCACGGACTGGTGGTTGGCCCCGCTGGCCTTTGGACACGACGGCCCCAAGAAGCGCTACTGGCTGGCGGCCCCGCTGGCCTTCCGCTACCAGGACAAAACCCCCGGCGGCAGCGACCTCTTGCTGGGGCCGCTGCTCTTTGGGCGCTACACCCGAGGCGACACCACTGGGCTTGGTCAACCCGGCGCGGCGGTGGACCCCACCGCGCTCGACATGGGCTGGATGGGGCCGCTGGCCTGGAGCGACAGGCCCCAAAGCCGCTTCAGAATGCTCTTCCCGCTGATTTTGGACTGGGAGGACTACGCCGAGCAAAGCAGCTTCAGCGCCCTCTTCCCTCTGCTATTCAAGTGGCAAAAGACCACCGACGGGGTCAAACGCAGCCTCGACGCCTACGTCCCACTGGTGGTCCAATACAAAGAAGAACACCCCGACGGCCACGAAGAGGTCGCCACCGCCTACGGACCCCTCTTTGCCTACGAAGGCCGCAGCGGATACGGCTTTGGCGCCTTCCCGCTCTTCTGGCACGACCGCACCCAGGGGATGCCCGGCGGCGACTCCGGCCACGACATCCTCTTCCCCCTGGTCTGGCACTTCTTCAACGACGCCGAGGGCACCTCATCGCTCTTTGCGCCGCCCTTCTACAGCTTCAAGGAGCCCGGCCAGGAGCGCTACGGGCTCTTGCCCCTGTGGTTCCACAAAAACAAGACGACCGCCTTTGGCGAAGAGGGCTACGACGCCACCTTCCCCTTCTACTGGTACGGCTGGGGCCACAACGAGCGCGGCAAACCCACCGCCACGCTCCTGACCCCCGCTGGCTACTACCACCGCGACGGCGACCAGCGCCACGGGCTGATCCTCAACCACTGGTTCCGCCGCGACGCACAGTCGGCCACGGACTTCTTCTTCCCGCTGGTCTATAGCGACCGCTCCGACATCCACGACACCCTGCTGGTGGCGCCGCTCTACTACCACAACAACCAACCCACCCACAGCTCGCGCCTGCTGCTGCCCCTCTACTACCACAGCCACGATTACGTCCGAGAGCGCGAGTTTACCTGGCTGGGACCCTACCTGGGCGAGCGTACCCCAGAGTCCCAAACGGACATATTGATGCCGCGCTACTACCAGAAGCTATGGAACGACGGCAGCGTGCTGCGCATCGCCCCCCTCTCCGCGCAGTGGGAAGTTGGGACCAACGGCGACCACTTTGCCCTCGGCGGCCCCTTCTGGCACCGGGGCAACGGGCGCGGGGACTGGAGCGGCGGCGCCTTCCCGCTCTTTTGGTGGGGCCAGAGCGCCGACCAGAAGAGCGGCCACTTTGTGGGCTTCCCCCTGGTCTGGCGCTTCAACGACAACGACGAGCGCAAGCTGACCATCGTCACCCCCTTCTGGCACCAATCGCGCCCCGAAGGCTGGCGCGGCGGCATCTTCCCGCTGGCCTGGTGGGGAGAGCATGCCAACGGCGTCGACGGCCACTCCGTGCTCTTCCCCCTATGGATGCGCTTTGTAGAAAACGAGGGCCGCGACCGCCTGACCATCGTCCCCCCAGGCTGGATCAGCCGCCACGAGCACGGCTACTCCGGCGGCCTCTTTCCGCTGGGCTTCATCCAGAACAACCGGGCCGAAGACACCTTCCGCTTTGGCCTGCTGCCCTTCTACCACAGCAACATCAAAGAAGACCGGACCACCGCCTTCTTCCCCCTCTACTACGGCCGCCGCAAACCCAACGGCTACCGCATGGACACGCTCGCCGCGCTCTACTGGAACTGGGACAACCCCGCCGAAAAGACCAGCGGCTCTGTCCTTGGCCTTGGCTACCACCTCAAAGACGCCCAGGGGACCTCCACGGGCCTGGCCCCGCTGGCCCACCTGCGCCAGAACGACGACGGCAGCACCCGAGGCTGGCTCCTGCCCGTGGCCTACTACGACCGCTCCGCCGACGGCGAAGACATGACGGTCATCGCAGGGCCCGCCTTCTACTCCAAAGACGCCCAGGACACCGACTGGGGGCTGGCGCCGCTCTTCTGGCGCTTTAAAGACCAACACAAGAGCGGCAGCGCGCTGCTGCCCGCCTACTACCACGAGAGCCGCCCCGGCGGTCACACCTTTGTCAGCCCCCTGGCCTACTCCTACCGCCAGGACGACCACTGGCGCGCCTGGTCCATGCTCTACGCCGGGGCTGGCGACTCACAGGGCAGCTGGCACACCGTCTTCCCGCTCTTCTTTGGACGCCGCAGCGTCGATGGCTCCTCGCTCGACATCGCCCTGCCCTTCTACGTCAACTACAAGCGCCCCGGTGGCCGCGCCGGGGGCACCGTCCTGCTGCCTTTCTACTGGCACTTCTACAACGAGGACAGGAATCAAAACGCGCGGGTCATCTTCCCCATCTACTGGCGCTTCCAGAACGAAGAGCGCGACTTTATGCTCATCCCGCCCTTCTTCCGCTCCAAGCGCAAAGACCGCCTGACCCACGGCCTGGTGCCGTTCTACTATTACAGCACCGACCCCTACGGCTACACGCTGAGCCTGGTCGGTGGACTATTCGCCATCGACCACGATCGCCAAAGCGGCAACAACGATTATCAGCTCCTGTGGATCCCATTTTGATGCCAATGCGCATTACAAGCGATGACAAATGCGCTTCGGCTTGAATTACGGGGGCGCTCCGGTGCATTCTGAGCCGGGAATGTGAACACCAAAGGCAAAAGCCCAGGCATCAAACCACCCCAGGCCCGGATTTCTGGCGGCTGATCCAGCCCAATTCCAGCACCAGGCTTACGTTCATCGCGCTTTGCAACACACATGCACCTGCAAAACGCTTTGAACCGGTTGCTTGCCCCAACGCACCAACAACGCAGGACCACCAAACAGAGGGATCCATGGCGCTGAGTGACAAGAAGTTCCAGAAACTGGAGATCGGTGATGCCAACATCATCACCGCAGGCCTTTGCGACCACTATGACCCGGCGTGGTCCCCAGACGGGCGCTGGTTGGCCTTCTCAGGGGGTGCCGGAGAGGTCCACATCTTCATCACCAACCCGCAGGGGCTGCTGGCGCGCCAACTGACCCATGGCCAGGGCATCCACGCCGAAGCGACCTGGGCCCCCGACGGCCGCACGCTGGCCTACACCTGGAAAAAAACCGGCGCCGGACGCTGGCAGATCTGGATCGGTGACCTGCACGAGCCACACGCCACCCGCTGCCTGCTCAGCAGCACCCGCTTCCATTACCAACACCCCAGCTTTAGCCCCAACGGGCGCCAAATGGTCTTCTCATCCTCCCAAGGCGCCTCCCCAGACGCCTACAACCTCTGGGTCATGGACCTGGAAACCAACCAGAAAAGCCCCCTGACCCACGACGCCACCCGGCACGACTCCAACCCAACCTACTCGCCCGACGGCACCAAGATCCTCTACTGCTCCGAACCCGCCGGCCAACCCGACGCTCGACAACTCCACTGGCTCGACCTCGAAACCGGCGCCATCTCCCGGCTGACCGGCCACGAACGCGCCGCCGGCCCCGGCACCTTCATCGCCAAGGACCTGGTGCTCTACACTCGCCACAGCAACAAGCGCGGCACCGACCTGCGCGCCCTCAACCTCAGCAGCGGCGAAACGCTCCGCCTGGTGCCCGGCGCATCCTGCGTCTCCATCTGCAACCAAGAAGATGGCAGCGTGACCCTCGCGTGGGCCAACGGCAAACCCACCGAAATCCACACCGCACAGCTTGACGGCTACCAATCCAGCGCCTCCGAATACAAAGCCATCGAAGGCCCGCTGACCATCAAGACCAACGGCTGAGTCAAAGAATGGGGGAATGAACCCCCAGACCCACGGGTTCAGGTCCACGAAGCCACAAAGACGCACTGAAGCCCACGAGGTCGACACAGCGCCATGCCTTCTCCAGGACCCAAACCACTTACCCCCCATAAAATAGAACGCTCCCCAGGCCAAAGCTCGGCGCTGGCCACCATCGACGAGCAGACCTGGGCCATGTTCATCCACCTGAGCACCTTCCTTGGCTGGTTGGTGCCGGTGCTGGGGTTTGTGGTGCCGCTGGGGCTGTGGCTCTTCAAATCCAAAGAGTCCACCTTTGTGGACCACCACGGCAAAGAGGCCATCAACTTTCAGTTGACCATGCTGATCCTCTCCATCCCCGCCATCATCATGGTCTTCTTCTTGATTGGCATCCCGCTGCTGCTGGCGCTGGCCGCGTTCTCAACGGTGGTGACCATCATCGCCACCGTGGCAGCCCACCAGGGCAAACACTACCACTATCCCATCAACATACGCTTCATACGATGAACCTCGGCGCGGCCAGCGACGCCCGCTGCCCCCTCCAAACATGTTGACACGGACCCACCCCAGGTGGGACGACATCAGGGACAAGTTCGCTGCAATACCACCGGTCTACCCCGACGCTGTCGTTGCAACGGTCCCACAGTGGCCGTGCCCATGGCGCCAAAGACATAAGGAACCCGCACCATGACAAAAACCACCCAGGCGCTGGCGCTGATGTGCGTGCTGCTCTCCCTGGCGCTCCTATCCGCCTGCCAGAGCGGCCCCCGGCCAGTCTCCATGCTCACCCAGGTCAAGGCCGACACGGCGCTGACCAGCATGAGCGACCAACTCGCAGCGCACCCCGTTGTGGGCTACTTCCGACCCAACCGCACCGGAGAGCTTGAGGCCATCATGGAGCGGGTCTTTGAAGGCGTGCCGGTGCGCAAGCCCAAGAATGTGGGCTACACCGACCTGCTCTTGTCTGAACTCCTCGAAACAGAGCCGGACAAGCTGCCCGACTTCAAGGGGCTTGACTCCAGTCGCCCCATTTTGATTGGGGCGGGGCGAGTGAGCAGCGACCCGATGATGGAGACGCTGGTTTACGGCAACATTTTGGATGTCTCTGAGCTGCCGACCCTGGTCCAGGCACAGGTCATCTTGCCCGCCACGGACACCAACGCGCTGGTGGGCACCATCTCGCGCTGGGCCGAAGGGCAGAACCTTGAAACCAAGCCCTTCACGGGCCAGTGGCTCAAGGTCGCCCCCGATGGCGGGCTGATCGTCGGAAACCGCATCATCATCGCCATCGTCCCGCAGGCCAAAAGCGTGAGGTTGGAAATCGGCATGACCGATTTGGGCATGCAAGAGGACGCCATAGACGCCCTGGCACAGTTGGCCCTGGACAAAGGCGACGTGTTTGAGGTGACGACCCCTGCGGTCAACCACTTCATGGAGGGAGACGCCACCTTCGCGGCCCACGTCAACACCGCGCGTTGGGCACAGCTCTCAACGCTGATCGGCCTGATGGATATGTCCTCTGCGCTGCGGTACGCCACGCCAGAAGTTCATCAGATGCTTTACGCCGCGGGGTGCGCGCTCGTGCTCAACTCGGCCCGCGTCATGAACATCGCCGACCGCCAGTTTGTGGACGTTACCTTCAGCGCCCAGGCCCCCAGCGACGTGGATCTGCGCCTGACCCGCACCATGAGCGCCAGCGCCCGCGAGGCCCACGCCCTGGCCCAGGTCGAGCGCGGCAACGTCTACAAAGCCCGCAGCGCTGCGCCCCTGGCCGAGACTCAAATCGGCTACAGCCTGCGCCAGCGCTACGCTTCCACCCCCGCGCCGTCCTGGGCAGGTTCGGCAGGCAAAGCCACCGTTCAGGATCTGGCCATGATGAGCCGTGAAGGCGGCGGCATGGTCACGCTCTACATGCTCTTCAATGGCCCCTGGTCCTACCTCAAAGTCCTTGAGAGCACCGGCGTTGACGTCGAAGCCGCGCTGCCCAACTCCGCCTCCATGGTCCTGGAACGTTTTGAGCTTCCCACGGGCTACGGCATGCCCGAGATCGTGGCGGGGCTGGTGGCCGAATATCCCGGCGGCGACCTGCCAACCCCCGTCAAGCTCCTGGGCAACCTCATCAAGGCTGACCCGGAGCTGAGCCAACTGATCACCTATGAGGCGCGCACCGGCAAAGACCGCAGCCTCCTGCTGCTGAGCATCGGCAAGCGCGCCGACGAACTCTTTGACCTCGACAACCCCATCAAACCCACCCGAGACATCGTCGCCCGCAACAACCTCAAAGCGGTCAGCGCCTTCTTTGAGCAAAGCGGCGATCAAGACCTCAGCACCCTGACCAGAGCCTTCGAGAGCATCGACGCCGTCATGGCCACCCAGGAGGCCAGTCAATCGCTGCGCGCACGAGTCTCTGTCGCAGGCAGCCAGAACGCCTCTGGCCCCGTCTTGCCCGTCATCTACCCCACCCCCAAAGGCCTGGCCGAAAAACAGCCCTCCAAAGGCCAATACTGCCTCATCGACATGATCATCGGCTACCAGCAACTCTTTGACGCGCTGGCGCACGCGACCCCCTCGGCCCGCACCCAGCTTCTAGAAGCCGGTTATGAATACCTCAAGGCCCCACGGCAGTGCGCCCTTGATGACCCCACCACCAAAGACACGGTCACCACCGTCGACAACGGCTTCTGGTTCTTCATGGCCCGCGGCCAGGCCATGGGCGACAACATCCCCGATGCCATCAAACTGGCCCAGCGCGCCTGTGACGGAGGCCGCCCCAAGGCTTGCGCCTTCATCGAGAACATCAAGCCCCCCTACCCGCTCGACAGCCTCAACGTCCCCGCCGCACCCTGGCCCTCATATGCCAACACCCAGGCCGTCGACGCCGTGGTCGAGATCACCAACGAAGGAGTCTACATCGGCAAAGAACGGCTGGCCGATGTGGCACGGCTGAGCGAAGGGCAAGGCCAGACCATTGACTGGCTGGTCAAGGCCCTCAAAGAACAACACAACAAAAAGAGCGACAACCTTGGTGTGGAAGCCGTCGAGGTCGAAACAATCGATGAAGAACCCGCCGTGGACAACCAAAACAGACGGCCCATCATGGTTGGCAGCATCGAAATCCAGTTCGACGCCAACACCCCCTGGGCCGTGGTGCGCCGCGTGGTCCACACCTCAGCACAGGCTGGCTTTGAAGCGCTGATCGTCTTCAAAAGCACCGACAACCAGCGCCGTCGCTCCTGGTTCTACACTCGCCAGCCCTCTGAGCCACACAACCCCAACGAATACCAATTCTACCTCAGCCTCGACGCCGGCGGCATTCGCATCGTTGACAGCGACGGAGCGCCCCTGCTGCTCATGGAGCGCAACCCCAACGCCAAGGACCTCGGCGTGGACTTTGTCAAACTCACCGAAGCCGTGCGCATGGTCCGCGTCAAAGCCCCCGGCGCCCTGATCAACGTCCACATCAACGCCGAAACCAACCTCCAGAACGTCCTGACACTCCTGGCCGCCTTCCAAGGCCCGATGAACTACTCGGCGGGCGCCACCGTCGAGCAAATCTCCAGCGTCATCAACAACGCCTACCCCGGCGACCTGGGCCCCGCCCCCACCTTCATCTTTGACAGCCCCCAGCCGCTGGGCGGCGGCGCTGGCCTGGGGAACCTGGGAGGGGGCAACAAAAAGGCCGCTGGCAACAACAACCCCAAGGTGCTCCCCACCAAACCCGTCGTCCAGGGGAGCATGGACAAAGCCGTCATCAGGCGCGTCATCCGCAGCCACCAAAGCGCCATCAAATACTGCTATGAGAAAGAGCTGACCAAAGACCCCTCACTCCAGGGCAAAGTCACCATCTCCTTCATCATCAAAGCCGACGGCATGGTCGGCTCGGCCAGCGTCGCCAACACCACCCTCAACAACAAAGCCGTTGAGGGCTGCGTCACCAGAGTGGTCCAACGCATGGCATTCCCCACACCCAACGGCGGCGGCATCGTCAAAGTCACCTACCCCTTCATCTTCAGCAACCAGTGACACCAACCGGCGCTCCCCAGAGAAACCAGTAAAAAACCCCGCTTGTGGATGATTCCACAAGCGGGGTTTTGCGTTCTATCGCTTTAAATAAGTGCGCCTTTTGCCCTTCTAAAGGCCGCCAAGCTCGTCGCGGGCGTCAAACACGTCGCGAACGCCATCCTTGAGCAGGAAGACCAGCGACACCACGCCCAGCGCCGTACCCAACGGCATAAAGAAACAACACACCGCAGCCGCCACCAAACACACCGTGTGCTTCTGCAGGTTGCGCAAGCAACGGCCTGCATAGAAAATCAACGCTGCCTTGGCCCAACCAAAGAGCACGATGATGCTCCCCACCGCCACAAACATCCCACCAAAGAGGTGGGTCGGGAACGGCTCACCACCATGGGTCGGCTCAGGGATGGGAATCACCCCACTGAGGAGCAACACCCCGATGGTGACGTGGATCAGCGGAAAACACGCAAAGAGCGCCACCATCGCAGCGTAAACGTAATAAACGATGCCCAACGTCTGAAGCGTTTTGACATCTTTGTTCTCGGTGTTTTTCATCCTTGACCCTCCTGAATCTATTTAAAAAGACCGCATCAGGTACCCAGCGCTGTCCCTACGGACAACCCAGCAAAACCTTCAACCGTCCCCTACGCTCATACCCTCAAAATATTTCAACAGCGGCCCTCAAACCAACACTCACCCCAAAAAAGACGCCGCACCATCAAGAAAAGACCCTGCGTTCACCGGGTCC
Organism: uncultured Pseudomonadota bacterium; assembly: GCA_937123825.1. Taxonomy (GTDB): domain Bacteria; phylum Myxococcota_A; class Bradymonadia; order Bradymonadales; genus CAKZKQ01. Next base: position 19,073 of record CAKZKQ010000155.1, read on the forward strand.
CTCCCCAATCCGCCCTCATCCCATATTGTGTGGTGTGAGCATCAAAGACCGCTGCTGCGGTGCACACAATATGGGCATGGTTCATTCCCCAAACAAGCAAAATACGTCACCGACTGACCCGATTTTCCTCGCCCACATCCCCAACCCACATCTGACCTCAGAACACCCAACGCGCTTGACTGAACCCACCCATTTTGACCATCCTCACACAAGAGCCAGAGACTCTGAACGAGGAGAGAGCGTGAGCGACAACAAAGTCATCATTACATGCGCGTTGACCGGGGTTCTGACCGACCCCCAACACCACCCCGTCCCCGTCACCCCCCAGGAAATGGCGGCGGAAGCTCGCCGTGCCCACGACGCCGGCGCCTCGGTGGTTCACCTGCACTTCCGGCGCCAGGAACCCGGCATGGGGCGCTTCCCGTCCTGGGATCCCGACGTGGCCCAGGCCATCGTCGACGCCATCAAAGCCGAAATCCCCGACATCGTCA
>CAKZKQ010000156.1 GCA_937123825.1 uncultured Pseudomonadota bacterium
GCCAGGCGTCGGCAGGGGGGCCAAAGAGCCCGTCGCGCAGGATCAGGCGGCGCCCGTTGGCCTCCAGAATGATCTGGCCGGTGCTGGGCGCCGTTCGAGCGCGGTAGGTCTGTCCCAGGAGGTCTCCCAGCAGGACATCCAACACGTAGCGCCGTTCAGGGCCCCGGTCATCGGGGATGAGCGCCGTCAGCATGGGGCGCCCCCCAGCCGCTCAAAGAGCGCCTCGTAGCCGCCGAGCATGTGCTCCAGGGTGAGGCTCTTGTGGAGGTGGCGGTGCGCGGTCTGGGCCAGCTCCTGGCGGTGCGATTTGTCGTCCAGCACGGCGCCCAGGGCGTCGGCCAGCGCTTTGGGGTTGCGGGCGGGGCAGAGCCGGGCCGAGCGGCCGTCTTCAAGGACCTCGGGGATGCCGCCAACATGGGTGGCCACAATGGCCGTGCCCACGCTCATGGCTTCCAGCACGCCCAGCGGGGCGTTGTCGCCCAGTGTGGGCAACACGCAGATGTCGGCGGCGCTGTAGAAGTGGGGCATGCGGGTGCGCTCCACGCCGCCGGTGAAGGTCACCGGCACGGGAAAGTCCGCGGGCAAATCAATCGGGTCGCCCACGTAGAGCAGCTCCAGCTTGTCGCGCTTGCCCAGCAGCCCCAACGCCGCGCGCAAATCATCCCAGCCCTTGCGAAACGCCGGAGAGGTCCCGCTGACCCGTCGCCCGCCGCTGAAGACCATCACCACGGCCTCTGGGGCGATGCCCAACTCGGCGCGGGCGTCGTCGCGGCGCGCAAAGAGTGCGGTGTCGACCCCGTTTCTGACAATGGCGGTCGGGTGTCGCCCCAGGGCGCTGCTGGCCACCGTGTCGGCCATCCATTGGCTGGGGCAGACGACGGTGAGGCGAGCCTGGGCAAAGATGAGGTCTTTAAGGAGGCGGTTGGTGCGCGTTTGCCAGTCGGGCCAGGTGGGGCAGCGCTGGCAGCCTCGGTGCATGCCCTGGCAGTCGGGCGGCTCGGGCCACCCCGTCATGCACACCGGCCAGACATCGTGCAGCGTCCAGGCCGAGGTCCACCGCCTGGAGAGCAGGAGGCTGGAGGCCGAGAAGGTCCGCAGGTTGACGTTGTGGAAGTTGACCACGTCGGGCTCAAAGCGGGCCAGTTCCCTGGCGAGCGCGGCGGTGGCGACGGGGTTGACGTAGTGCGCCAGTGCGCTTTGGGGTCCCGTCGGCACGAGCACCTGGTGGCAGCCCAGATCGGCGTCAAAGCCCTGCGAGGCGGTCTTGGCGGTGCTGATGAAGCGCACATCGTGCCCGCGCGAGGCCATGCCCCGGGCCACGTCTTTGGCGATCAGTCCGGCGCCCCCAAGCCTGGGGGTTGCGTTGACAACGGCGATCTTCAAGCCCCGTCACCCCTCTGCATCCAGCGCCACGCGGTGTCCAGAATGTGCCGCAGGCTGGAGTTTTTGGCGCGCCAGCCCAGTTCTTGCCAGGCCAGATCGGCGTCGGCGACCAATTGTGCTGGATCTCCAGGACGGCGCGCGGTGATCTGGTAGGGGATGTCCACGCCGGTGACCGTGCGCGCGGCCCGGACCATCGCCAGCAAGCTGCGCCCTTGCCCGGTCCCAAGGTTGAAGGCCCCGCTCTGGCCCCCGGCCAGCAAATACTCCACCCCTCGGATGTGGGCCTCGGCCAGATCCTCGGTGTGGATGTAGTCTCGCTCGCAGGTGCCGTCCTCGGTGGGGTAATCCCCGCCAAAGAGCTTCACCGGCGACACGACGCCGCCCTGCTTCATACTCTGGGCCACTTTCAAGATGTTCGGGATCAGGTGGGTCTCCGGCTCGTGATCCTCGCCGGTTCTCCCCTTGGAGTCCCCACCAGCGGCGTTGAAGTACCGAAAGGCGATCCACGCAGGCCCACCGGCCGCCCGGGCGTCTTCGAGCACCTGCTCTGCCACGTGTTTGGAGCGTCCGTAGGGGTTGATGGGCTCTTTGGGGTGCCGCTCGTTGATGGGGATCTGCAGCGCCTCGCCGTACACCGCCGCCGACGAAGAAAAGACGATCGCCTTGACCCCGCAGGCCATCGCCGCGCCCGTCAGCGCCGCCGTCCCGCCCACGTTGATCGACCAGTACATGCTGGGCGCGCGCATCGATTCGCCCACCAACGCCACCGCCGCGCAGTGCACCACGGCGCGGACCTTGTGTTTGGCAAAGCAGTTCTGCAGGGCGGCCTCGTCGCGCACGTCGCCCACCACCACCGGCACATCTGGCGGCAAGTGTTCGCGGTGGCCCGTCGAGAGGTTGTCGTACACCACCACCGGCACACCCCGGTCACGCAGCGCCCACACCGTTTGACTGCCCACATAACCCGCGCCGCCTGTCACGCACACGCTGCTCTTCATCTGACCCCCAATCCCCACCGATGCGCCCCGATGCGGGGCGATCTTGCCTGATTTTCACACGTCTCCATTCGCGCCAGGCAAAATTATCAGTCCTCACCAACCCCGGTCAACAGCGCATCGATGCCTCTTGTAGTACACTTTTAGCAATTTTTGGCTTAAAGTGTTGACGCCGACCGGTCTCATGGCTAGTCTTTGAATCACAGGCAAGGCCACGTCGGACACGAGGCTGCGCCAACACTCGGCACGCACCCCTGGGCAGTGGTGTGTGATGCCGGGCCGGACTTTGCCAGGTCGATGGGCCGCAAAATCCGGAGGTCAGCACAGGGCTCCAGGGCCCACAGGTGAGCAGGAAGCATGGAAGAAGCAGGTTCGGGAGAAATCTCAGACAAGGAGCTGCGAAAGCGGGTCATCTACTCGCTCTTGAAGTCCTCGGTGAAGCTGGCGCGGGTCTTTGGGGTGCCGCTCAAAGAGTTGGTGTCTTGGCTGGAAACGGCCTACTTTCACGAGATCCGCTCTACAGGGGTGACGCTCAAAGAGACCAGTGACTTGCTGGGGGTCAGTCAGCGCACCACCGTGCGTCTGTCCAAGCAGTTGCGCGAGAGCTTCTTCTTGCCCGAGATCGTCCACAGTATCCCCCGGCAAATCGAGTTCATGCTCTGGTCCAGGCCGATGGGCATAGCGCGGATCAAGCAGGTCTTGCCTAACTTGGAGGCCAAGGACATTGAGGAGGCCGTCGCCGAGTTGTTGCGCACAGGGCGGATCAAAGAGCGCCACGGTCGCACGCTGATGTACGAGGCGGTGTCCAACGTGCGCCGCTTGCCGCGCGACAACTGGATGGCGCAGATCGGTGGCCTCAATAGCTTCGTGGACACGCTCACCAACGCCACCTATGGGCGTTTCTTCAAAAAAGAGCAGCGGGCTTTTGCCCGCACGGCCAGCTTCCCGGTCCCGCGCGGCCAGGTGGAGCTGCTGGGCAAGCTCTACGAAGACGTGATCCTGCCCCGGCTGACCGAGATTTCCAAAGATGGAGAACAGTGCGAGGACGGGGAGCCGATGCAGCTATCGCTGGCGTGGGCGCCCTACGATTACCTCAATACAGATAAAACAGACGATAAGAGCGAAGAGTGAGGTCCAGCGTGAAACGGATGATTTTGATGATGTGTCTCGGGGCGCTGTGCGCGCTCGGAGCAGGGTGTGAAGACGACGCGGAGTACTCCAACCCGACTGGATGCGCCGACGGCGAGGTCCTGGAGTTTGAGGGAGAGGACTTCTGCATCTTGATCGAGGATGGCTTTCTGACCTCCGATTGTCCTGAGGAGTTCCCCGAGGGAGAGGACTTTGATGGCGTGATCGTGTGCGCCGAAGAGGGCACCGAGATCCCGGCCGAGATCGACGAAGAGTTGGAGCGTCGTGGTTATAAAGAAGAGGAGGAGCCTGGAGACATCTGCGAGGAGGCTGAAGACACTTACGCGCGCTTGCTTGAGCAAAACAGCGCGTGTGAAGTCGACGCCGATTGTCAGGTACTCAACGGCGCCTGCGGCGTGGGTGTGGGCGGCTGCTACGAGTACGTCAACACGGACCTGACCCAGGAAGAGCTCTCCAGCTCCCTTGGCGATGCCAACGCCCAAACGTGCAACTGGCCCGTGTGCGATTGCCCCGACACCACCGCCCCCGCGGTTTGCAACGACGGTGTGTGCGGCCAAGGCCCCATCGGCGGGGTGTGTGAAGAGATCGACGAGGTTTACAACGAGTTGATCGACAACGCCAAAGGTTGCCAGGTCGATGACGACTGCCAGGTCCTCAATGGCGCCTGCGGCGTGGGTGTGGGCGGCTGCTATGAGTACGTCAACACCTCCATCACCCAAGAGGACCTGGATGAGATCGCCAGCGGATTCCAGCAAGAGGGGTGCGGTGACACTGCTTGCGGCTGCGAGGACTTTACGCCTCCCCCCGCCTGCAACGCAGGGATCTGTGGTGAGCTGCGCGACGGCCCCCCTGAGACTTGCCCCGACGCGCCGCCGATTGGCCGAGACGCGCCCGGCTGCAACGATCCCGGTTTGGTGTGCAACTACGGTGAAGAGTGCTGTTGTGGGGAGTGCTACCCTGAGATTTTTTGTCAGTGTGACGAGGACGGCACCTTCTCCTGCTCCTTCACCGATGCTTGCCTCGATCCAGAGTGTGAACGCGAGTGTGACAGCGGCCCCGTGTGCGGCGCTGACTTGAACACCTACCCCGACAACTGCGCCCTGGAAGACGCTGGCGTGGCGATGATTTACGACGGTCCCTGCCTGGAGTGTGACGACAACGTCAGTTGCGATGACAACCAGTACTGCGCCCAACGCGACGGTGTTTGTGGCCGCTCAGGGTTCAGCCGGGGTGTGTGCGTCAGCCGCCCCGAGGCGTGTGACGCCGACGCGCCGGGCTCTTGCGGCTGCGACGGTCAGGTCTACACCAACAGTTGCGCGGCGGCGTCGCAGGGTGTGGACGCGGTGCGCTTTAGCGGCTGCGCCCTTGAAGACAGCCAGACCTACACCTGCGGCAACCAGGGGGTGTGTGGTCGGGATCAGGCCTGCAACATCTCGTTCAACGATGTCATCGGCGAGAACGAGCCTGAGTTCTTTGAGAACTGCAGCGATTTGCCCGACGGTTGCGACCCCGATGCCCCCACTTGCGACTGCTATGAGGGCATTCTGGACGACTTTACGACCTGCTATGACTTCACGGGTCAAATCCTGATCTTCTACCCCGGCGGCTGATGCCCCTGGACGCTGAGCCTTGAAACGAGAAGAGCCCGTCGGAACGATCCGACGGGCTCTTCTGCGTTTGTATGGGGGCTGCCGCCCCATAGGCGCCAAATTAAGGTTCACGAGCAAGCCCACAAGTCTCAAAAAACGAGATAG
>CAKZKQ010000157.1 GCA_937123825.1 uncultured Pseudomonadota bacterium
CGTGGCTGGGGCAGGGGCCCCAGCGACGTGACCCCGCCAGTGAGCGCTACAATCGCCTGACCCGAACTGCTTGGGTCATCCAACAAAGCCACCTGTCACAAATCAAGCGCGTTCTTACAGCAAAGCCCAAATCCCAGCGACGTGACCCCGCCAGTGAGCGCTATAATTGCCTGACTCGAACTGATTGGGTGACTCATCAAAGCCACCTGTCACAAATCAAGCGTGCTCCCACAACAAAGCCAACCCCCAGCGACGTGACCCCTTGTGAGCGCTACAATCGCCTGACACTAACTGCCTGGGTCTCCCATCGAAGCCTCCTGCTTGCTCCAAGCACACTGACCCATCAAAGCCCACTGTCCCAAATCAACCGCATTCCCACTGCAAAAAGCGGCGTGACCTCACCAGTGAACGCTGCGATCGCCAGCCCCTAACTGCTTGGGTCACCCAACAAAGCCTCCTGCCCAAATTCAAGCACGCTCTCCCATCAAAGCCGCCAGCCCCAAACCAACCGCGTCCCCACAGCGAAGCCACTCCAATCCACCACCAGCGGCTCCACAACGTCACCAGTGGGAGGCAAGATCGCGTGCGTTCAACGAGGCTGCCGCGCGCACGCCCCCACGCAATCCCCAACCGTCAAAACCGTCATGCAAAACACAAAATAGAAAACACCAACCCACCTCAACCACACCAACCAACATCGTATTGAACGGACCTCACACATCGAACCCCATTCAAAACCAGTATTTTTTGATTTATTTTTGTTTTCAAAGCTGAAAACACGCAAACGCCATTGACGAAGGCCAAACCGGGGCCTAGCCTGTGGCCATATTCATCACATCAGGGTCTTGGCTGGCCCGACTCTCATGCGTCGGTAAAAATCGCTTCAGCACAGAGAGAGACAGATGGCAGTGGTCACCAAGAGGAGCCTTTTGAGCGCCGGGCTTGTATGCCTGGCAGCGTGTTTATTGGGGTGCGGGGATGAGGGCGCGTCCGGCCAGGACTCCGCCACGGGCCCTGGAGCCTCGCCAGACATCCACAACGGCGATGAAGAACCCAACAACGCCAACAACAACAGCGACGACGCCTTCAACAACGACGCAGTGGCCGACGCGGGCGACGGTGAAGATGAGGACCACGGCGACACCATGGACGCAGGCATGGGGATGGCCGATGTGGATGAGCCCGGCCCCGACCTGATGGACATGGTCGACGCCGATGAACCCATGGACGACGCAGCCCAAGACACCGTCGAAGATGCAGACCTCGAAGACGAAAACGGGCCAGACAACCCCGACGACGATGAACCACCGCCCACGATCGAGCCCCCACCCGTGCCCGAGTACTCACACGGCCAGTGCCCGGTGTTGACGGGCGGCCCCGACCGCTGGTCGTCGGTCGTCACAGACTTTCCCTCCGGAGACGCACAGCGCACCTTCAGCCTGGTCGTCCCCGACAACTACGACGGCTCCGAGCCCTGGCCGGTGGTCTTTGGCTGGCACTACCTTGGCGGCGCCAGCGACTCCCTGATCAACCACGGAGAACTTGAGCGGGCCACCGCAGAGCGCCAGTTCATCGCGGTGCTGCCCGACGTGCTGGAAAATGAGGACGGCGACAACGCCTACCTGCTCGACTGGCCCTTTGCCGAGTTCTGGGGGATCGACGCCGAACTGCTCTTCTTTGATGACCTGCTTAGCTGCGTCAACGACCAATTCAACATCGACACCCATCGCATCTACGGCCTGGGCGTCAGCGCCGGGGCACTGTGGCTCTCCTACCTGTCCACCACCGAGCGCGCCAACCATTTTGCCGCCATCGAAACCCTCAGCGGCGGCCTGGGAGAGGTCCTGGGGGTCTGGGAGATGACCTACACCCCCCAACCCAACAAGTTCCCAACCATGGTCCTGTGGGGCGGCGAGATCGATTGGCTGGGCCTGAGCTTCCACGAGGCGTCGCTGCGGTATCAAGACGCGCTGGTCGATGACGACCACTTTGTCGTCAGCTGCGTCCACGACGCAGGCCACGGCCTGCCTCCCCTCGACGACCCCGAAGAGGGCCAACTGCGCTTCGACATGCTCTGGGACTTCTTCCTGGCACACACATACGGCTCGCCACCAAACAGCTCGCCCTACCACCAAAGCGGCCTGCCCGAGTCCTTCCCACCATGGTGCCAGATCGCCTCTCCAGCCCCGTAAACTGGCGTCCAACACGCCCACGCACACAAAACAGGGCGCGGTTCAAATGCTGCGTCCCCTGGCCCAGCGCTTAAGCTGGCCTGCGATGCGCTCTTGCTCCGGACCCCGGATGTTGGACGAGTACACCCGCTGCCTGCCGCTGCTGAGGTGAAAGACGATCCCCATCCGGGTGCACGTCACGTCGTCAATCTCACTGCGCTGGAGCGTCTGCGCAGGAAACACCCCACGGTAAAAGCGCACGCTCGCCCCATCGGTCCAGATCACCGGCTCCCGGCGGTACCGAAACCCCAACCAAACCAGCAGCGCGCTGCCGCCCCCAAAAGACACCGCCATCCCGGCCAACCCCGACGGCGCCCATCCTTGCGTCATCCGCGTGTAACCCCAAAATGCCCCCAAAGACAGCGCCATGACCGCCGTCACCGCGCCAAGCACCCACACCACCTTGTGATCCATGTGATATTTCACACCGCCCCCCGCTCAAAAGCCTCAAAAGAACCCACGCAGCTTGAAAGCCCCCCTGCCCGTGTCTAAAACTCCTACCGGCGCGCAAAACAGGCTGCCAGGCAAACGCCCGCGCGTCCACACAACATGATAACCACGGCGGCACACCCCAGCGGGCCCATCATCGGGCGCCCGGGACCACGCCGCCACCCCGAGGTTGACCAGCGAACCACGCTGCGACCCCCCTGCCCCACAGCCGCTCATGGCCGTCGGCAGCGGTCGCCGCCGCAAACGCCCCAACCTCTCAGAACACCGCAGCGCCCAGACACGCGCCGCGCAAACGGAGCCAAAACCGTGACCGACGCCATCGATACCACCCAGCTAGAGAACCGCGCCAACAGCCTCCACGGCCGCTACCAGTCCCGCTTCGCTGGCTACTCCCGCATCACGCGCGACATCAAAGAGATGGACAACCTCATCGAAGAGACGCGCGAATTTCTCGGCTCCCTCGATACCCCCGAGCTGGCCTACCTGCGCGAGCAGACCACCGAGCGCCTGGAACTCTACGAAAACGAGCGCAAGGCCATCAACGAGGCACAATCCGCCGGTGAAGACGCCATCATCGCTGGCACCCTGGGCATGCGCGCCAACTTCGCCATGGCCCGCTACCGCCGCAACTTCTCCGGCAAAGCCCGCAAAACCCGCGACCTGGGCCTGCTGGCCGAGATCGTCGAAGATCTCAAAAAGATCCAGGCCAGCATGAAAGAGATCGCCGCACGCTACGACGGCGGCACCCTCAAAGACGACCTCGGCATCGTCGAGCGCAGCCTCGAACTCTACGTCCGCGAACGCGGCGAAATCGTCGCCGCACGCAACATGCAGCTCATCGACCAAAAGGCCGAGATGCTCGCCGAAATGGCCAACAACCAGTTCGCCCTCTACCGCGTTCACTTCGCCGGCAAATCTCGCCTCTCGCGCCGCCCCGGACTCCTCCAGCGCATGATCAACAACCTTGATCTCATCCGCAACGAGATGCAGTCCCACAAGTCCGCCGGCCTGCGCTCCAGCGCCAACGACCGCAACATCCGCATCGTCGTCGACCACCTGAAGCTCTACCGCCGCGAAATCCGCGAAATCAAAAAGTCCCGCTCCGAAGCCTCCGCCGAACAACTCATCGACGCCCTGGCCAACGCCGCCAACGCGCTGATGGGCGAATACCGCGAGAACTTCGCCGGACAAAACCGCGCCACCCGCAACCTCGACCTCCTCTCGGGCATCTGCGACCGCATGGGCGAACTCGAACGCCAAATGACCAACATCGAGCGCAAAACCCAAAACACCACCAACCACCGCAACCTCAACATCGTCCGCGACATGCTCACCCTCTACGACCGCGAATACACCGAAATCCAGAAAGCCAAGTGACCTCGCTTTGCTCGGTCACGGTTCGGTTGCCGCGCTTCGCTTGGCTGCCCTTTCGGTTCGCGGCGCTGCGCTTGCTTTTGGTTCGGTCGCCGGCGCTTCGCTTGGCTTCCTTGTGGTTCGGTCGCTGCGCTCCCTGATAGCAATTGCGATGTGTGGATCGTGCTTCGCTTCGCCGGGGCGTGTCGTCATTACGTCGAAAGTGCTTT
>CAKZKQ010000158.1 GCA_937123825.1 uncultured Pseudomonadota bacterium
GCTTGAATCAACCGCCAGCCCCGCAACGAAGGCACTTGCAGGAACAATTACGTTCATTTCTGCGAAGCCACCTGCCTGAATCAAGCGCCAGCCTCGCAACGGCGTCATCTGCGGGGAAGTGTGGGGTGGGTGGGGTTATTGGACGACTTCGACTTTGCCCATGGCGCTGCGGCCGAAGACCTCGGGTTGGTACATGCGTTCGGCTTTGAGGGGGGGGAGGGTGAAGGTGCCGATGGAGGTGGCGCGGGCCAGGTAGGTGTAGGTGTAGACGCCGGCGGGGAGCGTGTCGGCGAAGAGCTGGACGCGGTCGTCGCGCTGCTCGATGTGGTTGAAGTGGTGCCACCACCACCAGCGGCGTGCGGGGGCGCCGACGCCGAGGTTGTTGTCCTGGGAGAGGCCGTCGGCGGTGGTGCGCAGGTTGGTGTCGATCGCCTCGAAGCCTGCGGGCAGCGGGTCGTCGACGGCGACGTAGTGGCCTGCGCCGTTGGCGACGATGGTCAGGGTGACGCGGACGGTGCTGCCGGCTTTGATCTTCCAGCCGTCCTGGGTGGCCACGACGGCGTCCCAGGGCTGGCCGGCGGCGGGGGCGTAGTGGCGCACGACGCTGTACCCCCGCTCGGCGGGGGGCAGTTCAATGGTGGAGGGCGCGTAGCGCAGGCCGACGCGGTAGTGGAGTTTGCCGGCGTCGCCCTGGCGCTCCAGCGTCAGCGTGTCGTCTCCGGCCTCTTTGAGGAAGGCCATGGGGACGCTGGCGGTGGTGGTGTTGGCGCTGCGGCCTTTGAAGTCTTGCTGGCCGATGAAGCCCTGGCCGTACCACATGCGGGCGGTGAAGTTGGGGGCCTCTTTTTCGTGGTGGCGGTAGTAGGCGGCGATGGCGGCCATGGCCCAGGCGTTCTCCTGGGTGGTGTGCCAGCGGCCGTTGGGGGAGCGGGCGGACATGATGCTGCGCATGAGCTGGTGGGTCAGGGCGGGGGCGGGCTCGGTCTTCATCAAGACGTAGAGGCCGATGGCGTCGGTGCGCCGGGTGGAGTGCATCAGGATGCCCAGGGCGTGCTCGGTGCGCTCGACGAAGTGGACGTTGGCGGCGCTCTCGTCGATGGTGTTCATCAACTGCTGGCGCAGCTCGGCCACGCGCTCGTCTTTGCCTTTGGAGCCGATGTGCAGCGCGCCCATCAGTTGGAAGACGGCAAAGATGGGCATGACCTTGCGCTCTTTGTAGAGCTGGTCCAGGGCGTTGCTGCTCAGCGGGCGCCCCATTTCGGCCAGCGTCAGCGCCACCGGGGCCATGGTGGCGCGTTGCAGCACCGAGTCTTTGCGGCGCAGATCCCGCGAGATGCTGTTGCGCAGGTAGCGGGTGCCGCGTTGGAGCACCTGCTGGGTCACGGGGTAGCCCGCCAGATCGGCCTGGTGAAGGACCCACATGGCGTAGGCGCTGGCGTAGGGGCTGACGCGGTCGCTTCCGGGCCAGTAACCAAAGCCGCCCGAGAACTTTTGCATGCTTGCGATGCGCTTGATGCCCGACTCAACGCGCTCGGTGCGCTCTTTTTTGCTCAAGAGCCCGTCGATTTGGAAGTCCTGGAGGATGTCGCCCATGATGGCCATCGGCAAAGTGCGGCTGGAGGTCTGCTCCAGGCAGCCGTAGGGGTAGTCGTTGAGGTAGGTGATGGCGTCTTTGAGGCCGACCAGCGCGGTGCTCGACACCTCAAGCTCCAAGCCGCCGTAGCCCTCAAGGCTGTCCTTGGGCCGCTCGATGGGCTGCGCCACGACGCCGTCGGTGACGCCGTAGGCGGCCTGAGCCTCGGCGGTGGTGGGGACGTAGACGGGGAGGTGGACTTCGGCGGCGTCGGCAAAGTCGCCCACGCGGGCCACAAACTGGAACGAGGCCTGACCGGCGTCGGTGACGTGCAGCGGGAAGCGCACCTCGGCCTGTCCGCCCGCCTTGAGGTTGACCGTTTTGGGGGCCTTGTGTTGGACGCTGGCGCCAGCGGCGCGGGCGTCGACGGTGATGGCTGAGTCCTGCTCGGTTTCGTTGTGGATGACCACGGCGGCCTCGAAGGTGTCCCCCACCAGGGCAAAGCGCGGCAGCGAAGGGCGCACTTGTAGAGGCTTGCGCACGGTGACCTGGGACTGACCCGAGCCAAAGCGGTCGGCCTTGTCCACGGCGATGGCCATGATGCGGTAGGTGGTGAGGTTTTCGGGCAGCTTGAAGTCGACCGTGGCACGTCCCTGGGTGTCGGTGACGATGGACGCCTTGGCGTAGGCGGTGGTCATAAAGTGGGTGCGGGCCGAGATGACTGCGGTGCTAAAGCCGCCGCGAAGGCTGCGCTCCTCGGCACCTGTCCGCCCACTGATGCGTCCCGCCGCCAGCGTAATCGACTCGCCGCTCATCGCCACGCCAAACTTGTCTGAGTCGCCCGAAATGTCGCCCGAACCGCCTTCGATGTAACCCAGCGCGAGCAATCCATCGAGGGCCTTTTCGTTTTCCTCTTTTTGCTGCCCCATGAGCCTGGCAGCGGCCGGTTTTTTGTCCAGCGATTGCCTGCGGTTGCGTTTGCGCAGCGCCACCGCTTTGAGGGTCTCGTCGCGTTGGAGCAAGAGGTTGCGGCTGTCCCAAAGGACGGTGCCCTGGCCCCAGGTGTGGAAGAAGGCGCCGAGCGGATCGGGGGTTCTGAAACCGCGCAGGCTCAGCACACCCTCATCGACCACGTAGAGGGCCACCTCTGCGGCGCGGCCGTTGCCCAGGTGGTCGGTGACGTGCAGATCGACGCTGAAGGGTTGGCCGGGGGTGGCGGTGGGGGTCTTGGGGGTGGCGGTGACGGTCAGCCGTTTGGGGGCGTCGGCGACCTTGAGCAGCGCCAGGCCCTTGGCAAAAGCGGGCCGGCCAATGTCACCGGCCTCTTTGGGGTCCACGCCCTCAATCTGGACGCGTCCGCGGGTCAGCGCCAGCGCCACGCTCAGCTGCGGCAGGTGCTCGGCCTTGATGGGGATCTCGACGGTGGACACCGAGCCTTCGACCTCGATCACGCGGTGCTCAAGGATGCCGCCGCGCTCCAGCGTCAGCAGGCCGCGGGCGCGCTCAAAGGGGGACTTGATCAGCAGCCGGGCGGTGTCTCCGGCCTTGTAGGAGGCCTTGTCGGCGATGAGCCCGATTTCAAAGCCTTGATCCTGGCGCCAGGGCACAAAGGCCTTGCCGTAGACGTAGACGTTGCGGGCGGTTTGGACGGCGTTGCCGTCTTTGTCCTTGCTGGTCACGCGGACCTCAAAGTAGCCCGAGCGCGTCATTTTGATTTTGCACTGCACTGGCTCGGCGGCGCTGGTGCGGTCGCAGTCGCCGATGGGCCGCTCCGAGGTGCTCCACTTGTAGGCCATCGAGCCGTCCGCGCCCCTCTCCAGGGTCCGCTCCGAGACTTTTTCGACGACCTCGATCTTCAGCGGCGCGCCGATCTGGCGCTCGCCGTCGGGAGAGACGGCGACGGCGCTGATGGTGGCCTCCTGGCCCTCTTTGAGCATGGCCTTGTCGAGCTTCATGCCGGTGTAGAAGGCGGCGGGGTGCACGGTGGCGGTGGCGCGCCCAGAGATTTGTTGGCGGTTGCTGTCGGTGGCGGTGGCCTCAAGGGTCACCGTCCAGGCCCCCTGGAGGGTCTCTTCCTTCATGGTCTGGGGGTTGGTGACGGTGCGCTCCATGACGCGCTCGATGAGGAGTTGTCCGTTGTTGTCCACCACGCCCTGACCGCTGTCGATCATGGACGCAGGTTGGGTGCGCGGGTTGTCCACGAAGCGCCAGTCGAAGTAGCGACCAAAGCTGGCGCTGCCAAACTCAAAGCCGTCCTGTCCCGGGGGCGTGAAGCGGGCCTCGCTGCGGCGCAGGCTCCAGGACACGCGGGCGCCGCGCATGGGGGCGCCAAAGAAGTAACGGGCGTCGATGCGGCCCTTGAAAGGTTGCTCAAAGAAGAGGTTGGGCTCCAATGCCTTGACCTCGACCTTGAACTCAGGCGCGCGGTACTGGCTGACGCTGACGCTGTGGCCAAAGCTCTGGGTGTCTTGCGCGGAGTCCGGCGGCGAGTCGGCGGTGACGTGGAGATGGATGTTGCCCAGGGCGGCGTTGGCGGGGATGGTGTGTTTGAGCCAGAAGGTGCCAAAGGGGCTGACTTCGACGGTCTTGTTGTCAAAGAGAAGCTGGCCGCGCGCGTCGCGCAGTTCACACTTGACCTCTTTGAGGTAGGCGGCAGGCTTGACGCCGCTTTGCGGGCCTTTGAGGCGCACGATGCCCTTGAAGTGGACCTCTTCGCCGGGGCGATAGATGTCCCGGTCGGTGACAAAGGTCATGGCCAGGCTTTGCTCGGGCTGGGCTTTGAGCCGTCTGGCGTTGTAGCTGTAGGCGTAACCCTCGGCGCCTCGGCCGTTGATCTCGGCGTAGGCGCGGTCGCCGTCTTTGGAGGCTTCAAGTATGAAGGGGCCGTTTTTGCCTTCCATGTCGCGCGCACCGGGGATGACCGCCAGACCGTCGGGGCCGCTGAAGCCGCTCCAGACTTGTTGGCCGTCTTGGTCGAGCAGTTGCAGCGCCGCGCTGTCGAGCGCTTTGCCCGACTCCAGTTCGGTGGCCATGGCAAAGATGGTGTCGGTGTCGTAGCGCGCCATCAGGCCGATGTTGGTCACTTGAAGCACGAGCGCCTGGCGGCCTTTGCCGTAGCGTTTCTTCAACTCCGGGGCCGAGGCCACCAAATACACCAGCCCATGCTTGCGCTCGCCGAGCACATCGCGCAGCGACACCCCCAGGCGTTGGAGCGTCAGGATGTCCTTGTCTGGGGTCAGATCCCATGTGGAGGAGCGCTTCAGGGCGTCGATGCCAAAGGGCTTCCACTTGTGCCAGTGGACTTGCTGGGTGTGTTGGAGGACCTTCTGGAGGTCTTTGCCGTCAAAGACGGCGGCCTCGATTTTGACCTTGGAGATGTTGGTGATGTTGAGCGGGAAGATGGTCGGCCCTTTGGACTCGACGACGGTCATCCCGCGCACACCAAAGTCCATGGTCGAGGCGGGCTTGGGGTGCACCACAACGACTTTTTGCCCTTTGGCGTCGGTCTGGCCGTAGATGTCTTTGAGGCCCGCGGCGAGCGTGACGGTGTAGGACTGAGCGGGTTGCCAGTCGGCTTGGATGAGCAGTTCGTGGTGCTGGGTGAAGATCTTGAGGTTTTCGGGTTTGGGTTCGACGCTGATGAGCTTGTCCAGCTCTTGCACGGCCAGCGGGTTGTTGAAGGTCAGCGCAGGGGTGTTGTCCCACGTGGGGCACTCCACGCGGCGGCCTCGGGAGTATCCGCAGCGCGCTTGGGTGAATTTGAGCGGGCTGTAGGTGTGGATGCGGTTTGAGTGGGTTTGCCCCATGGGTTTGGGGCCTTCGGCCGAGGGGGTGTCTTCGTCGAAGGTCAGCACATAGTTGGTGTCCAGTTCCAGAGGGTTGACGGGGGCCAGCGCCAGAGTCTGATCGGCGGGGACCTTCTGGGGGTCCTTCATGATGGCCGAGAGGATGGGGTGCTGGCGCGCTTCGTCGAGCGTCAGTCGGCGCAGGGGGATTTTGCCGGATTTGCTCTTAAGGACGGCGTGCTCAAAGACGGCCTGAGGGTCGATTTTTTGGTTGAAACGCACCACAAACGCGGTCTGGGGTGTCTCACGTGATGAGTTGTGGGGTGGGTACCAGAGGTCGACCTTCATGGTCGGCGTGTGGAACTCGAAGGTGTGGGGCTTGTCCAGCTTCTGGCCGCTGACGCTGGCGGCGTTGCCAGAGACGGTGGCTTTGAAGGCGGTGGAGAAGGGCAGCCGGTCCTGGGCTTCAAAGACCAGGGTGCTGGTGCCGACCCAGCGAAAACGCCCCGGGATGGGGGGTTCGATGGAGAGCGGGGATTGGTCCGCGGGCAGGTCCGAGGCCTGGGTCAGCGCGACCATGGGCTGGTTGAAGGTCACCGAGATGGTCTTGTAGAGGCCGATCTCCCCGGTGGGGGTGGTGCGCAGGACCTTCAGGGGCTTGGTGTCGGCCTTTGTGGGCCCGTCTGCGGGGGCTTTGGCCGACCCCAGCGGGTCCAACGGCGCGCGGTCGGGTTTGGGGACGGGGGAGGGGCTTTGTTTAAGGGAGAAGTTCTCGTTGTTCCGGGCGGCTTTGGGGGGATCGACGCCGTTCCACAGTCCCTGGGTTCCCTGCGCCGCGCCCGGCGCGTTTTGGGGGTTGTTTGGGGTGTTGTTGGGCGTTTTGGAGCCGCAAGCCAGAGCAAAGAGCGCAGCGCTCAGGGCAATGGCCCACAAGAGTGGCCCATGTGAGCGCCTGGGTTGTGTGCAACGGCCAACGTCTGGTCTGTGGTGAGTGGGGGGAATATGTGCTTTCATAAGTCACTTTGCTCCCAGGACGCGTCAGTCCGTGGTCTTTATGGGCCTTTTGGGCTGTGGCGCGCCCTGGATTTGTGTCTGCACGGTCGCCGCTCGCATCTGGTTGAAGCCACTGGACCTGGCTTCTTGACGTCTTTGAGCTTTGCTGCGGTCGTGGCGGTCAGGTTGCAGTGCCTTTGTGATTTGGTGGGACACTCCAGCATGAGCCTGCCATCGGTTTTCAAACAGACACGGTTGTGGTGTCTGCTTGAACGACGCAAGAGTTGAATTGTTCTTAGCTTTTTTTGAAAAAATTCGTCACCCGCGCCGCTGGCTTATGGGAGCGGCGGTGTTGTGGGTGCTGTGTTGGTCGGCCTTGGGGGCCGCCGAGTCGGTCCCAGAAGGGGCCCACGGCGCGGCGGCGCTGGAGGACGGCGATCCGAGGGTGGAGGCGATGCTGGTCTTTGATGCCCAGCAGGTCGCCCCCGGTCAGCGCTTCGGTGTCGGGGTGCGCTTCAAGATCGATCCCGAGTGGCACATCTACTGGCGCAACTCGGGCGACGCGGGTCTGGCGACCGAGATCACCTGGCGCAGCGACGGCGCCCGTTTTGGCCCGCTCCAGTGGCCCACCCCAGAGGTCTACGCCCAGTCAAAGGGCTTCATTGTCACCGTGGGTTACGCCAAAGAGGTGCTGCTCTTTGCCGAGGCGACGGTGTCGGAGTCGGCCAGTGGGGAGCTTGAAGTCCAGGCCGTGGCCGACTTCTTGACCTGCAAGGTGGACTGCATCCCAGGGCGGATTGAGTTGCGGCGCACCGTGCCCATCGGGCAATCCCAGCCGTCGGACAACGCCGCGCGCTTTGAGCTGGCCCGCAGCCGCTTGCCTGTGGCGCCCGAGGCGCTTGGTTTGAAGGCGCAGACCGCCGTTTCGGTGGCGCCCATCAAACCCGGCGATGTCTTCAAAGCCGCCGTGTCCTTGCGTTGCCAAAATGCGTCCGATGCGTGGTGTGCCAAGCCGTTTGAACTCGACACCGGCGTGCCGGACTGGGCCTTTATCCCCGACGTGACCCCAGGGCTGAAGTGGAAGACCACGGGGGCCAGGGTGGCCTCGACCGAGCCCATCGAGGTGGTGTTGGGGCTTGAAGGGCGCGCAGGGCTTGAGGAGGCCAAAGGCCCCGGCGCGCTGGCGGGTCTTGTGCGGCTTAAGGGCGCCGATGGGCAGGTGCGCGGCGTGTATGTGTCGGTGCCCGTGGAGCGCGCGGGGCCGCAGGCGGTGCAAAAAGAGGTGGCCAGCCCGCTCTTTGGGGCGCTGGAGGCGTCGGCCAAGGGTTCGGCGCCGGTGGTGGCCGCAGGCGCGGTCTCTTTGGGAGGCGCTGGGCCAGATTCGTCAGAGTCGATGACGCTCTGGCAGGCGATTTTTCTGGGTTTTATCGGCGGGATGCTCCTGAACCTGATGCCATGCGTGTTGCCGGTCCTGGCGATCAAGGTGCTGAGCTTTGTAAAGCTGGCCGACCAGGGCCGCAGCGCCGTCTTGAAGCACGCGCTGGCCTACACCGCCGGGGTGTGCGGGGCGATGTTGGCGTTGGCGGCGGTGGTTTTGGCGATCCAGGCCGCTGGGACCCAGGTTGGCTGGGGTTTTCAGTTCCAGGAGCCGGTCTTTGTGGCGGTCCTGGCGGCGGTCATGGTCCTCTTTGCGCTGAACCTCTTTGGGGTCTTTGAGATCAACGTCTCTGCCGACGCCGCCGCGCAGGCCACCGGCGCCCAGCACGGGCTGCGCCGCTCTGCGGCCGAGGGGGCGCTGGCGGTGGTGGTGGCGACGCCGTGTTCGGCGCCTTTGATGGGTTCGGCGGTGGGTTTTGCGCTCACGGGCGGTCCGGGGTCGGTCGTGGCGGTCTTTTTGGCGCTGGGGCTCGGTCTGGCGCTGCCGTTTGTGCTGCTGACGCTCTTGCCCGGGGCTCGTCGTTGGCTCCCGCGCCCCGGCGCTTGGATGATGACGCTCAAGCAGGTGCTGGCCTTTTTGTTGTTGGGCACGGCGATCTGGCTGGCATGGATCGTGGGCCAGGTCCACGGCGTCGACGGCGTCACGGGGTTGTTGATCTTTTTGTTGGGCGTGGGGGGCGCGGGTTGGCTCTACGGGTCGTCCCAGCACCGCTCCAGGCGTTGGCCCTGGTGGTTGGTGGCGGTGGTGGTGCTTGTGCTTGGAGGTGCAACGGGGGCGCGATTTGGTGCCCCGGCAAAGCCCGCCACCGCGTTTCAGTGGCAGCCCTTTGAGCCCCAGGCCATCTCACAGACGCTGGCCGAGGGGCGGCTGGTCTTTGTGGACTTTACGGCCGACTGGTGCATCACTTGTAAGGTCAATGAGCGCACCGTGTTGGTCTCAGAGCCTGTGTTGTCCGCCATCGAAGAGCACAACGTGGCCATGTTCAAGGCCGACTGGACCCAGCGCGACGAGCGCATCCGCGCCATCCTGGCCACCTACGGCAAGGCCGGTGTGCCCATGTATTTGCTTTATCGGCCCGGCGCGCCGCAGTCCCCGGTGGTCTTGCCCGAGCTTTTGACCGAAACCATGGTCGTGGAGGCCATGTCCAACGCCGCACAGTGAATGTGCGATGACGCTGTACCTTGGGGTGGTGGTTCGTCCATAATGGCGGCCGGCTCCAGCGTATGATCAGGAGGAGTAGGAGAGATGAAAATGCGCAACGTGTTTGTGATGATGTTGGCGGCGCTGATGGCGACCGCCGCGCTTGCTTGCGGCAACCAGGGTGGCGACAAGGCCAGCGCCGACGCTCCGGCCAAGGGCGAGGCGGCCAAAGCGGACAAGGCCCCGGCCAAGGATGGGGCCAAGAAGGACGGTGAGAAGCCCGGCGCCATCAAGGCCCCCGCCAAGAAGGAGGAGGCCAAGAAGGAAGAGGCCAAGAAGGACGCGCCGAGCGCCACCGCGCAGGTGGGTCAGGCCGCGCCCGACTTTGCCCTCAAAGACGAGTCGGGCAAAGAGCACAAGCTCAGCGACTACAAAGGCAAGGTGGTGGTCCTGGAGTGGACCTGCCCGACGTGCCCCTACGTCGTGCGCCACTACAAAGAGAAGACGATGGAGAACACCTTCAAGAAGCTTGGCGACAAGGTGGTGTGGTTGGCGGTCGACTCGTCCAACTTCGTCAAAGCCGACGAGTCCGCCAAGTGGAAGAAGACCGAAGGCTTCTCCTACCCCGTGCTCCAGGATCCCAGCGGCAAGGTCGGCAAGACCTACGAGGCCAAAACCACCCCGCACATGTACGTCATCGACGACAAGGGCACGCTGGTCTACTCGGGCGCCATCGACGACAACCCTCGCGGCAACAAAGAGGGTGAGGTGAAGAACTATGTCGAAGAGGTCGTCGGTGCGATCCTCAAAGGCGAAAAAGCGCCGGTCAGCAGCACCAAGCCCTACGGCTGCTCGGTCAAGTACGGTTCTTGAGCCCGTCCAAAGCCCCCACCGGAGCGCTCTGAAGGCGCCACCGGCGCGGGCGGATTGTTAAAAGCCATCTGAAGGGTCGATGGCGGCCGTTGTCGGTCGCATCGCCTCTTCCGGTGGCTTTCAAGTGAAGGTGGCAGATGTTTGATGTGTTGCGCCAGACCCTGGCCCAGCGGCGCCGCCGCACGTTGGTCAGGCCCAAAGCCGCCGCGGTCCTTGTCCCCATCATCGACGACGGCGACCCCAGGCGCTTGCTCCTGACCCGGCGCACCAACCACCTGCCGACCCACAAAGGTCAGGTGGCGTTCCCCGGCGGCCGCCTTGAAAACGACGAAACCCCCATCGAAGCGGCGCTGCGCGAAGCGCACGAAGAGATCGGCCTGCCCGCCTCGCACGTCGAAGTCCTGGGTCTGCTCGACGACTTCCCCACGATCCACAACGACACCACCGTCACGCCCGTGGTCGCGCGCATCGCCAACCTGCCACCTCTCACCCCCGAACCCGGCGAAGTGGCCCGCATCTTCGACATCCCCCTGTCCATACTGCTCGCCTCAGAGAGCTGGCGAATCGACACCGTCCGCCACCAAAAACGCCAATGGCCCATGTACTACTGCGACCACGACGGCGAAACCCTCTGGGGCCTGAGCGCCTACATCACCCTCCACATGCTCGACCAAAGCCCGTTGAGTATGCCTTTTGAGTTTGCGAGTTGATACTCTAGGCTTGCGAAGGGCATACTCAACGGGCGACCTCGCGGGGCGAGGTCGCGGTTCGCGGCGCCGGCGCTGCGCTTGGCTTGCTTTTGGTTCGCGGCGCTGCGCTTGCTTTTGGTTCGGTCGCTCGCTTTGCTCGCTTCCTTTTGGTGCGGTCGCTGCGCTCCCTTATAGCATTTGTGATGGTTGGGTTCTTTGCTTCGCCGGTTGGAGTGGGGCATTTCGTCGAAATTGGTTCGTTTTTTGGGGGCTGAATGAGCGACTGTAGAGGCTTGTAAGGCTTTCCAAGGGGTTTGTGCTCGGTGGTGGAGGTTTGGAGGGATTTCCAAGGGGGCGCCGGTTTTTGGGGCAGAATAGGCGGCGATAGCTCGCCTTTCTGCCGACCTCTGCTTGCACCACAGGCGCGGCTCCTCCGCTTCAAAGGCCGTTTTGGGACAGGCGGCAACAGATCGCCTTCCTGTCGACTTTTATGGGGACAACAAAGCTGGTTCCCAACATCCAGGGTCGCTCGGCCAGCGGGCTATCGCCGCCCACCTTCGCCCCAGAAACCGATCCAACGCTCCATTGGAAAGCCCCCCAAGCCCCCACCGCCCAACCAAAACCCAATTGGAAAGCCCAAAAAGTTTCCACCAGCACCCACTCGACCACCAAAAAACGAAGCAATTTCGACGAAATGCCCCACTCCAACCGGCGAAGCAAAGAACCCAACCCATCCCAAATGCCAAAAGTGAGCGAAGCGAACGAACCAAAAGGGAACGAAGTGACCGAACCACAAGCGCAGCGCAGCAAGCGAACCAAAAGGGCAGCCAAGCGAAGCGCGGCAACCGAACCGTGAGAGGGTGAGCGCGCGCAGCGCGCACTCTCACCCTCTCACCGACACCAGTATCCGAGTTCGTTGTTGACCCAGGAGCAGGAGAGGCCTTCGGCGGCGCAGTTGCGGGAGCGGAATTCGTTGTCGCGGCAGTATTCGGCCACGTCGCCGTTGCAGCGGCCAAGGTAGTCGAGGCCTTGGCAGGGGTCGTCTTCGCAGTAGACGGCGCCGATCTCATCGACAACGCCGCAGGTTTGGCCGCAGGCGCCGCAGTCGCGGGTTTTGGGGGTGCCGTTTTCGCACCAGCGGGCCACATCGCCGTCGCAGGTGCCGTAGAGGTCGACGCCCTGGCAGGGGTCGGGGCCATCGATGCAGCGGTAGCCTCGGGCCTCTTCGTCCCAGCCGCAGGTGTCGCACGCTTCGGTGGCCAGCCCGTCGTCCTGGCACCAGACGGCCTGGTCGTTGATGCAGCGGCCAGTGGTGGTAACCTCGCCGCAGCTTGCGCCGTCAACGACGGTGGGGCCGGTGTAGCCTTCGATCCAATCGCGCAGCAGGTCGACGCGGGTGTAATTGTCGCGGCCGACGCAGGAGGGGTCGCCGTAGCTGAGCACGCCGGCGATGCGCACGGTGCCGTCGTTGGCGATGACCATGGCGGGACCGCCGGAGTCCCCAAAGCAGACGCCTCGGCGGCCCTGGCCGTCGATCGTCATCAACTCGCGGCGCAGCGAGACCAGGGGTTCGGCGGTGAACTCGCGCTCGTTGGAGGCGCCGGTCTCTTGTTGTCCATAACCGGCGGCCTCGACGGTGCGGCCGATCCAGCTGTTGTCCATGTCCTCGGTCAGCAGCGGGATGGGCTCAATCTGGGGGATGCGGGTGGTGACGTCTTCGGTCAACTCCAGCAGCGCCATGTCGACGTTGGGTTCGTAGACGTTGGCGGCGGTGAAGCAGAGGTTGGCGTTGGAGGGATCGGCGCCAAAGCAGATCTGGGAGCCTCGACGCAGGCCGCAGTGCTCGGCGGACAAGACCCAGCGCGGGGCGATGAGCGTGCCGGTGCAGCCGTAGAAGTTGCCGATGGCCAGGATCTGCCCTTCGGTCAGCGGCAGATAGGTCGGCTCGCGGGTGCCGTAGTAGACGCTGGTGCTGACGCGGCTGTCGCCGCACATGTCGGGCTCCACAAAATCTTCTTCGGGCTCCTCAATGACGGGCGGCTGAGGGTCGTTGTTGGCCTCGGGCGGCTGCGCGTCATCATCCTCCTGCGCACAGCGCTCGCCCTGACAACCGTCATCGACAAAACCATCTTCACCAGCGCCGTCGTCGACAAAACCGTCGCCGACAAAGCTGCTGCTGCCCACTGGCGACACATCCTGCTGGACACATCCTGCGGCAAACCACAGGCCTCCACACAGCAACGCCAACCCGATCCTCTTGCTCGCGATCACTCTGCGCTTTACGCTCATCCATCCCTCTCGTGTGTGCTCAGAAACCACGGCGCCGCTCGACAGGAAACGATCGCCGAACCCACCAGTCAGCAAGTTCCAGGCCACCTCCAAAACAACCACGTTGCCCTCGGGGCCTCATTGTGGGATGCTCCTGGCCATCAAGGACGACGGCGAGCGTGTCGAATAATGTCAAAATCAACACAGCGGGGGGTTGGATGAAAAAGCTTTGGATCGCACTTTTGTGCGCGGCGTGCGCTTTGGGGACAGTGGCCGGCTGCGGCGACAATGATGACACCGGTAACAATGGCACACCAGCCAACAACGACACCGGCAACAATGATCAGAACAACGATCAAAATAATGACACCGGCAACAACGACGCGCCCAACAATGACGACAACAACGGCGTCAACAACGACCCCCTGGACCCGGCGCGCTTTGACCAACCCGGTTGTGACCCCATCTCGCCGGACTTCTGCGCCCTGCCCTG
>CAKZKQ010000159.1 GCA_937123825.1 uncultured Pseudomonadota bacterium
CTCCTGCACAACGGGCTTCTCATCCTACCACGCCCGTTGGCTTATTGGTGGCTTCACTTCTCTAGGGGGCACTATAGTGGAGTCTTGGCCGATTCATCAGATAAAAGCTCCTTTGCATCACCCCAAACGCCATAATTTGGAGTTAGAGACCGATTAAGACGCGCTTGAATCGGGGCTTTTCGTGTTTCACCAGGGGATGATGACTGCCATCACCATCAAGATTCGAAAGGACGCACCCACAACCAAAGACAACAACCAGTCTTCCAGGTTCCCATCTACATGGGATTATTGCCTTAAAAGGTGTCGAGCATAGCCTTTAGGGCCGTGTTTATCGTGGTAGACGCTTTTCGATGGTGCGATCCAAAACAAGACCGATGAAGATTGGTTTGGGGACGGTGGGGTTTGATGAGGTGAGCGGTGAAGGCGATGTGGAGCGCCAGATCCATTGACTCAAACGGGTCTGACGAAAAGGCTAGGAGTCACAGCCCAACTCAAGGAGAAGGGCGCAGGTGAACGAACCAGGGTGCTGTCGAGCATCAATGACGATGAGGCGGACTGTGAGAGCCGTCTTGACCGGCCCGTTTCAATCGGGGCTCAATCCGATAAACGCGGCACCTTTCCTCTTTTTTGAATTGCTTGGGTTTGGCGAGTGGACTGTGGCGGTTCGGTGGCCTGCGTCTCAACCGCTACCCAATCCAAACCTAAAGCCAAGAATATCCCCAAACCAAACGACACCCGATGCGAAGGAGCCCGCCAAGGGCTCCAAGTAAGATGAAAAACCAAAAACACCCCACCAATACAACATCGGTGAGGCGGTCTGAGGGCGGTGAGTTCGAGGAGATGAGTGGTGCAGCTGACCAGAAGCGAAAAGGGGCTTGGAGTCTCTGTCAAGAGACTCTCAGTCGCACGGCCAACGGCCTGCGGCTAGACCCCTTGGAGCGGTCCAATCGTCAGCAAACCCGAGGCGACGACGAAATCGCCGCCCTCAGGCCGCCTCACAGTTGGAAGTTGGCGGCTTCGAGGAGTTCGCGGATGCGGAAGAGGAAGCCGTTGCCGGTGACGCCGTCGACGACGCGGTGGTCGTAGGACAGGGCGATGTACATCATGTGGCGGATGGCGATGACGTCTTCGCCGTCGCGGGTGATGACCATGGGGCGTTTTTTGATCTCGCCCATGCGCACGATGCCGATCTGGGGCTGGTTGATGATGGCGCCGCCGTAGAGGTTGCCCTTGAGGCCGGGGTTGGTGACGGTGAAGGTGCCGCCGTTGACGTCGTCGGGCTCAAGCTTGCCGTCGCGGGCCTTTTTGGCCAGGCGGCCAAGGCTCATGGACAGACCCACGAGGTTGAGGCTGTTGGCGTCACGGATGACGGGGACGACCAACCCGGCGGGGGTCTCCACGGCGCAGCCCAGGTGGATGTTCTTCTTGAGGATCACCTCACCGTCGCCCACAACCGCGTTCATCTGCGGGTACTCCATCAAGGCCTCCACGGTGGCCTTGAGGACGAAGGAGAGGTAGGTGACGCTGATGCCCTGGGCCTTGAGGCGCTTTTTGTGGGCGTTGCGCAGCTTGACGATGTTGGTCATGTCGATCTCGGCCACGGTGACGACGTGGGGAGAGACGGACTGGCTGATGACCATGTGCTCGGCGATGATCTTGCGCCGACGGCTGAACTTCTCAACCGTGTCGCCCTCTTCGACGGTGGGCTGCGGGTAGCGGTAGGCCTTGGCGCCTTCGGGGTGGCCGAAGGGCGTCCAGCGGGGGGCCTTGCCGGATTTTTGGGCGGCCTTGGCCGGAGCGGCGGCAGGCGCGGCGGCCTGGGCCGAGGCACCCACGGTCGCCATCAGGTCTTTGAGGTTGGCCCAGTTGCCGGGGCCGACCGAGGGCGGCACCACGGGCTGGGGGGAGGCCTCGCCCTGGGTGGTGTTCACCGGTTCGCCCGAGGCAAGCTTTGCCGCGCTGGACCGCTATCTGCGTCCCTTGGTGCTGGGCCGTTGCGTCGCCGACCGTGCCGCGATCATGGCGCAGGCCGAACGTGCCGTCGCCCATTGCACCGAAGCAAAGGTTGCCCTCGACACCGCACTGCTGGACCTCGAAGGGCGGATCACCGGCCAGCCGGTGCACGCGTTGCTGGGCGGAAAATGCCGGGACGACATCCCCTTGTCGGTCTCCATCGCCAACCCGGATTTCGCGCAGGACCGCGCGTTGCTGGCGCGACTGCGTGACGACGGCGTGCGCATCGTCAAGCTCAAGACCGGGTTCCGCGATCACGCCTTCGATCTGATGCGGCTGGAGGCACTGGCGCAGGATTTCCCCGACTTCGCAGTTCGCGTCGACTTCAACCAGGGGCTGGAAGCCGAGGGCGCGCTGGCGCGTGTGCGCGATATTGCCGGATTCAAACCGGATTTCATCGAGCAACCCGTGCGCGCGCCTTTGTTCGACGTGATGGCCGAGATCAGACAGGGGATCGATGTGCCACTACTGGCGGATGAAAGCGTCTTTGGACCCGAGGACATGGCCCGCGCGCAGCGCGAGGGAATCTGCGATGGCGTTTCGATCAAGCTGATGAAGGCGGGCAGCTTTGCCCGTGCGCAACAGGTGGCGCGCTTGGCCGCCACGAATGGCCTCACGGCCTATGGCGGTGACATGTTCGAGGCCGGTCTGGCGCATCTGGCAGGGGCCCACATGATCGCCGCCACGCCGGAGATCGGCTTGGGCTGCGAATTCTACCAGGCACGGTATTATCTGGCGGAGGACATCCTTGAAACGCCGTTCCCCTGCGTGGGCGGCGCGGTGCAGGTGCCGGATGCGCCAGGGCTGG
>CAKZKQ010000160.1 GCA_937123825.1 uncultured Pseudomonadota bacterium
AGGTCTTTCTCGATGGCGCCAAGCATGTGAAAGCCCGAGATGACAAACAAGCCTTCAAAAAAGTCCGCGTCCTCCAACTCGCTCATCGCCTGATTCAGCTCGCCCTTGAGCATCGTAATCCCCGTGCCCAGGCCCGCCGCGATCGTGTTGAGCGTCTGCTCGTCCCCATGAATCACCGCCTTGCTATACTCGCCCACCGAGAGCGCCGCCGCAGTGGGCACCACGGGCATCTCTTCGGCCATCGAGTCGCTGATGGCGCTGCCGGGTGAGTGCTGGAAGGCAACCATAAAGCCACCGTTGCCGGCTTCTTTAAGGACTTTGATCATGCGGTTGTTGGCCATCTCGCGGCCCAGCGCCGGGCGCTTGCCTGCGACCACCTGGCTCAGCGCTATGGCGTTGAAGGGGTCAATGAAGACGCCCACCATGGAGGTCTCTGGCAGCCCCATGATCCACATGCCTTCTTTTTTGTTGCGGTAGAGGTTGGGCTCCTCCTTGCTGTGCTGGGTCAGGAGGGTGTTTTGGGGCGCGAACTTGAAGTCACCGTCGAGGAGCACAAAGAACTCTTCACGCTCGGTGACGGCCACCAGGACGCGCTTGGTTTTGGTGACATCAAAGCCCATGCGCTTGGTGGAGAACTTGGCCAGGTCGTCAAACATCTTGCCCTGGTCCCAGCCCGGCTCCTGGGTGCCAAAAATGGTCCTGATGCTCTCTTCAACCAGCGGCTCAGCGTTGAACATCAGCACGCCCAGTGTGTCCTCGGGCAGCATCGGGGCGGCCTTCTCCAGCATGGCGATGCCGTCAATGGGCGCCAACATGCTCATTGTGGCGGCTTTGGGTGGCGGATCGGGCTTTTTGTCGGCGCCTGAGCACCCAGCAAAGAGGCCCAGGGTCAAAAAGAGGGACAAAACCAACGCGGTCTTCTTAAACATGCGGTCGTTTTCCTTGGTATGCGGTTGTTCAACCGAGCCGATGGCAAAGTGTGGGTGGTTGTGGCAGGTCTCAACGTCGATGACCTTGCCCCAAATCCTCTGACCTTCATCCACGGCGCGGTTTGGGGGACTCATGCTGGGGAAGATAACACGCCCCACGCCCCGTTGACATCAACTCTCTTGGCGAGTGACCAGGTGTCTGGCGGTGCGCTTCACACCAGCGCCGGCTTCTTGTCCCTTTCTACTGCCGATGTGGCCTGCTTGTGACAAATCTCTCCCAGAGATGCGTCAAAAGTGAGGGGTCGCGGTCTTTGGTGGATGCTGTATCCTGTTGCAGTGGATGCACAGACGTTTGGATGGGGTGCGCGCAGAGGTGGAAGGCGTGTCAAAGGGCAAAGAACAATCTCAGGGGGGGCGTGCGCGCAGGGCGACGGCGCTCTTGATGATGGCGGCGCTGGCAACGGTGTTGGGCTGGTGGATGTGGCCGGTGGGTTCTTTTGAGGTTCTTGAGCCAGCCCCTGCTGGGATCCTTTCGATGACGCCGCTGGCTGACGGTCGGGTGGTCTGCGCAGGAAAAGACGCCAATGACCGCTCGGCCCTCTGGGTTTACTCCCCCAAACGCAAGCGTTGGACCATGGTGGCCAGACCCCCCAGAGGCATTGGCATAGGCCACAGCGCGACGGCATTGGGGTTGGGGCGCGTGCTCTTCATCGGAGGTGTCGGCTCCGGGCGCTCCGTGTTGATCTACATGGCCAATCTGGACCGCTACCTGGAGATGACCTCGCCGCCGTTGCCGCGCAACTCCCACACAGCGGTGCGCCTGTGGGACGGGCGAGTGTTGGTGGCGGGGGGTTTGCACGCCGAGCGTGAGGAGACGACCGCTTTGGGGTCGTTGGAGATCTTTGATCCCGATGCCAACGCCTGGATTCCGGCAGGGGTGATGAAGGAGCGCCGTGTGAATCACACAGCGTCGCTCTTGCCCGATGGGCGCGTGTTGATTGTGGGCGGTGTTTATCCAGGTCAGGGGATGTTGTCGTCCACAGAGATTTTTGATCCCGTGGCTTGGAAGGTGACCCCAGGCCCAGACACCGGGCAGGTCAGAGAGGCGCACCATGCCCACGAGTTGGATGACGGGCGCGTGCTGATTTTTGCGGGCACGCAAAGCACAGGTTGGGCGCAGCCGCCGCTGGACACGGCCCAAATTTTTGATCCCGAGAAGGAGGCCTGGATCGACGCTGCCCCCATGAAGCGAGGGCGCAGAGACTCGGCGTCGGTCAAGTTGCCCGATGGGCGGATCATGGCCATTGGCGGGTGGTGGCGGCCGTGGAGGAGGGGGCTTTGGTATTACTTCTGGCGAGTGCGTGAGTTGGTGTTGAATAGGCCGTCGGATGGGTTTTTGACCAGCACAGAGATCTATGATCCAAAGCGCGATCGTTGGAATGATGGGCCCAACCTCAATCCCCCACAAGACAACTCGCCTTCGGCGGTCTATCTGCCTGAGGAGGGTGTTTTGACGGTGGGGTTTGATGGTTTGGTGCAGCGCTGGGTGCCTTGAGCTTGCCTGGCGCCTCGTCTTCATTCGTATGTGCACAAAAAGCCGTACCCGCCGGGTTCATGAGGGCAGCTGGCTGTCCATGGGTTGCACACGTGTGTTTGCCCCTGAATATTGCCGATGCCCTCAATCAACCGCTCTATGCTTTGCTGGGCCATCATGGGATTGTCCACAATCAGCATGTCACGGCCGACGCTTTCCAGTGAACTCAGACCTGATACTGAGGCCAACCTTTGATTGCCGCGCTCTTCCAGTGCATCGCAAAACGAATACAGCTCTTCGGGGGCATCCCCCAGGTAAAATGAGCCTTGTACGCTGCGCAGAGCGTTGAGTCCTGTCAATTCAGTGGCTTGCTCTTGAAGGATGATGCGCAGATCGCCGCCGATTTCTTCCAGCGCATTGAGTCCTTCTATTGTGTTCGTTGGGTAATCTTCCAAGGTCAATGTGCCTTGTACATACTTCAGCGCGTCAAACGCGGTCGCCCAGGAGCCTGGTCCTGCCAGGAGCATGTCGCCATCGACCTGATGTAGGGAGTCCATGGAGACGGACTCCAGAGCTCCGTTATGGAGTGGGATATAGATACTCCTTTCCTCGGTCAGATTACCATCAAGTTGCCGAACGCGGCCGCCCAGCGTCAGTGGACCTTGGATCCTCTCCAAGGACGGCAGCTCGATGCGTCTGAGGTTTGGGTGACCTCGAAAGAGGACGCCGCCAGCGCTTTGTAGGTTGGGAAAGCCGTCAAACACGGTCATTCGGCTGACTCGGATGTTAATGAACCAATATGAGCATCCTGCGCCGTCGAGTGGCGAGCATTCTTGGACTGCGGTCAGTTCACCCCAACGCAGCGTGCCACCGAGTGTGGTCAGCACAGGCAAAGACAAACGCTCCATGGACGAGCTTTCAATCATTTTAAAATCACCACCGATTTCCTCCAGCGCCGCAAACCCCTCCACGGTGCGCAACCGGCGATTGCCTGCGACAGTGTGGGACAGTTGCTCTTCAAAAATTGGGTCAAACGTATCACAGAAGTAGGAGTTTGAAGGGTCGGCGTCATAGGTCTGACAATAGTAGTTGCTGTCTCTTTGGGGGATGAAGCCCCCAAAGGCAACGTTTCCGTTGACGACCCTGAGACGGTTAAAGCTGTTGATGGTTTCAAGGCGATTGTTGCCTAGAAACTGGATGCTGTCGCCGATTTGCTCCAGTGCTCCAAAGTGCGTTGGGGTGATGGTTTCCAGCGCCGTATCCCCGATGATGAGGTCTCCACCAACGCAGGCCAACGCTTCGAGCCCATCAGCGGTGGCGGGTTCTTGAAGGCTCTCAAGCCAAAGCGAGCCTCCAACGACACGCAGCGCTCGCAGAGGTTCCAGGCTCACCGCTGGTTGAATTTGGAGAGTCACCAGGGATTTGTCGGTGCCCAGCTTAAGGTCTCCTTGCACAAAGGCCAACCGCCTCAACGCTGATATGTCACTCAGGGCGGTGTTGTTGTTGATGCGCACGCTGCCCCTGACTTCGGTCAGGCACTCCAACCCACGAAGTGTCTCAAGTTGGGTGCCAAAAATGTTCAAGTCTCCTTCAATGATTGTGACGCCGTGCAGGTCATTCAACGCTTCAGCGCTTGTGATAAAAGCGTCCCCTTCAAAGCGCAAGGTTGGGCATAACGGCAAGCAATCACCCTCGTTCTGGTCTGGGTTGTAAACCACCGGGCAGTTGTCGAAGGCATTGTCCACGCCATCAGCGTCGGCGTCGGCATCGTCGTTGTTCACCGACGCCAAGAGCCTGTTGGGGGCTGGGCAGTGAGCGTTGAATTGCTCAGGCTGGTGAGTGGGGGCGTCTTCGTCATCCAAGCACACATCAAAGACACAGACCTCGAATGGGCAAAGCCCTCCGCAAGGAACCTCGTCAATGTTGTTATTGGGATTTTCGTCTTGTGAGGGGCCGCAAGCGGTTACGTGCAGAGTGAGCGCGATGAGAGGGAGAATGGCGTGTTTGAGGCAGATGGTGTGGCACATGAAGGTTTTCCTGGTTTGTTGGCGTCGTTGTGTTTACATAGGCAAACGCCGTGCCAGGTCTTCGTGGGCGAACGTGGAAATGTCTGTGGGACTTG
Source organism: uncultured Pseudomonadota bacterium (assembly GCA_937123825.1). Lineage (GTDB taxonomy): Bacteria > Myxococcota_A > Bradymonadia > Bradymonadales > CAKZKQ01. The sequence goes on from CAKZKQ010000160.1 coordinate 4,586, forward strand.
AATGTGTCGAGGTGTAGGGGAAGTCAAAAAGTGTGGCTCAGACCTCTCTTCAGGCAGAGAGAAGACAAAGTGTATCTGTAGGGACACTGCCCTTTTGTATTTGTAAGTTGGCACTGGCCAGTGGGGTGGCCATATCCAATGGTTGCTTGTAGCGGAATTGAGCCGAAGGCCGCTCCCGATGGCTTTGATGCATGGGTGAGAGGGGTCTTGACATCGGGATATGTTTGCTTTTGCCCAACCAGTGTGTCTCGAGTCGAACAAGTCCCGTTTGGTCATCGAAGCACAGCGATGCGTGGTTGGGAGGGTTGCTTCATTTCAGCGCAGAGGTTTGGATGCCTGGATTGTGTCACCCATGTGCCGAACCACGCTCAGGAACCAGGGGCGGGGACGTAGGCGTTGAGTTTGTTGCCGTCCAGGTCACGAAAGTATCCGCCGTAGAAGCCATGAGAGCCGCGAGGGCCAGGGTTTCCTTCGTTTTGTCCCCCCAATTGAAGTGCTTTGGCGTGCATTGCGTCTGCCTGCGCCCGGGTCTTGACCCTGAGGGCGACCATGACGCCATTGCCCACAGTGGCAGGGGCGCCGTTGTGGGGTTTGGCGATGCAGAGCGCGGGGGCTTCCCGCGATGAGCCCCAGGCCGCCATGGACTCTGTGGTCCAGAGTCTATTTTCGCCGACTGTGGCAAGCAGCGCGTCGTAGAACTCGATGGCCCGTTCAAAGTCGTTGGTGCCAAGGGTGACGTATCCGATCATGATTCTCCTGATGAAGGGTGTGGGTTGGGTTTGATGGTCAAACCGCCGCTGCGAAGCGCGTCGAGGCAGTCTCGCAGCCGGATTTTGTGGCTTTCGATGGCTTGCGGGTGAGCGAAGTAGTCGTCCAGCGCCATCATGGTCCAGTGCTGGCCTTCGTCGCCAAAGGCAATGGCGCCGATTTCTGTCTTGGAGATGGTGCCTGCAAAGAAGTAAGAGTACCCCCGATCTGGGTGGTGGTATCGGCGTTTGTAGAGCAGGCGCTCCTGGGTCATCGTCAGATCAAACTCCTCTTTGAGTTCTCTGAGTACGCAGATTTCTGCGGATTCATTGTTTTCTCGGCCGCCACCTGGCAGATCCCACATGTTGGGGCAGCGGATTTCGGGCTTGTCATCTCTTAGATAGACTAGCAGGCGCGCGCTGTCGTCCATGAGGGCCAGCTTGCAGCCATGAAAGTCGTCCGATGCCATTGGGCCTCCTTGCACGTTTAAAACGGCAGATCGTCTTCGTGTTCGGACGCTGAGCGCTTGGCGGACCGTGCTTCAAACGCCTGTTTATCTTGAGCTTCGAGGGCCTTGATGCGTGGGCCGGGTTGGTGGGTCTGGGTGGCTTCATCCAAGCGATAGATCCCATCACCGAGCACCAGCGACTCCAGTTGCTGGGCGCATGTTTTGATGTCTTGAATGTAGAGGGTGGGGTAGGATGTTCCCTCTCCGTCGTCCTTCCAACTCCAATCGGGTTCGTTGGCGCCTGCTTCCTTGAGGCCATCCTTCAGTGCCCTTACGTAGAGACTCAGGTGCGTGTTGGTCATGTGGGGATCGTTGAAGACCAACGTGACCTCCTGGGTGTGGGGCGAGTCTACTGAAAGTTCCATTGGGAAAGGGATGCCGTCCATGTAGAGCCACAGGACTGCTTTTTTGCGCGCAAAGGCAAGCCCCCATTGGTCTTTGGGGGTCCTGGTGTTGAGTGGTCTGGTGGGGGCTGAAGGCTGCCAGAGCAAGTGCTGGTGGTGCGCGTTCCACAGTGCGCAGAGGGTTTCGGGGTAGAGGAAGTGTGCGTCGTGGCCAAAGCGCTCGCGCAGCGATGTCAGCGCGTCATGCAGTTCGCAGGGCTCAAAACGCGGGATGCCGCGCCCCAAAACAGATGCGGGGGTGTGGCTGTGGCGGATGACGTCGATGATGGATGAGGTCATGGGTGTGGTTTGAGGTGGGCCGTTTGAGCGTTTGGCTGTTGTTTGGGGTCAACTTCTGGGGTCATTGGCGGCGTTGATGGCCTTTTGAAGTGCTTTGTAGCGTCGGTAGAGCATGATGGGGGTCACGAGGCCAAAGACAAAGGCGGCGATGACGACGGCCGCAAAAATGCCCTCGCCAGCGCCGCTTTTGAGCCCGCTGCCGCCGCCTGGCAGTTGCGCCAGGACGAAGCTGACAGGTGCAAGCAGGATGCAAAAGGCGCTGATGGTCAGCCAAAAGCGCTCTTGTTGAACAAAGGTCTTGTGTGGGGTCGCTCCGGGGTTCTCTTGAGTCGGGTTCAAGGGGAGTCCTTGTGTGAGATCTGGGTCCAGGCGTCTGGCGGCGGGGGAAGAGGGTGCCATGCGCAGTGGGCCAGGGGGTGCAGTTCTCGTTGTGCATCGTCAACATATGTCACAGAGCATCCCTTCCCACAAACCGTGGGCTTTTGCGTGTGTCCTGCGGGCGCTGGTTTGGGGCGGAGGTTGCCCGAAGTTGTTGATGTGGAGTCTTGGGGGCAAACACGATAGGATCGGTCTGAATTCTTCCATGGGGTGTTGGGTATGTCGGGTGGTTGGCCTTGGCGGTGGTTGTGTGCGGGTGTGATGGTCCTGGCAAGCTGTCAGGCCGCCGATCGTGCCCCTGAGTCTGAAGGGACGCCCGTGGATGAGGGCGATGGCGGTCTGCCGGGCGATGTGTTGGAAGACATCGGTGGTGAGGATGTGCCGCAAGGAGCCCAGGACACCTCGCAGCAGGACGCCCAGGTGCCGCAGGACGCGGTGGGTGATGCTCTTGGCGACGCTTCTGCGGATGACGCTGGTTTGGTGGATGTGACGCCCGAAGACGCGATGGAGCCGTCGCCAGATGTTTTGTCTGAAGACGTGTTCATGGACGCAGCGCCACCCGATGCTCAGGCGCCAGACATGGGACCGCCGCCCGAATGTGAGCAGGGACAGGTCGAGCGTCGTACGATCCAGGGGCTGTGCGTGGATTATGAGCAGACGCGCAGGTGTGTTGAAGGGAGCTTTGGTCCATGGGCTGGCGATGATCCTTCGGTGACGTGTGACGGTGGTGCATGTCAGGGGGAGACGCGCACCGAGACTTGTGATGAAGGGGGCAATGATACGGTGCTGGTCTGCAATGGGCAGGGACAGTGGGCGGTGCAGTCGCGCGTATATGGGTGCACGACCACGTCGGATCCCGGTGCAGGGACGCGGGTGTGTCCCGGGCAAACGATCACGCGCTCGTGTTGGCCTGTCGCCGGTGGCCGCGCTCGGGTGACCTGGCGTTGCAATGGCGCCGATGCCCCCGATGACACTTCTTTTACGGCCATTGATGAGGATGCGTGTGTGGCCAGAAGCGGCGATGAGGCTGGGCAGCTTTTTTGCCCCGGCGAGGTCATTTTGAGGGACAATTGCCCGGTGGGCGGGACGCGCGATTATTTCATTTGTCCCGACGAAGCCGACACGGACACATCTTTTGTCCGTGAGGCCACGGTGGCGTGCGGCGAGCCGGATGTGTGGGAGCCAGTGCATCGGGGGGTGGCGCTGCGCCGGTGGGTGTCTGGCGGGCAGCGGTTTCGGGCGCTGCGGGTTGATCTTTGTGATGCCTCCATCCGGATCAACGCCACGCGCCATGAAAACCGCCGCCAACGCACCTCGGCGTGGGCGTCTTCGCAGCGGTGGACGCTGGCAGCGGTCAATGGCGGCTTTTTTGTGCCGGGAAACCCCTCGGTCCCGTCAGGCGCGGCCTTTGGTGGTGGGGCTCAGTGGCCAGGGGCATCCAACACGGGCATCCGGGGCTTTGTGGCCTTTGGAGAGGGACAGTCCTGGTACTCTGAGGTGGCCTATGACGGCCCGGTTCAGGGGCTCACCCCCTGGGTCGAAGAGGCCGTCTCCCACGATTTTGTCATGATTCGGGCCGGGCAGGTTCAAAGCACCACGCCCACGGGCACGGCAGCCCGGACAGGGCTGGGTTTCCCCGAAGACCGTCGCACGCTCTACCTCTTGACCGTGGACAAGGGCAGCGGCTCGGCGGGCATGAGCGTCAACGGCTTTGCCCAGGCCTTTGCTCAGGCTTTCCCCGACACCTGGTCCGCCGTGCGGCTTGACGGCGGCGGCTCCACCACCCTCTGGACCCACGCCCACGGTCTGTCCAACGTCCCCAGCGACGGCAGCGAGCGCGTGGTCGCCAACCATCTGGGCATCACCCTTGAAGGGGGATGGGTCGGCTACAACTGCCCCCGTTGATTCTCTCGGCGGACCACTGTTTCTGCTCGCAACATTGCCTGCTTTCCTCGGTCACGGGTTTGCCTTTGTAGAACTGCGAGAGCGCTTTGGGGCGTCACTGTGGTTTTACTCAGGGGACATACACCATGTGGACTTCGTGGGTGAACCCGTTGGTGGCTGGGTGCACTTTGACTTGTAGGACCATGTCGCTTTGCCCTTCGCCCTCTGTGTAGAGGTCCACAAAGACATCCCAATGGGGGTCTGCCCAGACGCAGCAAGAGGTCTTCCAGGTGTTTTCAGGAAGTGGGATCAACGTTTCGCCGTAATCGTTGATGTACTCCTGGATGTGTTTGGCGGTTTTTGGGCTTACGGGAAGCACATCGGGGATGGTACGGGTCAGTGCATGGTCTTGTGCAACGAGCGCGTCGACAATGGCGCGCAGTGTGGGACGCCATACCGAGGGAACGGGAGTTTCTCCCTCGCTGTTTTGGGTGACCGCGACATGTTTCAACTTCATCTCTGTGTGTCTTGGTGATGGGTGGCGCAGCTATTGTGTGCTGCGCCAGTACTGCTTTGGCAAAGGTTTACTGCGCTTTGGAGAGGGCGCGGTGGACCTTGTGGATCATGTCAAAGGAGGGGATGCGGGGGCCGCCCCTGAATTGTCTCCAGGCCACCCTCATTTGACCGGCGCAGCGGCGCGGGCTCATACGCCCAATGCCGGTGGCCAGTCCCGGAACGACCATGCTCTTGATGGTGTGTTGGTCTTCCCGGTTTTGATTGTGCCGCCAGATGGCCACCAGCGCGGCCCGAAAGGCCAAATAGGCATTGAGGCTGTACGGGACCGGCTCCGGGATCCGCATGGTGGGCGCCGAGACAAGGTGAGGCCAGCGCTTTTGCCCGGTGGGGACGACGATGGCCGCGCCAACGGGGAGCTCGCCAAAGTAGGACTCAAGGATGACCTGCTGGACCCTTTTCTCCACGCCAAAGCCCAGTTCATCACGAATGGCCAGGTCCAGGCCCCCGTCCATGATGCCAAAGCTGTTGGCGGGGCTGAGCATGGCGTCGGCGGGGCGAGCAAAGAAGTCTCCGCAGTGGACCTCGACGCGGTTGTCGCCGTCAAAGACCTCTTCCCATGCGTCACAGAGCGCTTCCGACTGGTCGATGAGGATGAGTTTGTCCAGGTGCATCAAATGCCTCCGAGGTTGGGGTGAGTGTACAGTTTTGAAAGGGCGTCATGAGCGTCTCGTTGTCGGGTCGTCTGAGCCATCAAAAGAAGGCGTTGTCGGTGTGTTTGGTGGCATCAGGTGGTGTCGTTGGGTTTGGTCTGAATCAATCGTTCGAGCACGCCGATGGCTTGGATGAAGTCAATGCCCAACATCTCTCCAACAAGCCCGATTTGATGGCGCTTGTTGGTGGTCTTGTAGATGATGTCCAGTTGGCTTTGGGAGAGCCCTTCGATGGCCTCTTGGAGCGCGCACTGGTCACAGGGCTGGTCGGGGGCCATGTACTCCAGGCTTATGGTCACATCGTCACATCTTTTGCAGACGTGACATGTGTATTTGTCCGTACACGTGGCGCAAGCCGGCCCATAACCCAACACGCTTGCCTTGGGCGGGAATTGGGTTGTTGCGGGCGCACTGCATACGCTGCATCGAGGCCCTGAGCGTTGCTCTGGTGTCCACTGCGCTTCGCGTTGTTTTTGCCTTTCGAGGCTCTCGCAGTGGTCGCAGAGGTCATCTTTGAACTCTTCTGGAGAACTGCGCAGCAGCGAGATGCTGCACTGGCGGCACGAAAAAGCCTTATGGCGCTCCAACCATGAGGGGCAAGACAGCTCGGGACGATTGGGTGAAGGGAAGTGGAACTGGACGTTGAAGCGCAAGGCAAGCTCCTGGCCAATCGCGTTGGCCCTGAGGGCTTCTGGCCATGGAGGGACTTCGCCTTGAAAGACCCGAATGTCTCCGCCACCCGAGAGCATGCCCAGCCAGTGGACACAGTGGTCTGCTGTGATGGCGTTGAAGAGAATATGCCACCCGATGGTGTCCCCATCCCAAAGGGCTTCAAAGGCGATGGGTTTGGGCGTCAGGGCGTTGGCCTTGTCGAAAATGTCCTGGCGTGAGGTGTTGTCTTTCTTCATGGGACACATGGGCTGGCAAGGCGCGTGGGCGATGCGTCGTGCGGTGGCGCCGCGGAGCATTTCTTTAAAAGGAAAGCTTATGTGTGTCCGGTGAGGGCTCCAGGCAAGCCCTCTTTTGAGTTTGAAGTGGGTTTTTCGGGGGGAGGGGTGGAAGAAGGGGGTCAGTCCAGACCGCCTTTGAAGTTGAGGGGCTTGAGGCCAAGCTCTTTAAGGAGGCTTTCGTCGCCCTGGTTGTGGGTGCCCCAGTAGGCAAGGCGAGCGGAGCCGGTGAGGGTGGCCTTTTCGCCGTCGGTGCAGGTCCAGCCGATGATGCGGTGGGGGTAGGGGGCTTCGATCTGGGCGGTGCAGGTGCTGCGGGAGGCGCGCTTCCAGGTGGCTTCGTGGACTTCAAAGTCGCCCGCCGTGGTGGTGACCTTGCGGGTGTCTGAGGACCATTTGAGGGTGCTCTCAAAGAGTCGGGCAGGGGTGTGGAGCATGCGCCGTTCGGTGGCGCTGGCCAGCATTTTGACGGTGGTGTCCTTGGTCTGAACCTTGGCGCTGGCCAGACTGCGCAGCTGGATGAAGAGGGCATCTTCGGCCACAAAGTCGCCCTCGGTCTTCA
>CAKZKQ010000161.1 GCA_937123825.1 uncultured Pseudomonadota bacterium
CCCTCGCCAGCCTGACCAAGGTCTGTCTCAATGCCAGGCTCGTACCGGCGAAGCCAAGAACCCAACCCATCACAAATGCCATAAGTGAGCGAAGCGAACGAACCACAAGGAAGCCAAGCGAAGCGCCGGCGACCGAACCAAAAGCAAGCCAAGCGTAGCGCCGGCGCCGCGAACCAAAAGCGCAGCGCCAGCAAGCGAACCGCTCCCTCGCCCCGCGAGGGAGCTTGCCCTTCAGGGCATGGGTGGTTATGGTTTTGGGAACTCCAGGGATGTGGTTTGAGTGGTTTTGGGGATTGTGTTGAGGGTTTTGACACGGTGTTTGGGGCCGCTTGGAAGTGTAGAGCGATAGAGGGTGGTTCGCGGTCTCGAAGCTTGTGAGGGTTGCCTGTCGGTGTGTGATGGGTGGGCTTGGAGCGGGTTTTGGGCATTGCCTTTTCTTTAGACCATGCATCAAGACATTATCCGGGATACGTTTGATTGTTTGCGGCGGTGTCAGGACGTCGAGTATGACGCGGGCATCAGCCTCCAGGCGCATTTGCTGCAGGCTGCGGCGTTTGCGATTCAGCACGAGGCGCCGGAGCATTTGATTGCGGCGGCGTTGCTGCATGATCTGGGTCAACTTTTCCAAAGAGAGACACCGCCGCCGGAGGACTCCGAGGACGAAGACATGCATGAGGCCATGGCGGCCCAGTGGCTTCGGGAGCGGTTTATGGACTCGGTGGTGGAGCCGGTGCGGTTGCATGTGGCGGCCAAGCGCTATCTGTGCGCCACGAGCCCGTCTTATGTGGAGGAATTGACCGAGGCGTCGCGTCAGCGCCTTGGGGAACAGGGCGGGCCGATGAACCAGGATGAGGTTCGGGCCTTTGAGCTGCAGCCGTACTACTGGGAGGCGGTCAAACTGCGCTCTTTTGATGAGATGGCGCGTGTGAAGGGCATGCGGACGCCTGAGCTGGAACGTTTTCGGCCCTATTTAATGGCGTGCATGCGCCCTGTGCGCTGACTCTTGCCCTGAACAGACCCTTTTTGCGGCGTCGCAGCCTCGCGTCGCTGGCCACACTGCTGCGTTCTGCCTTTTGAAGGCACGCCCTTCGTCTTAGAGGCGGCTGATCAGTCCCCAGGCGCGCAATTTGTCGATGGATTGCAGCGCTTCTTCCATGTCGGCGCGTTCCAGCGCAGTCTCCAAGCCCCACAGCTCCCTTAAATCCCAATGATGATCGGTGCGATGCTTTAAATGGATGTCCCATGGGCGTTCGTTTTGGGCGTCGTGCAGCAAGCGCTGGGCAAAATCGCCGTCGATGTAGCGTTGGATGGCCAGATCGATGGCTGGATCGCCCACGGCGACCTCTCCAAAGTCGATGACGCCGCACAACCTGGGGTATGACGCTTCCATCAGGAGGTTCCCGGTCCATAGATCGCCGTGGATGACGGTGGGACGGAAGCTTTGGAGGCGTCCATCGACCAGAATGCTGCCCCACCAGCGCTCTATGGAGGCCCATTGGACGTTGGAGAGGTGGTGTCTGAGGGTTGTGTGGAGGTTTTGACGCAGCTTTGACAGCCTGGATGCGGTGATGGTGTGGGGTTGGAGGCCGTATTGCAGCGCCTGGGCGGTGTCGATGGCCCGAAGCTGGCGCAAAAAGCCTTTCAGAGCGTCTTCGAACCATGGTTTGGGGCCCATCCCCCAGGGAACGGGGGTGCCGGGGAGCTTTGGGTGGATGATGACGCCGTGTTCAAAGCCTGGGGCGGTGTGCTTGAAGGCTGCAGGGATGGGAATGGGGAGCGTCAGGTGTGAAGAGAGGTGTTTAAGGGCTTGCCATTGGCGCGCGTAGCCGGTTTGAGCGTGGGCATCGAGGCCGACGCGGATGATCCAGCCGGATTGGGATTCGTAGACGGCGCTCTGCCAGCCTCTGGCCAGCGGTTGGATGGGTCCAAAGGGGGTCAGCGCGGGGAAGAGGCGCTCCAGACGAGCGCGCAGTGGGGTCATGGGGCGCATTCGGGGGTGGTGTTGGGCAGGAAGATCTCGATCAGGGTGCCTTGATCGGGTTTTGAGGTGACATGAACCTGTCCGGAGTGGTCATCGATGATCGATCGAGAGATGGCCATGCCCAGACCAGTGCCTTTGCCGGCGTCTTTGGTGGTGAAAAAGGGCTCAAAGAGTTGGGATTGGACCTCGTCGGTCATGCCATGGCCGTTGTCGCGGATCCACAGGCGGATTCTGCTCGCCTCGACAGCCACACCAAGCTCCAAAACGGCATCGGGGACACCCTCAAGCGCATCGACGGCGTTGGAGATGAGGTTCATCCAGACCTGGAGCAGCGCCTGGCGCTCGGCGCAGACCTCCACGGGCTCGGCAGGCAGCGCCAGCGTCACCTTGATCTTGCCCATGGGCAGGCCTGCGCGGGCCAGCGCCTCGGCGCGTTGGATGACTTCGCGCACGTCCAGGCCAACTTTGTGTTGACGGCGCCTGGAGAGGTCGAGCAGGCCCCGGACGATCTCTCGGACGCGCTCGGCCTCGGAGGCGATCAGCGCCAGAGGCTCTTTGTCGGGGTGATCATCCGGGGCGTCTTCGTGGAGCAGTTCGCTGTAACCCAGGATGGTGGTCAGGGGGTTGTTGATCTCGTGGGCGACCCCTGCGGCCAGGAGGCCAACGCTGGAGAGGCGCTCGGCGCTGCGCAGCGCTTCGTGGCGGCGCTCCAACTCCTGGCGCTGCTCCAGGAGATCATCGCGCATGGAGCCGAGCGCTCTGGCCAGCGCACCGATTTCGTCGGCGCGCATTCTCAAGGGCCGATCGGGTTCGGGGCTGCGGTGGGCGCCGCGTTGTCCCAGTTGGCGGGCGTATTGGGCCAGTTCGCTCAAGGGTCCGGCAAGACGGCGAGCCAACCAGATGGCGACCAGGAGCGCCAGGATGAGCATGGCCGCGGCCACACCCGCGGTTTGCCACACGGCGCGCTCGGCCTGGGCAAAGGCGACCGAGGTGGGTTGCCCCAGGACCACGCCCCAGCGCACCCCTCGGTGCCGGTTGTAGCTGACCATGGACTTGTAGACGGCGATCCAGTCTTCATCCTGGGCGTCCTGGTATTCGACCACGCCTTCTTTGAGTGAAGACAGCGCGCCGTCCACAGCGGGGTTGGTCTGCCGGAGGCTGCGCTGGGACCATTGCGAGGGTGGGTAGATGGGGCGCCCTCGGCTGTCGACGATCAACAACTGCTGGCCGTCTCGGGGACCGTCGCTGCCCATGGCGGACTCAAGGCCGGCGTGCAGGCGCGACAGATCGATCTCGGCGGCCAGAAAGCCGCGCTTTTGCAGGGCGTCGTCGCGGACCTCCACGACAATGAAGATGTGAGGGGTTTGCCGGGCCCCCACCCGGTAGACATCGGAGACGTAGCCGCCGTAGTTGTCGGCCAGCTCCGGCGAGAATCCCTGGAGGGCCGCGGCGTCGTCCTGGGTTGAAAAGCGGGCTTCGCCGTTGGGGTCGAGCAGCCAGATGTTGGAAAAAAGCGCGTAGCGTCTGGCGGCGGCGATCAGGCGCGCTCTGGCCTCGGGCTTGCGCGCCTCCCACTGGCGCACTTCGGGGGCTGCGGCGCAGACCTCAAGGACACGGCGCGCGTCCTGGAGCGTGGTGTCGAGGCCAAACCCCACCACACGCACCAGCGCCAGCGCGCCCCGGACAAACTCGGCGCGGGCTTCTTCGCGGATCTGAGATGCGCCGATGGCGCCCAGCAGGAGCGTGGGCAGCACGGCGCAAAAAACCATCGCCGCCGCCAGCACCCGCACCGCCCTGAACCTCAAGCCTGCTTCCATCTTCAAGACTCGCCGCATGATCGTGTGGATCAGCCCAACAATCGCCCCCAGCATAACAGACTTGCTCAAGTCCTCGGATGGAGATGTCGATGTGTGGGGTCAAGCCAAAAGCCAGAGCCAGACACTCTGGATGAAAATGTGGCGTACGGGCGAGCCAAGGCCGCAGGCCGCTTCCCACTGTGGGGGCGGATGTGTGGGCCGATTGCAGCGGGGATGGACCCATGAGCGGAATCTATACAGCCCTCTCAGGCGCGGTGGCGATGGACCACAACCTGGATGTGCTGAGCAACAACCTGGCCAACGTCAGCACGCCTGGCTACAAGTCGGTCAAACCCTCGTTTGAGGCCGTGATGGCCAAGGCCCAGGGCGCCCAAGGAGCCCAGGCCGGCGGCGACCCACGGCGCGACGTGAACCTGGCGACCATGGGCACGGACCTGAGCCAGGGCGCGTTGGTCGAGACGGGCAACGACCTGGACGTGGCATTGCAGGGCGACGGCTTCATGGTGGCCGAAGTCGGCGGCGGCGCGCGCTACACGCGGCGCGGCACCTTGAGCCTGGACAACCAGGGCCGCCTCTCAGTGGGCGGCGCGCCGCTGCGGGCTGTGGGCGGCGGCCACATCAATGTCCCTGAGCAGGCCTACGTGTCCATCGAGTCCGACGGCGCCGTCTTTGCCGACGACGTGTTGGTGGGCCAGATCGAACTGGTGCGCTTCAACGACCCCGGCGCGGTGCGCCCGGCTGGCGGCGGCTTCTACGAAGGCAATGGGGCGGTGCCGGACAACGACACCGAAGTGGCCCAGGGCTTTGTGGAGCAGTCCAACGTGGACGCGGTCTGGGGGATGACAGAGTTGATCCGCACCACGCGCATCTTCGAAGCCAGCCAGAAAGCCATCAAAGTATACAAAGACATCGACAACCGGCTTGCCACGGACGTGGCGCGGATCTGATCCCAGGGAGGACCAGCACATGCTTAGAGCATTGAACATCGCAGCCACGGGTATGGAAGCGCAAACCACCCGCATCGACAACATTTCCAACAACCTGGCCAACGTCAACACGACTGGCTACAAGAAATCGCGCGCCGACTTTGAAGATCTGCTTTACCAGACCCTCAAAGCCCCCGGCGCCGCCGCCGGTGAAGGCGCCCAGGCGCCGGTCGGCTTGCAAGTCGGCTACGGCGTCCGCGCGGCGTCGTCGAGCAAGCTCTTTAGCCAGGGCGACTTTCAGCAGACGGGCAACCCACTGGACATCGCCATTGAGGGCGAAGGCTTCATTCAGGTCGTGCGTCCCGGCGGAGACGTGGCCTTTACGCGGGCGGGCAACCTCAAGACCGACGGCGAAGGCCGTCTGGTGACGTCGAGCGGCTTTGCGATCGACCCGGAGATCGTCATTCCGCCAGACGCCACCAGCGTGAGCATCGGCGCCGATGGCCGCGTGAGCGTGACCCAGGGCCAGAGCGCCGAGGCGATTGAGATCGGCCAGATTCAGCTTGCGGGCTTCACCAACCCGGCGGGCCTCAGCTCCGTGGGCCACAACCTCTACGCCCCCACGGCCACCAGCGGCGACCCGATCGTCGGCAACCCCGGTGAAAACGGCCTGGGGACGGTGATCCAGGGCTTCCTGGAGGGCTCCAACGTGAAGGTGGTCGAGGAGATGATCGACTTGATCGTCGCCCAGCGCTCCTACGAAACAAACTCCAAGGTGATCCAGGCAGCCGACGAGATGCTGCGCACCACAGCCCAGGTGGTCTGACGCCGTGAAACGCTCGACACTCAGCAGCGCCGCCGCCAGCACCGCTGGGCGGATGGGCGACGCTGCCGGGGCAAACGCCGGTCAGGTGACCTTCTTTGCCGACAGCCGCGTGGCCTCCGAGCGCATCACGCTGGACGACGTCGCGCGGATCGAAGGGGTCTCCGACGCCGAACTCAAGACCAGGCTGCGTCAGATCGATCTGGGCAACTCGCCTCGGCCCATGTCCTCGCGGACTCTGTCTCGCTCTACGGTGGAGGCGGCGCTGCGTCAGGCGGGCGTCAAAGACAAGCTCAAGATCCACTTTCCCAAGAAGATGACCGTGCACCGCACAGGTCAGAAGCTGGCCGCCGACGATGTGGCGCGCCGCGCCCACGAGGCCATCAGCCAGGAGGCCGCCGAGGCCTGGGGCGAAGGCCATCAGGTGGCGGTGGAGCCGATCAAGTGGCGCAGCGAGATGATCCTGCCCGCAGGCGAAGTGGTGGTGGACGCCCGCACCCGCGATGGTCAACCGCCTTTGGGCGCGTCGATGATCACGGTGCGCTTTGTGGTCGATGGGGTCGAAGCCGAGGAGCGGACCGTGTCGGCGCGCGTCAGCGTCACAGGGCCGCTGTGTCAGGCCGCCGGCGAGCTGGCCCGCGACCAGCGCATCGAACAAGGCGACTTGATGGAGGTCCAGGGGCCGCTGGAGCGCGGGGCGCTGTCGTGCAAAGACGCGCTGGGTCAGGCACCACGCTCGCGGATCAAGCCCGGGGCGGTGATCAAGGCCCGGATGGTCAAGCCGCCCATGCTGGTGCGGCGCGGCGACCGGGTGACGATCGTGTATCAGAACGGCGGCCTGCGGATCACGGCGCGTGGGGAAGCGATGCGCGATGGCACCCGCGGCCAGTGGATCCCAGTGACCAACTCGGCCTCTCAGCAGGTCATCAAAGCTCTGGTGCAAGCGCCGGGGCAGGTGCAGGTGCAATGATGAACGGCTTTATGGTCAACGGATGGTTCTTTTTGGTGGTGGTGGGGGTCCTGGTGAGCCTGTGGGGCTGCGCGGGGCCCAGAGAGATCACCCGCGAGGCCAGGCAGCGCACCTACGAGTCGCCCTGCCAGACCCCAGAACCCGAGGCCATCCGCCAGGACGGCAGCCTGTATACACCGGGCCGCGAGAAGGTCTTTGTGGATTGGCGCGCGTACCGCGAGTGCGACGTGGTCACGATCCGCATCATCGAGCGCTCCAGCGCCGCGGGTAGCGCCGCCACCGAGGTGACCAAGCAGTCCGAGATGGACGCGCGGATCGACGCCTTCATGGGGCTGATGTCCAAGCTGGAGGACCTCAATGGGCGGATCGATGGCTCTCCGCTGATCAACGCCGCCACCGAGTACACCTTCCGGGGCGACGGGACGACGCGGCGCCAGGGCTCGCTCAACGCCACCGTCACCGCCTATGTCCGCAAGGTCCTGCCCAACGGGCACCTCTTTGTTGAGGGGACCAAGACCATCCTGGTCAACAACGAAGAGCAATACTTCTACATCTCCGGGGTGATCCGCCAGGTGGACATCGAAGGGGACAACACCATCAGCAGCAACCTCATCAGCGACGCCCAGGTCGAGTTTACCGGCCAGGGCGTCATCAGCGAGGCGACCGAACCGGGCTGGGTGTCGCGGTGGTTTGGCTGGATGTGGCCGTTCTGAAGTGTGCTGGGTGCGAAAACGGTGCGGGTGCGGCAGAATTTTGTGGGTTTCTTATCTCAAGGTCACCTGAAATGGCAGGTGGGGGACGCAGGCGATGAACAGGCAACAATGGATCATGACCGTGATGGCCGCCCTGGCGGTCTTCTTTGGCAGCATCGGCCCGGCCGAGGCGGTGCGGATCAAGGATCTGGCCAGCATCAAGGGCGTGCGCCCCAACCAGTTGTCGGGCTACGGGCTCGTCATCGGCCTTGACGGGACGGGGGATGGTCGCACGCGCTTTACCGAGCAGTCCGTGGCCAACCTTCTGAGCCAGATGGGCATTCGGGTCGATCCGGCCCAGCTCATAGCGCGCAACGTGGCGGCGGTCATTGTCACCGGCGAGCTGCCTGCGTTTGCCAACGCGGGAGACAAGCTCGACATCGAGGTGTCGAGCATCGGCGACGCCAAGAGTCTGGCGGGCGGGACCTTGCTTTCGACGGCGCTGAGCGCCGGGGACGGGCAGGTCTACGCCGTGGCCCAGGGGGCGCTGAGCAGCGTGGGTGTGGGGGCCTCCATCAACGGCGACAGCAGCCAGAAGGGCTTTCTCAACGCCGGTCGGATCGTCAACGGGGCCATCGTGGAGCGCGAGTTGAAGTCGGACTTTGCCCAGCGCGAGCGGATCACGCTCTCGCTCAAAGAGGCCGACTTCACCACCGCCAGCCGCACGGCCACGGCCATCAACCTGGCGCTGGGGGCCGAGGTGGCGCGCGTCTCCAACGCCCGCACCATCGAAGTCCAGGTCCCGACCGCCTACAAGGGCCGCGCGGCGGACTTCATCGCCTCCATCGAGCGGATCGACATCGAGCCCGACCGCAAGGCGCGCGTGGTCATCAACATCCGCGAAGGCACCGTGGTCATCGGCCAGGAGGTCACCGTCAGCACAGTGGCCATCAGCCACGGCGCACTCTCCATCGAGATCCGCGAGCAGGTCGACACCAGCCAGCCCTACCCCTTTAGCCTGGGCACCACCCAGCGCGACCGCAACACCGAGATCGAGATCACCGAAGAAGACGGCAAGCTGACCGTTTTACCCGGCGGCGTCTCCATCGGCGAACTGGCCCAGGCACTCAACGCCATGGGGGTCTCGCCGCGGGATATGGCCAGCATCTTCCAGGCCCTCAAGAGCGCCGGGGCGCTCAACGCCGAGATCGTCATTCAATAGACCGAGTCCGAGAGCAGCATTATCGGGCCGTCGAACGACGGGACAATTGTCAGACAGGGCCCAAAAGCCCGCGCCCACAGGCCACAGGAGACCACAAGCCATGCGCATCAACCCACTGGCCAAACCCCCCGGCGCGCTGCCGGGAGAGAGCGCCTCGGCAGCCACCGCCAAGGGTGAAAAGGCAGCCTTCGACGCCTTCCTCAAAGAGGCCCAGGAGGTCGCCGAGGGCTCTGATCAGGAGCGCGCCGTCAAGGACGCCGCCCACCAGTTCGAGTCCTACTTCCTCTCCCACCTGCTCAAGACCATGCGCGAGACCATCCCCGAGGGCGGCATCTTCCAGCAGGGCTTTGGCAACGACGTCTACACCGAGATGCTCGACCAGGAGTACGCCCGCATCCTCTCGGAAGGCGGCGGCATTGGCCTCTCCCAGGTTCTGGAGCGCCAGTTGACGCCCGCAGGCGCCGAACTTCCCCCATCAAACCCCACCGAACCCATCCCCAACGACGATTTGTGATGGACTTTTCCCGTCAGAGTTAATAAGATGTTCCAGCATCAATCTAATCAAACAGATTCTGGGTAAATGCCCTAAAGAACCAAGAATTTATCAAGGCCAACAGCCTCTTACACGCGTGCCTTATAAGATTTTCCAGATCGTCTTTGCACTTTCGAGTTGCCCTGTCGGCATCAAGCAAAGAATAGGCTTGCTCTAAGAAGGTCGGCACAACCATCCAACGCTGCACCTCTGGCATATGACTCTTGCAGTCAACAAATGCGTCTTGCATGTGCTTGGAATGGGTTCTTGGTGGAGTGTAGATTGATGAACAAGATCCTTTTACTTGCCTTGCTATCCCTATTGGCTTTGACCGCATGCGGCCAAAGCGGGGGACAAAACAATGCAGAAAACAACACAGACGTGAACAACGAAGTGGACGCAACAGATGCGCCCGATGCGGAGGACTCTGGCAACAACGAACCCGACGGAAATGACGATCCAGATGTCCCCGATGAACCGGATGAACCCTTGGTAGAGACGCTCGTTGAAACCAATGAAGGTCCGGTGGAGGGAGTCGCAGACAATGGGATATTGATCTGGAAGGGTGTGCCCTTTGCCGGAGATACTTCTGGTGAAATGCGCTGGAAGCCCCCAGGTCCCGCGCCGACCCATGAAGATGTGCTTGATGTGTCGGAGTTTGGCCCCGTCTGCATAAACCAGGGCAATGGGCCAGGCGAAGGAGATACACCCGAGTCCGAAGACTGTCTTAACCTCAACATCTGGACTCCAAGCGGAGCGCGCGAAGGCCAGTTGCCTGTCATGGTCCGTATTGCTGGCCGATATTTTGCCTTCAATGACCCCACCATTGACATGCGCAATCCTCGCAAATGGGCAGAAGAAGGCGTCGTGGTCGTCTCTTTCAACTACCGCGTGAGCGCGCTGGGATTTATCAGCCATCCAGATCTGGCCACAGAAGGCGAGGGGTATGGAAACTACGGCATGCTCGATCAGGTCGCAGCATTGCGCTGGGTTAAAGACAACATCGCATCATTTGGTGGCGATCCAGAACGTGTCACCATAGGCGGCTGGGATGGTGGAGCCACCAGCGTATGCACTCTGATGGCCTCGCCGCTGGCAGAAGGGCTATTTCATCAGGCATTGATGGAGAGCGGAAACTGCCTTTCCAGCAGCACCCTCTTCTCCGAATTCTACAAAGAGGATGAAAAACTCAGGCTGGAAAATTTTGGATACGATTTCTCACATGAGGTTGGTTGCGGCAACGAACCAAACTCAGTGGATTGCATGCGCAATGCCTCTGTGGAAGATCTGCGTGCCGCATTCAATGAACTCAGTGATTATTCCAATGACAGCTTCTTCCCATTTGGTCCAGTCGTTGATGGACACTTTTTGACCACAAGCCCAATACAAGCGCTTGTGGACAACAAAATGCACAATGTTCCCCTGCTGATGGGCTCCAACCTTGATGAACACACCCGGTACACCTCTAGAAACACCACTCGCAACGATTTCGAAGAACTCATAGAATTTTTCGGAGATCGAACCGAAGGCATTGAGCTATACAATCAATACGATGGCGACTATTATCGGGCTTACTCAGCAATTTTTAGCGACTTGAATTTCAACTGCCGAAACAAGGCCATCGCCACCCAACACACAAACAACGGTAACCCCACCTGGCTCTACAACTTCAACCACGAAACACAATACGGACGTGACGTGAACCTGGGAGTTTTTAACGGTTCACAGGTCACCTACACCCTTGGTACTCTTGACCACTTCTTCACCCCGTTGCCTGACGCCACCTTTACTGCCACCGAAGAGGACCAAGCTCTCAGCGAACTCATGATTGATTTGTGGATGTCTTTTGTAAAAACAGGCAATCCGTCTATTGAGGGAGTTCGGTGGGATCCCTACAACGCCGACATGGACAACAGCCTGGAGTTGAAAGGAGATACCCAAGAAATGGTCAATGCATTTCGCTTGGAGCACTGCCTATTCCTGGGCTATGAGGAGTGAACCATGCGCAAACCACCAACATCGACATGAGCGCTCATGTCGATGTTGGTGCGGCACCGTTGTTCTGCCCACACCTTCCCCTTGCGTTTCACTGCTCCAATACCAAACCATACCTGAAGCTCGGACGCCTGCGTTCGCTGCCCACAAACGTTTTGAAGCCAGCCCACACAAAACCCCACAAGATCGTTTTGCCCAGCCTGAGACATCCATGAAACCACTCATCACTGCGCTCTGCGTGGCCCTCGGCCTGATGGCCTGCGCCGCCAAAAGTCCCCGCACCACCATGCTCCCCAACAACCACCCCGCATTTACGTCCATGGAGCTTGGCGACGGCTTTGACGACACCGTCTTGACCGAGCCTGCGGCCTTAAAAGAAGCTCTGGCCATCCTTGAAAACTCGCCGGTGGTCGCCAAACGCTCCGACCAGATCGACTTTGTCGAGATGCAAAAACTGCGGCTCGTGCACCCAGACCCCAAAGAGTCAAAGATCTACATCATCGACCTGCAAAGCGGCCACGCCCGGATCCTGTCTAAAACCATGGTCCCGGTCTACAAGCTCTCCGACCCAAAACGGTTCAAGGCCATCATTGAGACCTCAGGCAAACCCAAATAACCTCCTCTTTGGCACTTCCTTGAAGTCGCGCTCTTCAACGACACACCAATGCCTGTGAACCAAGGCCCATTGAATGACCCACCAACTCCCAAAACTGGCCCTCGCATCCACGGCTTTTGCCGTTGCAGGGCTGTGGTCGCTCGATGGATGGGGATGCTCAAGAATTGGACACCCACCCCATCAAATTCAGGAAGCGCTCCTGGACGTTGATGACACGCCCCCTGCCCCCATTGAAGACATCAAAGTCTCCATAACCCGGGCCACAGGCCCCATCGAGCACGGATGTGGCGAGAGGAGTTTCAACACTTGCGACGGAGGGTCCGCCGTCTTGGAGATCACCCCCGGCTTCGATGAACACACAGCCCCAGAGGATCAGGGATACATCGTAGAAGTCGTGGATGGGGTGCTGCCAAACGACTTCAACCCCAAATCGATGGGGCCTTTTGGCATCCCAAAGATTTTCGACACCCCAGAGATATCCTTTGTCTTCAACTGGGCGGAACCTGGCCCGGAAACCCAGACCACCATCGACTTTACGCTCGAAATATCCCCCGTGGACGCCGCCGGGAACGTGGGCGAATCCACCAGAATCCGCATATTCGACCCCGTTGAAGACGCCTCGTGCTCAGCAACGCCCCTCAAACGCACGCCCGATCCCGTCTTCTTGCTGCTCCTGCTGGGTCTGCACGCCATTCGCCGACACGCTCGCCTTGCCCCCTCCACACGCGATGCATAAACAAGAGAGCACCCAGGAGAGGCAAGGACGAGCGAGGACGCTGCGCAGTGGATCAGGCCGAACAAAACCAACGCATTACCTCCCCCAACCATGGCCCCTTCTGGCCAAAGAAGATCCCCAAACGTGTCTGGGGTGCCTTTGCCTTTGATGTCCTCATGATCGGCCTGCCCTTCATGGGCACCTTTGTCCTGGCCTTAAACGCCCTCTGGTATGGTCCTCAAGCCCTCTTTCTGCGCAAAAACGTCCCCGTCGCCAGACTCAAATCCGGCCTCTTCTTCACCTACATCCTGGCCATGCTCTGCATCTTCACCGCTTGCGTGGCCAATCGGTGGATTGGAGAGCACAACGCGCTGCACATCGCCGATGCCGTCGTCGCCTTTGAAGAAGACAAGGGCCACTACCCCGCCGACCTCGGCGCGTTGACCCCCGAGTACATCACCTTTATCCCTCCCGCAGGCATCCTCTTCCCCTTCGCCTACACATACCACCCACCCAGCAACCTCACGTCCGAAAAACCAAACGGTCCCACCCTCCTTTGGACCTCGCTCTGCCTCTTTGGTCGATCCACCTACAACATCCCCGAAAAACGCTGGGGCTACCTCGACTGATCTGTTGCTCAAACGCCCATCCCAGCCAACACTCTGCAAGCGCGAGGCCCGAGCCGCGCGGCCAACGCCAAAATCATTGAAAGATTGCGTGGAACAAAAGCGCTTTCGTGCGCATTGATATGATCAGACCTTCAGGCTCGCCTTTGGGCCGTGTCTTGCCGGTGAACCAGCCAACGGGCATCATCAACCAAGGACGTTGTTGGCCCATCTGATCCATCGACTGGCCCAAAGACTGCGCGCGGGAACACATCCGCTGCGCTCGGCAACGCCTGACGGCGCGGTGACGCAGCCAAACGGTCACAATGAGGATCCAAAAGACGACGATATGGGCACACACAAGATGCTGGAGAGAGGAACGATGGGAGCGATCGGGGCAAAAGGCTGGCGGCTTGGTCTGGTGGCGATGTTGACGGTCATGGCGATGGCCTGCGGCAGCGGCGGAGAAGAGGAAGACAGCGGCCCTTCATGGTCCCTGCTCTCTCAGGCCCACGCGCAGCGCCCCGTGGATGACGCCACGGCGCTCAGCGGCATTGCCGAGCGCGGCATCGAGTCCGTGGTGCACATCACCACCATGGGTCGGGCCAGGCGACGCGGCCCCTCTGGTCCCCAGGGACTGGGCTCGGGCGTGATCGTGGACAAAAAAGGCCTGGTGCTGACCAACAACCACGTCATTGAAAACGCCTCAGAGGTCATCGTCTCGCTCTCCGATGGTCGCAAGTTTGACGCCGAGATCGTCGGCACCGATCCCAAGAGCGATCTGGCGGTCCTGCGTCTGGAAGGCAACGTCAAAAAACTCAAACCCATGAAGTTTGGCGACTCGGGTCGCCTGCGCCTGGGCGAGTTTGTCTTGGCCATCGGCAACCCCTTTGGCCTGTCGGGGTCGGTGACGCTGGGGATCGTCTCGGCGACGGGGCGCGCCAACGTCGGCATCGTTGATTACGAGGACTTCATTCAGACCGACGCCGCCATCAACCCCGGCAACTCGGGCGGCGCGTTGGTCAACATGCGCGGCGAGCTGGTGGGGATCAACACGGCCATCTTGTCTCGCTCGGGTGGGTACCAGGGCATTGGGTTCTCGATCCCCAGCAACATGGTGCGCACCATCATGGACGAGCTGGTCAAGAATGGCCGCGTGCGCCGTGGTTGGCTGGGCATCCGGATTGAGGACGTCACCCCCGCCATCGCCCGCGAGCAAGGCATGAAAGATGCGCGCGGCGTCCTGGTCCGCAGCGTCATGGACAACAGCCCCGCCGCCGCCGCTGGCATCAAAGAGGGCGACGTGGTGCTGAAGATCAACGGCAAGAAGGTCGACTCCTCCAGCCGTCTGCGCAACATCGTGGCGCTCGAAGGCGTCGGGGTCAAAACCACCTTCACCATCTTCCGCGACGGCAAGTCCAAGGACATCGAGGTCAAGCTCGGCGAGCTGCCTGAATAGGGCGTGTCAGTCCGCCCCATGGCGAGTTTGGGGCGGTTTCACGTGCGCGCGGCGCCAGAATGATTAACTTCGTGTTCACACCCCCTCTGTCGCATTCACACATCGAATCCAGAGGCGAGTCACCCAGGCGCTGCCAGGCGGCCTGAGGCTTCCACAGCAACACGAGGCACCGCGACCTTTGATGAATCACGACGAATCACACTTAAAAGAGCGCGCCAACCCGACCACGACCTTGCTGGTGGTGGTGGCGGCGGCGCTGCTGACCTTTGGGCTGTCCTTTTTGCCCCTGGCGGGCCTGATCACCTACCCGCTGCGGCTTTTTTCGACCTTCATCCATGAAACCGGCCACGCGCTGGCCGCGCTGCTGACCTTTGGCGACGTCCACCACCTGGCGGTCTTTCCCAACGGCTCCGGGGTGACGTACACCTCGGGCGGGTGGCGCTTCGCGATCTCTTCGGCGGGTTATCTGGGCACGACGCTCTTTGGCGCCTGGATGCTGCTCAGCGCCCGCAAAGAGTCTTCAGCGCGCTGGGCGCTGGGGATCACCGGCGCCGAGGTGGTCTTGATGACGGCGCTCTACGCCGGGCGCGGGGCACTGCTGCCAAGCTTGCTGGGCGCGGCCGCGACGATCGGCTTTGGGGCCATGGCCACCAACACCCGCTACGGCGGCATCAGCCGGGGCCTCTTTGGCATGGCGGCGCTGGGCGCGCTGGGCGCCACGGCGGCGTTCTTGTGGTTTGGCGGCGGCTTGTTGACCTGGGTGTTGGGCCTGGGCAGCGGCGCGCTACTCCTGGCGGCGGCGCGCTACACCGGCGGCGACGTCTCCAAGCTGGCGGCGGCCTTCCTGGGCATCCAGG
Source organism: uncultured Pseudomonadota bacterium (assembly GCA_937123825.1). GTDB lineage: Bacteria > Myxococcota_A > Bradymonadia > Bradymonadales > CAKZKQ01. The sequence goes on from CAKZKQ010000161.1 coordinate 15,211, forward strand.
TCAGCCTCGACGCCCTCCACGACGTCATGCACCTTGTGGGCCTATCGACCTTCTCGCCGGCCCACACCGACGCCGTCAACATGGCCAAGCACTACGCCCTGCCCCCCGTGGTGTGGGCGCTTGGCTGGACGGGCATCTCCATCGTGGTGGTCTGCTGCGCCGTGGGCTTCCTGCTCTGGGAAGCCAGCACCCAAAACCGCAAAAAATAGCGGGTCCAGGGAGCGCGGGGGGTGTGGGGGCGCGCAGCCCCCATCAACAACATTCCAAACCATCGCAGCGCACGTTTGGCCACCAAAAAACGGGGGCATAAGGGGGCGGCAGCCCCCAGTGAGAAAAGTTCAGGCGGTCAACGCCTCGGTCGGCTCCTGCAAAAGCGCGATCGGCACCTCTCGGATGTTCCCCAACCCTTCCCCACTGACCTCCAAACGCCAATAAAACGGCGCCTGCCCCGACTTGCACCCCTGCGTCGTCGAGGGCGCGCTGATAAAGAGCGGCTCGCCTGAGGGCTTAAACCGAAACCCAATGTGCCGGTGGCCGTTGAGCACCGCCTCAACCCCAAACTCCTTGAGCATCTCCAGCACCTGGGGCGCGTTGCGCAGCTTCATCCCGGCCTGAATCGGCGCCGAACCAAAGACCGTCCTGGGCAAATTGGCGATGTGGTGGTGCAGACACGCAATCCGAAGCACACCCGGCCCCGACGCCATCGTGTCCAACTCCCCAGCAAGTTGATGCAACTCATGCGGCTGCACCAACCCTGAAGCGCTGCCAGGAATCCGAGGCGGATGGGCGCTGTCCAAACAGATCAACTGCACCCCCTCGCCCAACTCACGCACAAAGCAGCCGCCCGCCTGCACCCCAATGCGCCGTGCAAAAGCCCCCCACAAGCGACGCTTCTCCAACTCGTCGCGCCGCTCAGCGGCCGAGGTGATCAACGGCGGCGACGGATAAATGTCGTGGTTTCCGGGGATGGCGATCAGCCGCCCACCTTCAACAAAGGGCTTGAAGCCGGCCTCTATCAACTCAAAACCCACCGCGTCATCGGTCAAATCGCCCGTCAAGAGCAACACGTCCGGGTTGTCGGCGCGCAACTGGTGGGCCACGGCGCAAAAACGCACGTTGGCGTTGTCGGGCGCCTCCTGAAGCATCGCCTCGGTCTGCTCGGCGGTGGGAAAGTCGGCCGCCAGCGCGCTGGCACTGAATCGGGACACGCGGCGTTGGAGCGACATCAACTCAAAAAGCCCGTTTTCGAGCTCATCGCGTGAGACCTTCAACTCCTTGTGCACCGTCCCGTACGGATCCACTAGCCTCAGGCGGTCTTTCCACGTAAACCGGGTGCTCTCGGCCCGACGCGCCTCCAGCTTCCAGCCGTCGATGTCCTCGACCTCCTCCCAATGGTTGCCGCGCGCCTCTTTGGCGGGCCCGCGCATCTGGATAAGCTGAGCGCCGTAGCGCGAAATGTGAATGTCGGATAGGTGTGCGATGATCATGCAGTGGCGCCTCGTTGGGTTGTGGCTCCTTCAAGAGATTAGAACACACACCCCCAGCCTTTCTTCCCTCTGAGGCCGCGTCAAGAATCTCTGCGTCCTTGGAAAAAACGCTCAGATCGTGTAGCAGACCCGTCAGAACCCGCACTCCCGCCTGGAGGCCGACCATGACCACGCCCACAAATCAGATCGCGCTGCTCCAAGCCCGCGTCGCTGGCGATCCCATGCTGGAGCACGAGCACCAGTGCTTTGCCCAGCGCGCCCACCTGCCCTACAAGGCCTTCAAACCCATCAACATGACCTGCCAGGACCTCTCGCTGGAGGCACTGGAGGGCTGCCAAGCGGTGATGATCGGCGGCAGCGGTGATTTTTCGGTCGTGGTGGGGGGTTTTGACTGGCACGAGCCCATGTTGGCGCTGCTGCGTCAGATCGCCCAGCGCCGCATGCCCTGTTTTGCGTCCTGTTTTGGCCATCAAGCGCTCATCCAGGCGCTCGGCGGTGAGCTTCGCCGCGACCCGGAGCACTCCGAGGTGGGGACCTACGAGTTGACCCTCAATGAGGACGGGCAGGCCGACCCGCTCTTTGGCATCCTGCCCCAGGTCTTCAACGCCCACTTTGGGCACCTGGACCGGGTGACGGTCTTGCCGGACGCCTTCACCAACATGGCCTCAAGCCAGCTCTGCGCCGTCCAGGCCACGCGCCTTGGCGATGCCCCCATCGTCACCGCCCAGTTCCACCCCGAACTGTCCTACCTGGACAACCTGGAGCGCTGGCTCAACTACCTGCGCAACTACAGCGACCCCGACACCCCCGTCGAGGAAGCTGAGGCCGACGCACGCCGCCGCTGCTTCCCCGGCCCCGAAAGCACGACCCTCATCAAGCGCTTTGTCGACCTCTACATCTAGACCCCTTCACTGCCGACAAACAGCATATTTCGTATCAAAACCGTTGCTTTGAGCCTTGACGTATACCAAACCAAGGTACACCAATATATGGGTTACCTGTTTGGCAGATTCAGCACACCTTTTGCTCAAAAGTGGAGGTTCCAACCATGCTCAATCGAAAGGCAACAGGGTTCATCCATGGCCATCCTATCCTTCAAAGACAGCGCCACCGAAGCATTCTTCAATGACGGCATCTTGCCAAGACGATGCCCTTGGGCACAGCAGGCCAATGTCGCAGCCAGAAAACTCGACATGCTCCAAGCCGCAGCGACCGTCGAGGACCTCCGCATGCCTCCATCAAACCGCCTGGAACTGCTCAGTGGGGATATGAGAGGGCTTTACAGCATACGCATAAACCGTCAATGGCGAGTGATCTTTTCGTGGCCAGAAGAGGCCCCAGGCCCGTCAGACGCTACAATCATGGATTACCACTGAGATGACACAGCGAACACGACGACCCACAACCCCGGGTGAAATTCTGCAGGAAGAGTTTCTGGCGCCTTTGGAAATGACGCAGCGCCAGTTGGCCCAAAAAACAGGTTATGAAATCAAAGCCATCAATCGTCTGGTCAAAGGCCGCACTCGCGTGACGGCAGACATGGCGGTCGCGCTCGAGGACACCTTGGGTGCCAGCGCACGTTTCTGGTTGAACTTGCAAATGGAAGTGGACCTTTTCGATGCGCGGCAAAAGCGCGGTGCTCCCACCATCAGCGCTTCTTAAACACGCCCTGACCAACCGCCGCTGCTGCGTCATCAACGGCGCTTGATCTTGGCGTCGCCAGAGATGTTCCGGTCGACCGTCTGCGGCTCACAGTAGTAGTAGACGTCCGCGCAGCCCGAGATGTTGACGTCCAGCGCCTCTTCAGCGCACAGGCGCACCTCGGCGTCGCCCGAGACGTTCACTCTGGCGCTCTGGGACACCAACTCACGCGCCCGCACGCTGGCATCCCCAGAGATGTCCACCACAAAGCGGTCCACCTCGCCTTTGACCAGGACCTGCGCGTCTCCGCTGACCCCCACTTTAAAGCGCTGGCCCTTGAGTCCTTCGACCTGAACGTTGTTGTCTCCCGAGGCCTCCACGCGGCCCAGCGACGGCGTGATGACCTCCACGGTCAAGGGCAGCTCGGGGTCGAGCCAGACGCCGCCTCGCTCGTGGATGATGAGCTTGTTGTCTTTGACCCGGGTGCGCACGTGCTCAAGGAGGTTGTCGTCGCCGGTGACGGTGACTGTGGTGCCCTCGGCGTCGACCTTGTCGGTCACCAGCACCCCCACGCGAAATTCGCCCGAGACCTCCACGGCCTCAAAGGACTCCAGAGAGCGCTGTTCTTCGCCGTATTGCCCGTTGCCCTCGATGACCTCGCAGGCCACCGACGAAAAGAGCACCAACAACACCGCGCACACCACCGTGCTTCTGACTTCTGTACTTCTGGTCTTCATCGCAATCATAGCCCCTGGTTGGTCGGTTTTCGGGTTGAAATGTGTGGCGCATGACGCCAACATCCCTCTTCATCGACTCGAACACCGCGCCGTGACCAAAGTGTCACCCGGTCGTTGAGCGCCATGGTCAGGAGAAAGGCATGAAGAGCACAGGGCGAGCGTTGGGTGTGACGGCTTTGGGGGTCGCGTTGGCGTTGGGGGCTTGCAAGGGCGAGTCCGACAAACCGCGCCAGGTCAAAGTGGCGTCGCAGGATAAGGGCGACGTCAAAAAACCTGCGCAGCCCTCCAAAGAGCCCGCTGCGACGCCCAAAACACCGGCTCCGACGTCTGGCAAGGTGTCGGGCTTCTGCACCGACACCGGCTGGTGCTATGCGCGCAACCCCGGTTTGGCGTCTCTGGACATCTTCCGTGGTGTGACGACGCAGTGGGGAGCCGATGGGTTGGCCTACGCATCGACGGGTGAGGGGCGGCTGTGGAGCTACAACGGCGATCGCTGGTCGGACAATGGCCGGGCATTGGGGGACGTGGTGACGCGTCTGGGCGGCGCATCGGGCAAGGTCCCGGTGGGGCTGAGCAACAAAGCGGCGGTGATGACGCGCCAGGATGATGGGACGTGGCTGCGCGCCGGGATATTTGAAGGCGGCAAGGGCCGCGTGATGGACGCCTGGATCAACGACCCCAAGAACCTCTGGGCTTGGATCGTGATTTCTTCGGGGGCCACGGGTTCGACGTTGGCGCGCTGGGATGGGCAGAACTTTCACCGCGTGGCGCTGCCCGAAGTGCCCGAGCGCTCGGTGGTCAGCGCGGTGGCACCTTTGGAGGGCGGCGAAGCCTGGGTGGCCATCGGTGTCTTTGATGAGGGTGGGCAGTACACACACAAGCTCTACGAGCGCAAGCGCAAGGGCGAAGACGCCTTTGAGTGGCGCGCGACGCAGCACGCTTCCTCCGATGGGCTGGCGCTTTGGACCAGTCCAGAGGGGCGCGTTTTTATGGGCAAGGGCGACACCATTTTTGAGGCCAAAGATGGGCAGTGGGCCGAGTCTCGAAAGCTGGGCCGGACGGGGCATTTTGTGTGGGTGAGGGGTTTTGGGACCCGCGCGCTGGCCTTTTTTCAGGATCGCGGGGCCAAGACGGGGCGAATGCTGCGCTACGATGGCCAGAAGTGGGCCGACATGGGTCAAAAGCTTGGCCAGGTGGCGCCGCACCGCACGGTGATGCTCAGCGACAAGGAGGCCGTGGCGGGTTGGTTGAACAAGGCATTGACAGTCTGGGACGGCGAGGCCTGGAGCGCGCCCGAGACGCTGCGGGCGATTTGGGGGAGCAAAGACGGCGGTGAGCTGCTGGCGGTGGGTGATCAGGGTCGGATCATGCGGCGCAGCGAGGGGTTGTGGCGCACCGAGGCCCGGGGCGCCAGGACTTTGTATGACGTCTGGAGCGATGGTGCGGGGCTGGCGGTGGCCGTGGGCGACAAGGGCGCGGTGTGGATGCGCGGTCAGGACGGCAAGTGGAGCGCGCAGGAGGCCTTGACGGACAAGACGCTGACGACAGTCTGGGGCAAGGGGCCGCAAGAGGTTTACGCCAGCGGCCCAGGGGCGCCGATGCTGCGCTACGATGGCAAGGCCTGGTCTGTCGCGTCGCCTGACGGCGCCGACACCATCCGCGGCGCGGCAGGCCAACTCTTTATGACCCGAGGCGGCGTGCTTTATGACGGCGCAGGCAAAGCGCTGGGCGACACGGGAGAAGAGGCGGTGTCAGCGCTGTGGGCCCGCTCAGACAAAGAGGTCTACGTGGCCGCGGGCAAACAACTCTTCCTTTACGACGGTCAGCAGCTTGGTTTGGACGGGGATTTGACGCGGGCGGTCTTGCGGCGCGAGTCGCTGGATTTGAGCGGTCTTGGCGGTGATGACCACGGGACCTACGCCGTCAGCAAGCAGGGCATGCTCTTTGTGCGTCGCAGCCCGGGTCGCTGGAAGCGCACCTCGACCGGCACCCGCGCGGGACTCTTTGGGGTCTGGGGCAGCGGCGACACGACCTGGATCGTGGGCCAGCACGGGTTGATCCTGGGCAAGACCCAGGAAGAGAAGAAGAACCCGTGAACCGGGCTGGCCTGACCCGGCTTACATGGCGATGTGAGGGTCACGGCGCGAAACGCAGCGGAAGCATGATCTGCATGGGTTCGCCTTTGAAGGATCTAAGGTGGGTGTTGCGGTAGGTGGCCAGGACGCACGCCTCCATCAAGGGCCACTGAGAGAAGTCATTGCGCAGAATCTCCACCTTGGAGACCGTGCCGCTGGGCTCAATGTGCAGGCGAAGGTTGATCCGACCTTTGGCTTGGGGGTCAATCTCCAGGATCCGATCAAAGCACACCCTGATCCTCTTGGCCTTGTGATGGATGTCTCGCTTGAGCTTGTCTCTGTTTGACGGTGCGCTGGACGGCGCGTGTGCGGCGCTGGCGCCAGCGGCGGCCTTGGCACCGTTGTTTGAGGCGCTGTTTGAAGCCCCAAAGGAGTCTGTCATGCCGTGGCCATGGGAGCGCCCAAAGCTCTGCCCGCCGCGAGCGTTCGGAGCAGGGGCAGCGCGCTTTGCAGGTGACCCACGGTCCACCTTTTCCAGCCCGTGGATGCGGTTGGTGCTGGGATCGACCCTGGGTCCGGCGATCACAGGTGCGCCAGCCGCCACCGGGTCCACACCTTCGGGGGCCTCCACGGGTTGAACAACGCGTTTGGGGTTGCCGTCGCCGACGATGACATGTTCATCGACCGCCACAAAGCTGGTGTAGGCCGTCACCAGATGGTGATTCAGAGCCGTCTGGGTGATCTTTTCGATGATTTGCTGCACTTCACGTTGTTGCAGGCCATCCCAAAGGCTGCGTTCCAGAGCACCTATTCGGGCTCTGGCCCACAATGTCCCCAGCGCGCTGTTGCTTTTCTCGTATCCAGGCAACTTGATGGCCTTGCTCAGCGTCACCGGACGGCCTCCCACTTGCCCTTTGACGATGACTTTGCCCTTGGCGGGCCATCGGTAGCGCCCGTAGACCGTCATGGCGCGCGACGCAAAGAGGGTCGTGGGCCCATTGAGGGTTAGATCGTGGACCCCAGGGACCTTAAAGGTCACCGTGACGTCGGTCATGATGGGGCTGTCGATGGTTCTAAAGACCTTGTCGACGGCTGTGGGCAGGTCTTTGCGCGACACAATGTAATGGGAGAGCCCGTCGCCCGCCGTCGAAAGCGATTCAATCAGCGACCGGTTGGTGCTGGAGCCGATGCCGAGGCCAAACACGCGCGCTTTGCGGCCACCTGCGGTGTTGTTGTGCACAAAAGCGCTGACCTTGGAGGCGATCTGCGACTCGTTGCCCACAAAACCGTCGGTCAAAAAGAGCACATAGCGGTGGTATGCCTCATCAACGGGCTCTGAGAGCACCTCCGTCACCGCGTTCCCCATGTTGGTGCTGCCGCCTGCACCAAAGGAACCCATGATCTCGGTGGCGCGGCGGAGGTTTTGGGCGTTTGCGGGCCTGGAGTGCTTAAAAATCCGGCGCGTGCCTCTGGCAAAGGTCACCACATTGAAGCGATCGGTGGGTCGCAGCATGCCCAAAGCGCGCCGCATGACGTCTTTGGACATCGCCAGCGGCACGCCCCTCATGGATCCAGATACATCGACCACAAAAACCACCTCTCGGTGGCCCACTTCGGCCTCCAGATCCACAGTCGGCGGCTGGATTTGGACGGCGACGGTGCCCTCCTGGCCCTTTTTCTTGTGCGCCAGGGCAGAAATCGCCGTCTGGGCCTGATCCACGCGGTACCGCAGCACAAAATCGCGGTTGGGGAGCTTGTCAGCGGGGTCAAGTTTGAGCGAGAAGCCGCGTTGGTCGTGGTGGAGTTGCTGCACTTTGTGGGTCGGCGTGTCGAGATCGTACGCGGGCAAGCCAGTGTAGGCCACCAGCTCCAGGGAGATGTCGTGTCCGGTGCGCATCCCGGCGCCAACCACTGGGGGACTGATCCGAGACGCATCTGGAACCTCGTCAGTGTCGGGCCGCCACCCTGCCCCATTGGCCCCCGCGCTCACCTCTCCGGGGAAAAACCTCGGCCCCACCACCATGGGAAAGACAAACTCGGACTCTCCGCCGTCCTGGGTCAGCTCCTGGACGTATTGGATGGTCACCTCGATGGTCTGCCCCGGGGCGATGTTGGCCACCGACTGGGTAAAGATGTTGGGGCGCTCCTGCTCCAGCAGCGCCGCCGTCTGCCCGCGGCGCCGCGCGGCTTCGTAACGCTCGCGGGCAGCGGCGCGGCGTTCGATGTTGGCCACCACACGCCGCGCACCGATCGTCATATGCATCCCGTCCACGGCGCTGTTTTCGGGCAGCGGGAAGATGTAGACGCTCTCGATGGGCTCGGCCATGGGGTTGGTGTAGCGCTGGGTCACCTCGACGCGGGCCACCGCGCCGCTAAGCTCGGCCTTCACGTGGGTGTGCTCAAGGGGCAGATTGAAGAGTTGGCCGTTGTGGCTCAGCTTCAAGCGCGGCACCTGACCCGGTTGGGTGTGCACCTGCCGGACGGACGCCAGTTGAACGGCGCTCATGGGCACAGGCCTGTCCAATTTGGTGTGGCGCGCGGGGCCTTCGAGGGTCCAACGCAGGTTTTTGGCGTCCTGGGCCGTCAGCGTCCCTGCCTTTGGCGGTGTCCAACCTCGGGCAGCGAGCGTGTTGGCCTGATCCTGCCCCTGACGCCGCGCTGAATCCGTCACAGGCGTCGCCAATTTGATCACGTCAGAGATGGGCGGCGCCGGCGGTGCGGCCACCAATGGCGCTGGGGGCGCTTGTTGAATGATCACCTGCGGATAGCAGCCAAGCGCCCCCAGCGCCGCCGCCGCCATCAACCCACCCAACCACAATGTCTTGAACAAAGCGCAGGAGTGCCCCCTGCGCAGGCCTGCGATCTTCATCACGCTCACCTCCACACCGCCTATTGACCGTCCGCGACGGTTTTGTTTTCAACCGGAGGGATAAGACGGCATCGTGGGGAATATCTGACAGCGCAAACCCCGCAAAGTCTTGACAAAGTGGCCGGGGATGAAAAGAGTTAAAGCAACTCTTTTAGAGTCATAAAGACTTTTCTAAAGCCATAAAGACTCTTTTCAAAGACAGCGTCTTGCACAGCGCCGCCAGCGCCCCGCGCCTTGGCAGGCCTGAAGGATATACAACCCATGACATACCCCCTGCCCAACCCCTCTTTCTACGATGCATCGCGCGTGGGCGAGCTTTACATGGAGCGCGGGGCGCTGGTGGCGGCCGAGGCGCTTGAGCACCGTCGGACGCACCGGATCGCCCCCAGCAGCGACGACCGCTTTAAAATTGCGGCCTTCGGGATCGACGCTCAGGTCGGGTTTTGCACGCCGGGCGCCAGCCTCTTTGTCCCTGGCGCGGTGGACGACACGCGCCGCGCCGTGGAGTGGCTCTACAAGCACCTGGGGTCCATCACCTCGCTCTTCTTTTCGCTCGACACCCACAGCGTCCATCAGATCTTTCACCCGGCGTTCTGGCAGGACACCAGCGGTCAGGCCCCTGCGCCGCTGACGGTCATCACCCACAGCGACGTCAAAGCGGGCATCTGGCGCCCCAGCCGCGCCGAAGACCTGGACGCTTGCCTGGAGTACACCCACACGCTGGAGCGCAGTGGCCGCTACGTGTTGACCATCTGGCCCTACCACACGCTGCTTGGCGGCCTGAGCCACGCGCTGGTGCCGTCGCTGATGGAGGCGTCGATCTTTCACAGCGTGGCGCGCGGCGCCCACACGCACTTTGAGACCAAAGGACGCCACCGCCTCACAGAGAACTACTCCGTGCTGGCCCCCGAGGTGACCCACATCCAGGGCGACCCGGTGGGCAGCTTCAACCAGACCCTCTTTGACGCCCTGATGAGCCACGACCGGGTCTACGTCTTTGGTCAGGCCTCGTCCCACTGCGTCCTGTCTACGCTGCGGGACATGCAGACCCACATCGAGGCCACCGACCCCAGCCTGGCCGACCGGGTCTGGATTCTGTCAGACGCGATGAGCCCGGTCCCTGCCCCGCCGCTCGATCCGCTGCCCGCTGCGTTGGACTTCCCCAAGATCGCCGCCGACGCCCTGGAGGGCTTTGCCAAAGCGGGCTTCCACGTGGTCAAGACGACCGACCCGGTGGAGGTCCCGCGTGGATGAGCCTGGACACATCCGGCGCTACCCGCGGCCTGCGGTGGCGGTGGACCTGACCATCTTCACGCTGCGCGACGCAGACCTGCAATTGCTGCTCATCAAGCGCAAACGGCCGCCTTTTGAGGGCTGCTGGGCGCTGCCGGGCGGCTTTGTCAGGGTCTCGGACGAACAGGACCAGGGCGAAGACCTCGATCAGGCTGCCGAGCGCGAGTTGGCCGAAGAAACCGGCTTGCCCACAGGCGCCGTCTTTCTGGAACAAGTGCGCGCCTTCGGTCAGGCTGGCCGCGATCCGCGCCTGAGGGTCATCAGCGTCGCCTACATGGCATTGGTCAGGCCAGAGCTTGCGCCGGTGGTCTGCGCCGGAGGCGACGCCGCCGACGCCCGATGGTTCTCCACAGCGCATTTGGAGCAACAACCGCTGGCCTTTGACCACCATCAGATCATCAACGCGGCCACAGAGCACCTGCGCCGGGCCATCCGCACCACCGATCTGGCCTTTGAGTTGGTCCCAGAGACCTTCACGGTGGCCGAACTGCGGGCTGTGTACGAAGTGTTGGAAGGCGCGCGGCTGGATCCGGGCAACTTCCGGCGCCGCTTTATGCGCATGGTGGATGACGGCGTCCTCCAGGAGAGCCCCGGCAAGCGCGCCACCGGCTCCAGAAAAGCCCGGCTCTACCGCTTCAAGCCTCGCCAGACGTAATCCAAACCCCAAACAAACCCGCAGCGAGGCCTCTTTCAGACGCCCGCGCGCAGCAGCGCGTCGAGTTCAAAGACGTGCGGGTCATCGGCGCCCATCTGGCGCAACGCCTGGGCCAACCGCACAAGATACTGGTCATTGGGACCGCTGGGTCCGACGCTGGTCGCAATGGTCTTGACGATCTCCGCCGCCGACGCGTCCCCAAGCCAGTGCGGGTTCTGGGGCTCGGCGATGTAAATCAGCGCCCCCTCAATGGACGGTTGACCCGGCACATGGACCTTCACGTGGTGTTGGCTGTAGCCGCCCTGCTCCCGAACATCCAGGTTGGCCACAATCTGCCGCGCCACAGCCTCATCCACGCGGTAGGCCCTGCCCCAACAGCGCTCCGTGGGAGCACGGATCAGCGTAACGACGCGCCCTGGAGCCCCGGGGACCCCACGGTGATCGGTCGATCCCTGCCAGAACCGTCGGCTCCAGCCCTCGATGTAGCCGTCTTGATGGTCCAGATGCTCAAACGCCGGTCGCCAGATGAGCGATCCGTAGCCAAAAATCCACATGGTGGCCTCGTCGGTGATGGAACGGCCGCAGCCTGCCCACAAGCTACACAAAAGAGCGGGGTTCTGGTAACCCATTGCGGTGTTGAAAACCACAGCATGGAGCACGCCCGATGCCAATCCGTCCAACACTCGCCCTGGCGACCGCTGCGCTGAGCGCAGCCGCGTTGCTCAGCGCCTGCTCGTCCTCACCCGAGGTCGTCAAACCTCCCGTCACCGAAAACAAACCCGTGGTTGAGGAGCCCAAAGGCCCTCAGTACCCCGCCACGCGCCGCGAAGAGATCGTCGACACGATCCACGGTCAGCAAGTCGCCGACCCGTACCGCTGGCTTGAGGACGTGGAAAACGACGAGGTCCAGGCCTGGATGAAGGCCCAGGACGGTTTTGCGCGCGGTCACATCGCCGAGCTTCCAGGACGAGAGCAGCTCACCGACAGGCTCAAAGAACTCTACTACGTGGACTCGGTCTCGGCGCCCTACAAGCGCGGCGATCACTACTTCTACACGCGCCGCCACGCGGACAAAGAGAAGGCCATCGTCTATTGGAAGAAGGGCCGCGACGGTCAAGAGCAGGTCTTGCTCGACCCCAATAAAATGACCGAGGAGCGCAAGGCCAACATCTCGGTGGGCCGCTGGGTGCCGTCGTGGGACGGCAAGCGCGTGGCGTACACCATCAAAGAGAACAACGCCGACGAGTCGACGCTCTACATCATGGACGTGGCCAAGGGCGAAATCAGCCAAAAGGACGTCATTGAGGGCGCCAAATACGCCAGCCCCAGTTGGACGCCCAAAGGCGACGGCTTCTACTACACCTGGCTGCCGCCGCTGAGCGATGAGATCACCGCCGCCGAGCGCCCCGGCTTTGCCGAAGTGCGCTACCACAAGCTGGGCACCGACCCCGCCAAAGACCCCGTCATCCACCCCAAACTGGGCGACCCGCGCAAGTTCCTCGGTGTGAGCCTGTCCCGCGATGGCCGCTGGCTCTTTGTCTACAAGTGGAACGGCTGGACCTCGGTGGAGATCGTCCTGCGCGACCTGAAGAACCGCCGCCAGAAGGACTTTGTGCCCTTCTTCAGCAGCGACAAAGCGCAGGCCAGCGTCAAGGTCTGGAAGGACAACTTCTACATCACCACCAATGAAGACGCGCCGCGCTACAAAGTCTACAAGACCTCGGCCAGGAAGCTTGACCGCAAACACTGGAAGACCCTCATCGAAGAGCCCGAAGACGCGGTCCTCAACAGCATCCAGATCATCGGCGGCAAGCTGGTGGTCAACTACCTGCGCAACGTGGCGTCGTTCATGGAGGTGCGCGAGTTGGACGGCAAGCTGGTGCGCGAGGTGCCACTGCCCGGCATTGGGGCATCGTTTGGCATGATCGGCAACCCCGACGAGGACGTGGCCTACTACAGCTTCATGAACTACACCACGCCCTGGCAGATCTACGAGACGTCCGTCAAGACGGGCAAGACCGAGCTGTGGCAGCAGATTGAGTTGCCCATTGACCCTTCGCCCTACGAGGTCGAGCAGGTCTGGTACAACTCCAAGGACGGCACCAAAGTCTCGATGTTCATCGTGCGCCGCAAGGACATGCCCAAAGACGGCTCGACGCCTTTGCTCCTCTACGGCTACGGCGGCTTTCAGGTCAAAATGCGCCCCTACTTCTCCTCCGGCCTCTACCCCTGGCTTGAGGCTGGCGGCGCCTACGCCGTGCCCAACCTGCGCGGCGGCGGCGAGTACGGCGAGCAGTGGCACAAGGACGGCATGCTGCTCAAGAAACAGAACGTCTTTGATGACTTCATCGCGGCGGCCGAGTACCTGATCAAAGAGGGCTACACCAGCGCGGACAAGCTGGCCATCCGAGGCGGCTCCAACGGCGGCCTGCTGGTCGGCGCCGTCATGACCCAGCGCCCCGAACTCTACCGCGCGGTGGTCTGCGCCGTGCCGTTGCTGGACATGGTCCGCTACCACCTCTTTGGCAGCGGCAAGACCTGGATCTCCGAGTACGGCTCCGCCGACGACCCAGAGCAGTTCAAAGCCCTGCACGCCTACTCGCCCTATCACCACGTCAAAGCCGACACGGCGTACCCGTCGGTGCTCTTTATGACATCGACCAACGATGACCGCGTGGACCCGCTGCACGCGCGCAAGATGGCGGCGGCGGTTCAGGCAGCAACCTCAAGCCAGAACCCGGTCTTGTTGCGGATTGAGCAGCAGGCCGGTCACGGCGGCGCTGATTTGATCAAGCAGCGCGTGGAGCAGACGGCTGACATTTACGCCTTTTTGATGAAAGAATTGGGCATGAAGATGCCCATGGGCGCCACCGCTCCCAAAGCGCCGGTGAAGGCCAAAGAGCCCACCGAGTAGCGCCCATTGGCCGCCGCGGGATCGCGCGCGGCGGCGCATGGCCAGCGCCTATGCTGGCTCAAACCCCACGCTCACTTCTGCTTGTCGTGGGGCACAAAGTCCAAGCTGACAGAGTTGATGCAATAGCGTAGGCCGGTGGGCTGGGGACCGTCGGGGAAGACGTGGCCCAGGTGCCCGTCGCAGTGCGCGCAGTGAACCTCGGTGCGGACCATCCCGTATTTGTTGTCGACCTCTTCGCCCACGCGGCCTTTTTCGACCGGCGTGGTGAAGCTTGGCCAGCCGGTGCCCGACTTGAATTTGTGCTCGGAGGCAAAGAGCGGCGCGCCGCAACCCGAGCAGTGGTAGACCCCATGGCCTTTGTGGTCCCAGTACTTGCCGGTGAAGGCCCGCTCGGTGCCATCCTTGCGCAGCACCGCAAACTCGTCATCGGTGAGGATCTCGGCCCAATCGGCCTCGGTGAGTTTGGATTTGGTGCCCACCTTGGGAGGGTTTTGAGCGTTGGTTGGCGCCTCTTTCATCGCCTTTTTGGCGGGCTCGTTGACCGGCGAGGCGGCCACGGCCGAGGGCGCCTCATCATCGCGCGCCGCCGCAGCGTCTGTGTTGCACGCCGTCAAGGCGGCCACCATCGCCAGCATCAACGCCACAACCAGCACCATCAGCTCACCTTTGGTGATGAAGTTCGACATCTGCATTGTCCTCCAAGCTCAAGCGCGGCTTATTGCGCGCCGGTTGTGTTCAAAACTCGTGCGCCCTCAATGAAGGACACGGATCCGTTCGCCGCTTGGGTGTTTTGGGCCGCACTCGCTTATTAAGCGCCGCGCGGGCAACCAGCAAACACTGCTCGGCCAGGCATCTGGTCTCATGGTACGCCATGGCACAGACGCGGTTACAAACCTGCAGATGATTTCTGATCGTAGGAAGGTGTTCACCAACGCGACAAGCGCGCTTGTCGCTCGTTTGTAAGCAAGAGGTGTTCAGTCACCGGAAGGTCGACATTTATGCGCGCTGGGTGACGCAGATTGTCACCACCAAACTCCGGTACAAGCACACGAACATCACGAAACATCGTTTTTTGACCAAAAAACGAGCAAAGAAGCTCAGGATGGGCAAAATCATGCTGATTGGCATGGTTCTAGCTGAATCTGCCGTTCGTTTTAGCAATGGACCGGCGGTAGAGGGCGCCGCAAGCCGCATCAAAGCACTGAGGGCAAACACCACATGAACATCGTCAAAAGCAGGCGTGGCTTTACTTTGATTGAGTTGATGATCGTGGTTTCGATCATCGGCATCCTGGCATCGATCGCCATCCCGGCGTTCATCCGCTACGTCAAACAGACCAAGACGTCCGAGGCCTTTACCAACCTGAAAGCCATCGGGGATGGCGCATCGTCATATTACCAGGTGGATCACTATACGGCACAAGGCGTCCCGGTGGCGGCCAAGCAGTTCCCCACAACCAACGGAGCGTTGGGGGACAATACATCCAAGCTCAATCCGGCGTTCATCCCCCAGGGCACCAAATTCTCCACCAGCATCACGGACTGGGATGAGGAGCCCTGGCTGGCGCTCAAGTTCCAGATCATCAAGCCCCAGTACTACCGGTATCGTTTTGTGTCCTTCAACGACCCGGCAGGGACCGACAACTTCACCAGCAGCGCCGAGGGTGACCTGGACGCCGACAACCTCACCTCGCGGTTCAACCTGGGGGGCAGCGGCAACGCGGAAGGGGATGTGACGTTGACCCCGGTCTTCCTGAGCGACCCGGATCTGGAGTTGGAGTGATCAACGCTGCTCCCAAACCCTGGCCAACACAGCCGGCGGCATGAAGCATGGGTGTCAGCCAGCGCCCCCCAACAGCGCTCTTTATTGGACGGCGTTGATGATGGTCTGCGCGAAGCGCTCCAGCGAGTCGTCGTAGGGGATGGAGCAGACATTGTCAGCGGAGCCACCAAACGCCCCGATGAACTCCTCGTAGCGGTAGCCGGCGTACCCTTCCCCGCCTTCATCCGAGAAACACGCTGGCCTGACTTCATTGCCGGTGTCGTAGCGGATGCCGTCGTCGGGTGCGATGATCCCCGAAGCGATGACTTTGCTGCGGTCGCCGCCCTTGGACTGGGCCAACTCATCAACGAGCTGCTCCACGCCCACCAACTGATCGGACTCCCACTCGCAGATGTTGCCGTTGATCTTATCCAGCGCCCCGCGATCGGTGCAATCGTTCTCATCGGTGACAAAGAAGACCGCCAGGTGGGCATCTGGGCGCACAAAGCCTGCGTTTTCGCTTGGCGCGCTCTCACCAACCGCCGTCACCGCAGCGTCCAAACCGGCCTCAAATCCAGTTCCGCCCGTGCCCACCGCCAGATTGCACCCGAGGTGCAGTTCCAGTGCATCCTGCCCAGGGCCATCGCCGGCCAGATAGTCGGCAGAACTCAAAATCCGAGGCGGCAACTGCCCGCCCACATCCCCAGCCCCCGGGCACTGACTGATGTCGATGGTCAATAGGCACGCAGGGCTGGTCTCGTTGTTGGGGACGTTCTGAAAGCGCCCCGACTCCAGGGGGTTTTCCATGTCGGTGGTCACCACGGCGACCTGAAAATCAACGCCAGCGTCGATCAGCGCATCCACCAAGCTGCTGATGTTTGTGCGCACCGAGTCCTGCTCTTCACACATGGAGCCGGAGTTGTCGATCACCATCAGGATGTCGACCTTGTTGGTCCCGGCGGGCAGATCGGGGTTGGGCGGAGGATCGGGGCGAGGATCGGCAGAAGGGGGCGGGTAGGCTTCTTCGACGGCTCGGTCGAGGCGCTCACCGGGAATCTCTGAGTCTCCAGCACAGATGACGTGGCCGTTGTGCTCAATGCGATTGTCCAGCGCCGGGGGGCAGTTGAAGCCTGTCTCGGTGATGTCCCCCTCAAAGACACAGAAGGTGTCCCCGTCAATGACAGCCTCACGGCTGCCTTCGGCGCAAAGCTCGGCGGCGTTTTTGTACGAGGCGTCGTCGCACCCCACCCACACCATCGACACCATCAGCAACACACCCAGACGTTTCATGACTCCTCCTCCTCTTGCCTGCCGTTGTTCTCAGCCCGCCTTGTTTTGAAGTATTCGTAAGGTGCCCAAACAATCGAGACGTCCATGGGCTGCGCGTCATCGTCGCCCTGGGCTGCCTCATCCATTTTCACCAACTCTGGCCAGATGACCTCTTCATAGAGCTTGCGCATCTTGGGCAGATCTTCGCGCCGCACGCGCAAGCTCAGCGTCCTGGCAAAAGCCTCGTCGCTGCCGTCAAAGAACCGCCCGAAGACCGCCGCCGAGAGGTTCTCAAGCAAGTTGTTGAGACCATCCACGCGGGCCAACCATGCCCCCTGAACCAACCGAAACTGCGAGCGGTTGACCTCGTAGGTCACCGTCCTGCCCCGGTTCTCCTTGACGCGACCGTCGCGCATCAGAAGTTCGAGCGCTGCGCGAACCTGACCGGGCTCAGCGTCGGGAAAAGCCTGCTGCAACCTCGCCTCGCTCAACGCCCCCGACCAAAGCGCAAACTCCAACCGCCGCGGCAGACCGTGCTTGTCCTCGTCGGCCGCAAAGTTGTGCTTGAGGCGCTTGGAGAGCAACGCGACCTTGCGCATGCTGACCCCAAGCTGGTCGCTGATCTGACGCATCTTCAGACCCTGGCGCTTGAGCTCGTGGTAGTAAGCCATCTGCAACAAGTCGCCCATGTCCCGCAACGGAATCTTAAAGAGCCTCGCCAGCCGCACCGAAGGCAGCAAGAGCGCGTAGACCACCCAGGTCTGTGTCTGCTTGCGCTCGTCTTGCTCGGGGCTCTCTTTGGGATCTTCGCTCACGGGTTGTCTCCTTCTGACAAACTTATTGTGCGCAGTTTTGCATAAAGCGTCAATCCAATTTATGCATTTTTGTGCACAAAATCACCATTCGAGACCTCAACCCCCACCAACAGGGCCTCGAAAAATCGACCCAAGACCACCCCGTGCCCTTCCAACGCACGTCAGGGAACACCCAAAACCCAACGCAGCGACGCAACACCGCACAATCGCCGCTGGCCACGCAGAGCCGCGCATCAGAACAAAGCACACAAAGAATGGGGATTGGGAAAGCGGCAAGAGAGCGCCGCACGCACATCAGCGACGCCGTCGAGGCCGCCGTTCAGCTTGGGCCGTCCAGGGATCTTCGGGCCAGGCGTGCTTGGGATAGCGCTGGCGCAGCTCCTTGCGGACCTCGGGGTAGGTGTTGGCCCAGAAGCTGCGCAGATCACGGGTGATCTGTTGGGGGCGCATGTTGGGCGCCAACAAATGCATCAACACCACCACGCGCCCAGCGGCCACGGTGGGCGAATCGGTCAGACCAAAGAGCTCCTGGATGCGCGCGGCCAGCACGGGAGGCCCGTCAGGGGCATAGGTCAGGCGGATGCGGCTGCCACTGGGGACCTGGAGGCGCTCGGGCGCGTGGCGGTCGAGCGCTTCCTGCTGGGGCCAGGTCATCTGACCCTTGATCAAGTCGAGCCACGGGGCGCGGCGCAGTTGCTCAAAGGAGCGCCTGCCCTGGGCTGCGGCCAAAACCAGGTCTTCAAGACCCGAACCAGCCTCAAAGGTGGGCAACCCAAGCTCGGGCATCCAGCCAGCCAACGCGCGCAAACGCAAAAGATACTCGGCGGCAGGCCCCAGGCCGAGCCCCGTGGCCTTGTCCAAAGACCCCAACGCGGCCTGCGCCAGGAGCTCGGCGGCTTGCAGGTCGTCGCGCACCTTGGCGTTGTGGCGCTCCAGGACCAGATCGTCGCCGTAGACAACCTCTCGGTGCGCCTCCACGCGCCTTGAAGACGGCTCGAAGGCCAAAACCGTACGCTCCCTGGCGCGCTGACCCAGCCACGACCGCTCCACCGCGCTGGCCACGCGCACCTGGGTCTCGGACTTGCCGGCGCGCTCGGTCATATCGACGCACACAAAGAGCGGCGCGTCGCCCAGCGAGCTTTGCGGCATCAACTCCACCCCGCGCCCACCCACCATCCGAGCACGCGCGCTGCCTTTGGCACGCCGACGCGCCACACGATCGGGATAAGCGGCCAGCAACGCGCGCCCCAGCGCCTCTTGAAAAGGCACCGACCGCTCCTGCTGTGGCGGCTTGCCCAACACACGGCGCGCGATCCCTTCAAGTTGACGCTGCGCGCGGGCCACAGTCTTGACCCCGGCGGCGTGCAAACCGGGACCAGTGCCGCCGCGCCCGGCCGCGCGCCGCACGGCCTCCAGACGCAAACCCACGTCGGATCCCGAGCGCTTGCCCGCCGTGGGGCTGGCGTCGCGCAAGAACGGATCTCGCTCCGAGAGCAACGCCGCCGCCCAGGTCCCCAGCTCCAAGTGCCCCAGCCGCCATGCCTCGATGATCAAGCGCGACAAACGCGGGTGCACCGGCCAGCGCACCATCTGCTGACCCAACGCGGTCACCGTGCCGTCGCCCTCCAACGCGCCCAATTGCCGAAGCAACGCCCTGGCCCCTTCCAACGCCGCCGCCGGAGGCGACTCAAACCACGGAAAGTCCTCCAAAGACGGCTCGCCCCAGGCCAACAACTCCAACGCGGGCGCCGCCATCTCCACGCGCTGAATCTCGGCCTGGTCAAAGGGCTCCATCAAGCGCTGCTCGCGCTCGGTCCACAGCCGCAAGCACACACCGGGCTGCTGGCGGCCCGCGCGGCCTGCCCGCTGGTCAGCCGACGCCTGACTGATCCGCTCGGTCTCCAGACGGTTGAGCCCTCGCCCTGGATCGTAACGCATGATCTTGGCCAGACCGGTGTCCACCACCACGGTCACGCCAGGGATGGTCAAGCTGGTCTCGGCCACGTTGGTCGCCAACACCAATTTGCGGCGCTGACCGGGCCGAAGGGCGCGGTCCTGCTGCTCTGCGGGCAAATCGCCGTAGAGCATCACGATCTCCAACTGGCGCTCAAGATCTTCGAGCGCCTGGGCCGTGCGGCGGATCTCTCCCACGCCGGGCAAAAAGGTCAAAATGTCCCCGCTGGTGGTGTCGAGCACCTGACGGACGCCGCTGGCGGCCACATCATGGGCGCGGCCTCGCGGCGCCACGGGCAAATAACGCACTTCCACCGGAAAGAGCCGCCCCTGGCTGACCACGATCGGACAGTCATCCAACCAGGCCGCGATCGGCTCTGGGTCGAGGGTCGCGGACATGACCACCAGGCGCAGCTCGGGGCGCACGTCCAACTGAACGCGGCGCGCCATGGCCAGCGCCAGCTCGACCATGCGGCTGCGCTCGTGGAATTCGTCAAAAACCACCACCGAGACCCCCTCCAAAAAGGGATCCTCTTGAAGCATCCGCACCAGGATGCCTTCGGTGACAATCAAAATGCGTGTGTTTTTGCTGGCTTTGCGGTCAAAGCGGACCTGATAGCCCACCTCATGCCCCACCGACTGCCCGCGCTGCGAAGCAATCCGGGACGCCGCCGCGCGCGCCGCCACTCGCCGTGGCTCCAGCATGATGATCAGACCATCATCGCCGGCCAACCCGGCGTCCAGCAACGCCGGTGGCACGCGGGTGGTCTTGCCAGCGCCCGTGGGCGCCTTGACCACCACGCAGGGGTCCTGGCCCAGCGCCTCGATAAGCGCAGGCAGGACGCTGTCGATCGGCAGGCTCAAGAGATGCCCAGCAGCTCGACTTCAAAGACAAGCGTGGCGTTGGGCGGAATGACGCCGCCTGCGCCGCGACTGCCGTAGCCAAGCTCCGGGGGAATGGTCAGGCGACGGCGACCACCGATGCGCATGCCCTCAACGCCCTGATCCCAACCCTTGATCACGCGACCACCACCCAGGGGGAAGTCAAAGGGCTGACCGCGATCCACGGAGGAATCAAACTTGGTGCCGTTGGTCAGCCAACCGGTGTAGTGCACCGAAACGCGGTGACCCGCTTTGGCCTCTGCACCACCACCCACCACCAGATCTTCAATCTTCAACTCGCTCATAAACCAGACTCCTAAGCATGTCGGCATCAGGGACACCAACGGATTTCATCTGCCGTCCTTTCTGTATGGAAGACGCCCTGAAAGTCAAAGCAACGGGCGCCATCACACCTTCAGTCACCCTGATGCCTTGGCGGTGCCCTGAGCTGTGTTCAAGTTGCCGATGGCGCTGCATGTCGGTTGAAGATGGAGCGCACCACGCGAAAGCCGGTGTCGTGGTAGCGATGGTCAGGCGTTTGACGCGTGCGGTTGGCAAGACGCACCGCCCAGGCCACCGATCGGTAGCTGCCGCCGCGCACGACCCTGAAAGTGCCGCGCTCAGGACCGGTGGGATCGACACTCAGCCCATTTTCAGGTCGGCTGTACCAGTCCCAGACCCACTCCCAGACATTGCCCAGCGTATCGTAGAGACCCCAGGCGTTGGGGGCCTTGTGTCCCACCGGGTGAGTGCGCTCCTGGCTGTTGGCGCCGAGCCACGCCACCGCCTCGACTGGCCCGTATGTCGCATCGGGACAACCTGCGCGGGCGGCGGACTCCCATTCGGCTTCGGTGGGCAGGCGCCAACCGTCGCACGGACCCAAAGAAATCGCCCCATCGCAGGTAAAATCCACGCCGGGCGTGCCGCGAGGGTTTTCCAGAAAGTAGGCTTCGCTCAAACCTTCACGGCGAGAGAGGGCGTTGCAGAACGCCACGGCGTCAAACCATGAGGCGTTGTCCACTGGGTGCATGGGGTGGCGAAAGAACGACGCGTTGCCGCCCATGACCTGTGACCATTGTTGCTGCGTCACCGGTCCGCGCCCCACCAAAAGCTCTCCACCAAAGCGCACTGTGCGGATCACCTCATCGTCCCCGCGCCCCATTTCATCATGCGGGGAGCCCACCACGCAGGTCCCGGGGAGAAGACGCACAGTCCAGTCGTCAAAAGCGCCCGAGGTGACCATGGCGGGCTGGGTGGAGGGCACAAGCACCTTGACGCTCCCGGTTTGTGGGGGCTCAAACTGACCAGAGAGGTCGCCTTGCGGGTCTTCGGCCAGCGTCTTGGTGGCCTCCTGGAGGGCTTGGAGGAGTTGTTCGGCGTTGGCAAAGCGGTGTTGGGGCTGGCGGTGGGTGGCGCGCTGAATCAAGGCGCCGAGCGGGCCTGCGAGCGCGGCAGGCGGAATCTTCAGGCGGCCTTCGAGGTGCACCAGCGCGCATGCCCACCAGTGTGGCCCGTTGACGACGGGCTTGCCGGTGAGCATTTCGGCCAGGATGAGGCCCATTTGGTAGACGTCCAGCGCGGGGCTGACGTGTTGGTGTTCAAGGTATTCGGGGGCCATGTAACCGGGCGTGCCGACGGACTGACCGGTGGCGGTGATGCGCTCGTCGCCCTCGGGGGTGTTTTGCAAAAGAGACGCAATGCCAAAGTCCAGCACGACCAACATCTCGCGCGACTGCAACGGGTGCGTCAGAAAGAGGTTGGAGGGCTTCAGGTCGCGATGGACGATGCCTTCTTTGTGGGCAAGGGCGAGCGCTTCAAGGCAGGGCTGGAGGAGTCTGGCGGCGCGGACAGGGGACATGGGGCCGCGCGCTTGGAGCTCGGCGGCAAGGTCATGGCCGGGCAACATGCTCATGACCAGAAAAGGCCGCCCGTCGTCCAGCGCGCCAAAGTCATGGACGGTCACCACGGCGGGGTGCTGCAAACGCGCGGCGGCCTGGGCTTCGCGCAAAAATCGCCTCCGAGCGGTGGGATCGGTCGAGGTGAGCACCTTCACCGCCACGGGCCGACCGATGGGTTTTTGGAGCGCCTCATAGACCTCGCCAAACCCCCCGCCGCCCAGGTGACGCACCACCTGATAGCGCCCTTTGATCATGCGCCCTGGCGCGATGGCTGCCTCGTCAACGGCATTGGGGGGACCAACGGCCTGCGCCAATTCGGAGTCGAGCGACGCGCCGCGCTTTGCACAGATGGCCTCCAGAACCACCGACAGCCCCGCCAGCAGCGGCAGGAGCACTTCGGGGCCGTTTTCACCGTCATTCATTCGGGCGTGGGCCATGGCTGCACCCGTGAGCGCCTCCTGGTGCTGGGATGTGTTGGCTGCGTTGCCTTCGAGCAGAGTATCCAGTCCAGGGCCAATGGGAGACTGAAGGGCGTGCCCAGCTGCCACCAGCACGGCCACTTCAAAGAGCCTTTGCAGAGGCTGGGGGCGCTGGGCGGGCTCGCACATCAGCACCTGTGACCAGGCTTGCTCCAACCCCACCGCCGCGTCTTCATCCAGTGCGCCCAGCGCCGCCGTCAGCAGGTCCTCCAGTGGCCGACAGCTTTTGAGCGCCTCGCTCAGACGGGCGTGGAGGCGTTCGGCGCGTTTGGGATCGGGTTCACAGATCACCACGCGCTGCACTGTCGAGGGGCCTTGTGCCCAGACGGTCAGCACCTGTGCGCAGGCCTCGATCATCAAAGACAGGGGCGCACCTGAAGCGGGCAGCGTCAGGGCGGCGCTGACGCTGCGGCGCCGTTCGGCCTCAAGGAGTGCGCCTGCAAGGGCGCGGCGAAAGGTGCCAAGGCGCAGGGCGCCATGGGGTGTCTGCGACAGAGCGCTGGCATGAATCACCCAACGGGCCTGAAGCGCGCCTGCGGTGCTGGCCCAGCTCTGACCGGGCTCCAAAGACTCGGGAGCGGTCTTGAAGGCGGCCTCCAACCGGGCGCCGCCAGCGGCCTTGAGCGCAGCGCTGGCGGGATCATGGTGCCCCAAATGGGGATCCTGAAAGGCGATCAAGGCGTCCGCCCCGGTTAACGCGGCGAGTTCGTGTGGGACGACCTGGGCGGACCGTGGACCGATGTGAAGTGATGGGTGCTGGCTCATGCAGGGTTCCTTTCGCGGCTTCGAACCGATAGTCTCACGCCTGACGCCCACAGCCAAAGGGCATTTGGGCGGATAACGACGAGGAGGAGCATGGGCACGCTGATTCTGGTGCGACACGGACAGGCCTCTTTTGGGGCGGCGGACTACGATGAACTCTCTGAACTGGGGCATGAACAGTCCCGGCAATTGGGGCGCTGGTGGGCAGAGCGAGGCTTTGTCCCAGACCAGGTCTATGTGGGCCCCTGCAAACGCCACCGGCAGACCGAGGCGTGCGTGGCCGAGATCTATAAAGACACCGAGCATGCCTGGCCGCAGGCGGTGGAGTTGACGGACCTGGACGAGTACGACGCCGACCAGCTTCTGCAAAAAGGTCTGCCCGAGCTGCTCCAGCGCCGCCCGGATCTTCAGCGCGAGTTGGAGCGCTTTCAGGAGCGCGGCCAGGACGCCAACAAAGGCTTCCAACGCGTGTTGGAGGCCGCAGGGCGCGCCTGGGCAAGGGGTGAGTTGATGGCGCCGGGGCTGCGGACCTGGATGGACTTTCGATTGACGGTGGAGCGCGGCGTGCGGACCATGCTCAAGAAGGCACCCAAAGGGGCAACGGTGGTGGCCTTTACCTCGGGGGGGCCGCTGGCTGCTGCGGCGGGGATGTCGCTTGAGTTGGGCAACGAGAAGACGCTCGAGTTGTCCTGGCAGCCCTACAATGCGGCGCTGGCGCGCTTTCTCTTTTCATCCTCGGGGCGCTTTACGCTCCAGACCTTCAACACCACCGACCACCTGCGCGACCTGACCCACCGATGAGCGCTGCGCAGCCGCAAGAGGACACACCATGCCCATAACACACCGCGTGGTCGTCTGGGACTTTGACGGGGTGCTCAACCGCAACGTCCCTGGCGGCTCAATGAGTTGGGTGCCGGACCTGCAACGCGACATGAACGTCGATCCCAACGCCTTTGCCCGCGACGCCTGGAGCGGTCGGTGGGATTTGATGGTCACCGGCCAGGAGGACTCCCGTCAGTTTCTGCTGGGCGTGCTGCAAAACCAAAACGCTCAGGTCGATGTCGACGTCTTCATGCGCTACTGCTTTGACCGCGACGCGCGGCCCTATGACGAGGTCCTGGCGCTGCTGGGGCGCGTCAATGATGCGGGGGTGCGCTCGGTGATCGCGACCAACAACGACCCCTACCGCTCCAAGTACATCTGGGAGACGATGGGCATGGAGCACCGCGTGGATCGGCTCTTTGCCTCGGGGCATCTGGGCGTGATGAAGCCCAATGAGGCCTTTTATCAGAAGGTGCACGCGGAACTTGGTGGTGTGGCCAGGGGAGAGGTCTTTTTCATCGACGATCAGCGCAAGAACGTCGATGCCGCCGCCCGCTTTGGGTGGCAGGCGCACTGTTTTGAGGGCGACGTGGACGGTTTGCGCCAAGCCCTTGGTTTGGAGGAGGTGTGATGGGCAACAAATGGAACGCGTCAGCGATGGCGCCGCAGGACGGCAAGACCTTCATCGTCACGGGGGCCAACAGCGGCATCGGCTTTGAGGCCGCACGAGAGCTTGCCCGCGCCGGGGCGACCGTGGTCATGGCGTGCCGAAACACGTCCAAGGGGCAAAAGGCGGCCGATGAAATCGTCTCCCAGTGTGGATCGCAGGCCAAAGTGCAGGTCCAGGCGTTGGATCTGGCCTCGTTGGAGTCGGTGCGCGGCTTTGCAAAGGCCTTTGGCCAGGAGCACGAGCAGCTCGATGGGTTGATCAACAACGCCGGGGTGATGGCGCTGCCACTGTCCCGCACCGCCGATGGCTTTGAGATGCAGTTTGGCACCAACCACCTGGGCCACTTTGCGTTGACGGGGTTGTTGATGGACACGCTGGTCAAAACACCGGGGTCGCGGATCGTCAACGTGGCCAGCCAGGCCCACCGGATGGGCAAGATGAACTTTGGGGACCTCAACTGGGAGCGGCGGCGCTATCTGAAGTGGCCCGCGTACGGTCAAAGCAAGCTGGCCAACCTGCTCTTCACCGCAGAGCTTGACCGCCGCCTCAAAGCTGGGGGCACCGACACCATCGCAGTGGCCTGCCACCCCGGCTACGCCAGCACCAACCTCCAGCTGGCCGGCCCCAGGCAACTCGGCTCGGGGATCCGCGAGAAGTTCTATGGATTGGCCAACAAGGTCCTGGCCCAGGACGCCCTGATGGGCGCGCTGCCAACGCTCTATGCCGCCACCGCCCAGAACGTGGTGGGCAACGATTACATCGGCCCCGATGGTCCCGGCGAGATGTCGGGATGGCCGGTGAAGGTGGGGCGGACGGCGGCGGCGCGCGATGCGGCGGCGGCGGTTCGCCTTTGGGAGGCCTCCGAGGCTCTGACACACGTTCACAGCCTCAAGGGTTGAGGCCAAATCCAACATAAGGGGGCAAGATGACCACCTACGCCGCCACCATTGATGACGTCCGCGCTGCCGCCGAGCGGATTGCCGGGGCAGCCCACCGCACCCCGGTCTGGACCTGCTCAGCGCTGGATGAGATGGCCGGGCGCAAGCTCTTTTTCAAGTGTGAGAACCTGCAAAAGGTCGGCGCGTTCAAGTTCCGCGGGGCGTTCAACGCTGTGATGAAGCTCAGCGCACAGGAGGCCGCGTGCGGCGTGGTGACCCACAGCTCGGGCAATCACGCCCAGGCGTTGGCGCTGGCCGCCAAGATGCGCGGCATCACCGCCCACATCGTCATGCCCAGCAATGCGCCCGCCATCAAGCGCCGCGCCGTTGAGGGCTACGGGGCCAACGTCATCATCTGTGAGCCGACCCAGGAGGCCCGCGCGCGAACCGCCGCCCAGGTTCAGGCCGACACCGGCGCCACCTTCCTGCCCTCCTACAACCATCCGGACATCATCGCCGGTCAGGGCACCGCGGCGTTGGAGCTCCTGGAGCAGGCCCCTGGGCTGGACGCCATCATTTCTCCGGTGGGCGGCGGCGGGCTGATGTCGGGCACCTGCGTCACCACCCGTGCGTTGGCACCGCATGTCCGCCTCTTCGCCGCCGAACCGCTGGGGGCCGATGACGCGGCGCAGTCGATGGCCAAAGGCGAGCTTGTGCCGCAGACCGATCCGCGCACGATCGCCGATGGGCTGCGCACGTCGATGGGGGATTTGACCTGGCCGATCATTCGGGATCATGTCGAGCAGGTGTTGACGGTGACCGAAGAGGAGATCGCCGCCACGACTCGGACGATGTGGGAGCGCACCAAGCTGATCGTGGAGCCAAGCGGCGCGGTGGGCGTGGCGGCCGCGCTTGGAGAGGGCTTTAAAGGGCTTGAAGGGATGGAGCGGGTGGGGATTTTGCTCTCAGGGGGCAACCTGGACCTGGATCACCTGCCCTGGGGCGCATCTTGAGGCTGCATGGCTCGATTGAGCACCGCCCACCGCACGGTCGCAGCCAAAACTTTTGACTTGCCCAGCGGCTCACAACGCTCCAAACGCTCAAAAAACACCCACTTTACAAACCCAGCAATACCGTATTTATCGCACTCGAAAGGTCACTTAGCGATAAAAGCCTAAAAACCTGGTTGACACTCAGAAGAGTCGCTTTAGCTTTTGCAGCGACTGAAGACTTGAAGGGTTTGAGGATAAAACCATGACGTTCGCCAACTTCCAGCATCATCTCCACCATCTGCATCACCACGATGCACCGGGGAGGTTTATGCGCTGAAGCAGGCAACGCTTTTGGCAGCACCTCAAACCCCCTCGGACATCGGCTCCGAGGGGGTTTTGTACTTTTTACCCCCTTTCAAACCCCAAAACACACCGCCGCACCACCACGGCGCGGCACCACCGACACAAGACACAGATCAGGAGGACAAGACAATGGCTGCTTTCAAGACCCCCAAGGGTGTGCGTTGCTTTAGCGTGGAGGCGACCCTGCAGCGGAGGTTGCTTCATTGACCGGGTGACGGCCTGGCTCCAGGCCTGGGGTTACCGTCAGGTCGAGGTGCCCACGCTCTTGCAGGCCTCGCTCTTTGAGTCCAGCACCGAAGGGACCGAAAACCGGTTCTTTGGTGTGGGCAACAAGCTGGCGTTGATGCCCGAGGTGACCAACTACATCCAGGCGGCAGGCGCCGCGCGGCTGGGCTCGGCAAAGGTCTTCTACGTGGCGCGCTGTTTTCGCGATGAGACCACCACCGACGCCGACCGACTCAGGGAGTTCACCCAGATCGGCGTGGAGTTGCTGGGCGACAACGCCCTGGACTGCCGCAAGGTCGTGCGCCGTGACGCACTGCGGCTCTTTAAGGAGCTGATGCCCAACAAAGAAGACTGGACCCTCAACGACGGCGTCGCCCGAGGCCTCAACCTCTACGACGACTCCGGCAAAGCCTTCGAGATCGACGCTCGCCAGGGACGCAAACAGCTCCTCGGCGGCGGCCCCTACGACGGCGGCGCTGGCTGGGCCTTGGGGCTAGAGCGCCTCACCCGCTGTTTGGGGCGGCCCTAACGGCGCCAGGAGCCACAGAACTCACTCGCAATAGCGCTGCTATGGCTTCGCTCGTCCTGAGGCCTCTGGGGTGAGTTCAGCCATCTCAGCACAGGCATTGGCGGTTCAGAACGGACATATCGTTGTCGCAGGTGCTCAACGGGCCGCTGGCCCGCCTGCGCTCCTCTCCTCGATCTGCCCGTCCTGCCCTCGCCACTGCCTGCACTGCTCTGTCTTCTCTCACCCCTGACATCCGTTATTGCTCGCCCAAAACTTGCAGCATCCCCTCGTTTTCTTTTTGAAGTGTTTGGTTTTGGCGCCTGGCCAGTGGCGGCTTGAAGGGCCTTATAGCGCTGCTATGGCTTCGCTCGTTCTGAGGCTGCTGCCGTCCGTTATTGCTCGCCCCAAACGCCGTGGGTTCTGTGTGTTTTTCTTTTTGAAATGCTTGGGTTTGTGTGGGCCTGAGGCGGCTTGGTGGCCTGTGGGTCATCGCTGAGGGCTTTGGTTGATGAGCATCATTATTGCTTCAAAATAAGCCTGTTGTCTGTGCTGTGGCTTTGAGGGTTCTGGAGAACTTAAGGGGGCATTGTTGACTTCTTGTGTCGGAATAGCTATCTATTTCTTTAGTGAATCGGTGTGGTAATTGACCATATTGTTTACTGGTTAACTGTGGAATAGGGCGAAAACCTTGAGGCCTTGAAGATCATGGACGGTGTGGAACACGCTTCAACAGAGGTGGTCAGCTGGGTGCCGACGCTTCTGGAACAGATCAGCCAGAGCTTTGAAGTGGCCGAGCCGCAGGACATTTTGTCGTGGGCGTCGACGACGTTTGGGGACAAGATGACGCTGGGGACGGCCTTTGGGGTCAGCGGGATGGTGCTGATCGACATGGCCATGAAAGTCTGTAAAGAGGTCGACGTCTTCTACATCGATACGGGGCTCTTTTTTCCCGAGACGTACGAGTTGATCGAGCGCGCCGAGAAGCGCTACGGGGTGCGCTTTCGTCGCTTGACCCCGGAGCTGAGCGTCGAGGGGCAGGCCCAGGCGCACGGCGCCCGTCTGTGGGAGAAGGACTCCAACAAGTGCTGCTCCATGCGAAAGGTCGTGCCCCTGAGTCAGGCGGTGCGCGGCCACACGGCTTGGGTCACCGGGCTGCGCCGGGATCAGTCTCCCACGCGCCGCCACACCCCCGTGGTCCAGTGGAACAAGAAGCACCAACTGGTCAAGATCGCTCCGCTGGCGAACTGGACCGAAAAAGACGTCTGGACCTACGCCCTCAAGCACGATGTGCCCTACAACCCGCTCCACAACCAGGGTTTCCCTTCCATCGGTTGCAAGCCCTGCACCCGCGCTGTGCGCCCTGGTGAAGATCTGCGCGCGGGCCGCTGGTCCGGCAGCGACAAGACCGAGTGCGGCCTGCATCTCTGAGGCCCTGCCCCCTTTTCATAGAGCCCCTTTCTGCGCCGCTGGTGTGGTTTGGGGCTTTTTTATGCCTTCCCTCATCACGGCTGTGAACGGGGTCTTGGGAGGCTCGTCTAAATCTGCGTTGTGACATGCCCAGCTTTTTTACATTGTTTGTTTGAACAGTTATTGTGTCTCCGTGGGGTTGGGTGCATCTCTTGGGTGGCAAGCCTCAGACAGGCATGCAGCCTTGGACCCGAGCGCTTTGCGCCGTGAAGGGCTCGGGATGCTTTGAACGACAGGGCCGGGAGGCGCCGTGGCGGCGCCGCTGCCGGTTCTTGTCAGCACCCAACAACGGAGAAGAAAGATGGATGAGAAGCCCCAGATTGCCGAGCGCTCCCCCGCGGTCATGGAATTGGAAGCAGGGACCTATTGGTGGTGCACGTGCGGAAAGTCTGCCAACCAGCCTTTTTGCGACGGCGCCCACAAGGGCAGCTCGTTTTCGCCCATGAAGGTGGAGTTGGAGTCGGCGCGAAAGGTGGCGCTGTGTCGGTGCAAGTACAGCGCAAACAAGCCCTTCTGTGATGGGGCCCACAACAAATTGCCGGAGGATTGAGTATGGGGATGCTGGTTGATGGGCAGTGGACGACCAAGTGGTATGTGCCGGACAAAGACGGGCGCTTTGTGCGCTCAAAGACGCGCTTTCGCTCGCACATCAGCGACGACGGCTCGACGCCTTTTGCGGCCACGTCGGGGCGCTACCACCTTTATGTCTCCAATGCGTGTCCCTGGGCACACCGGACGCTCATTGTGCGCAAGCTCAGGGGCCTGGAGGACGACATCTCGGTCACCGTGGTGGATCCAATGATGCTGGACAAGGGCTGGGTCTTTAGCGACGCGCCCGGCAGCCAGCCCGACCCGCTCTTTGGCTTTGAATGTCTCCACCAGATTTACACCCAGGCCGACCCTCAGTATACGGGGCGCGTGACGGTGCCGGTGCTTTGGGACAAGGTTGAGGGGACGATCGTCAACAACGAGTCCATCGAAATCGTCCGGATGTTTGATACGGCGATGATGGGCCTTGGCGACCCCGAGGTGTGTTTCTACCCCCAACAACTGGCATCCGAAATTGACCAGACCATCGCGGCCATCTACGAGCCCATCAACAATGGGGTCTACAAGGCGGGCTTTGCGACCACGCAAAAGGCCTACGAAGAGGCCGCCACGGCGCTCTTTGAGGCGCTTGAGCATTGGGATGGGGTTTTGGGGCAGCGGCGCTATTTGTGTGGGGACGTGGTGACGGAGGCCGACTGGTGCCTCTTCACCACGCTTGTGCGCTTTGATCCGGTCTACCACACGCACTTTAAGTGCAGCAGGCGCCGGATCGTGGACTTCCCCAATGTGTGGCCCTATCTGCGCAGCCTCTACCAGATCCCTGGTGTGGCTCAGACGGTCAATATGGACCACATCCGGCAACATTACTACCGCTGCCATACCTCCATCAATCCCCACGCCATCGTGGCTCAGGCCCCCGAGATGGATTTGATGGCGCCGCACAGCCGCCACGGGGCTCTTGGCTGAGGCGCTGTTGGGGCAGGGCGCGGGATCAGTCTTCGGGGGGGAACCAGCCGCTGAGGATTTCGACCATGCGCCGGGCTTGTTTGGCGCTGGAGATGTTGAACTTGCTTTGCTCGCTGTAGCGGCCGTTGCGCTTGCGGTAGCGGCGGATGGTGGCCTTTTCGGGGCCGTAGACCTCCTTTTGGCGATCCCAGTCCTGGTAGCGATACATGATCGTTGTCCAGGAGCCTTTGGTCAGGACCTGCTTGTCGGTCTGTTTCAACGTCACGGTGCCGTCGTCATCGGTCCATTCAATGGACAGCTCATCGATGGTTTCAGCCATCAGCCTCTCCTTGCGTTTCGTTGGGTGTGGTGGTTGGGGTTGGTGAATGCGACGGCGAGCTTGCCTGATGGCGCGCTTGCTGATCGCGGATGTCGATGTGTGTGGCCAGGGCGTCGCGGGTGTCGCGCAGGGTGTGGATCAGCCGCTCAATGTCGGCAACCGTGGGCTGGGACTGCATCAGCCCCACCCAATAGCCCATCACCGCGCCGATGGCCATGTTCAGCAGCCGCCCTTTGACCGGATCGGGGTCGCGAAGCCAGAGTGCGCTCATCAAGCCGCGCTGCACCGGTGCCAGCGGCAAGGTGACCTCCTGGCGCAGCTGCTCAAGCTTCAAGAGCGTCGTGTCGCTCAGCGCCAGAGCCCACTCCAGCTCTCCGGCGTCCATGGCGCGTTGGATGTGCGCCAGCGCGTCCACGCACGCGGACAGACCCTGATGGATATGTGCTTGCATCGGCGTTGCCCCCTGGTGGCTTCGCAAGAAAATCGTGTTGCAAAGAACAACGCCTGCGCCCTGCTTGTCAACCCACCGGTGGGGCGGTTGACTTCACCCTGGCGCCGTGTGCATCGTCATCACAGCAATCACCGCCCGGCCTTTTCGGGCGGCTGTGCCAGACAGGGGGCGTGCGCGGCGCCCCGATGAAGAAGGAGCCTTTGCGTGGAGCACGTCAGGTATCTGGTGGTCGGGGCCGGGGTCAGCGGTCTGGCCTTCGCCAACTTTATTGATCGCGGCGCCGGGCGCTGTCTGGTTTTGGAGCGAGACCAGCAGGTCGGGGGCTACTGCAAGACGATCTTGCAAGACGGCTTTGTCTGGGATTACTCCGGGCATTTTTTCCACTTCCGTCACCCCGACGTGGAGCGCTACCTGGTCGAGCGCATGCCCGCCGATGAGGTCGTCACCGTCGAGAAGGTCTCCCAGATCCTCTACAAAGACCGCCTGGTGGATTTCCCCTTCCAGAAAAACATCCACCAACTGCCGCAAGAAGACTTCATCGACTGCCTCCACGAGCTTTACTTCCGCCCCAAGCTCGACGGCCCCCCCGAAAACTTCCAGCAGATGCTCATCGCCCGCTTTGGTCAGGGCATCGCCGATCGCTTTCTCATCCCCTACAACGAAAAACTCTACGCCTGCCCCATGGACGAGCTGGACGCCGGGGCCATGGGCCGCTTCTTCCCCGACGCCGACATCGAAGACATCATCCGCAACTTCAAACGCCCCGACAACAACTCCTACAACGCCACCTTCACCTATCCTCGCCATGGCGCCATTGAATACATCAAGGCCCTGCAAAAAGATCTGCCCGAGGGCACCGTTTGCCTTGGCGAAGGGCTGGTGAGCGTCGACATGGAGCGCAAGGTCGCCCAGACCAGCGTCGGTCGCCAGATCGCCTTCGAATACCTCATCTCCTCAGCCCCCTTTGACGCCCTCCTGAAGATCACCGGCCTGCCCCACGAGCCCCTGGTCTTCACCTCCAACAAGGTCGCCGTCTTCAACCTGGGCTTTGACGCCAAAGGCTGGTCAGACCCCCACTGGATCTACTTCCCAGAGCGCAAATACCGCTTCTACCGCGTGGGCTTCTACGACAACATCATGGGCACCGATCGCATGAGCCTCTACGTCGAAATCGGCATGAAGACCGACGAAACCGTGGACGTCGAAGCCGAACTGGCCCGCACCATGGACGGCCTGCGCGCCGCCGGGGTCGTCACCGACCAGAACCTCGTCTCCTGGCACCACGTCGTGCTCGACCCCGCCTACGTCCACATCACTGGACCTGCCCGGCAGAGCTTTGAGCGCCTGCGCCAACACCTCCAGGCCCGCGGCATCTATCCTGTGGGGCGCTACGGCGGCTGGACCTACTGCTCGATCGAAGACAACATCCTCGAAACGCGCGCGTTGGCCCAGATGTTCAACGCGCTCCACGCACCCCCCACATCCCCATGACGCAAGACCCCACCCCCTTGTTTGACCAGGCCGGAGGGCCCGACGGCCCGCGCCCCCTGCTGACCACCTCCCACGACCACGCCTTTGACGCCGTCCTGAGCGGCTACCTCTTCTGGAACGCCGACAAGGCGCGCCTCATCGACAAAGAGGTCGAGTTTGCCGCCCGCCGCTGGCTGATCGACCGGGGCCGCGACCGCGCGGGCGGCGATGTTTGCCGACGAGATGGGGCAGCGTTGGAACAGCGAGAAGTTGCGCGCCGATGTGATCGCTACGCAGCGCTCTCGCCGGGCATTGAACGCGGCGATGGAAGCAGGGGCAGGCGAGCCGTGGGATTACAATCCGCCGCGCGTCGCGACACAGGAATATGTACGAAACCATATGGATTGGACCGTAGCGGCGGCGCGCTATCGTTACCCGCCATTGAAAGGGAAAGAGAATGGGGACGCTTGAGGGCAAGGTGGCGTTGGTAACAGGTGGGCGGGGCGGCATTGGCCGCGCCATTTGTGCGCGCTTCGCGCGTGAGGGCGCGCAGGTCTATGCCGCAGATCTGAGTGATGGCGGCTCGCTTGGTGAGCCTGACGGCTCTTCTCGCTTTGTGCGGCTCGATGTCGCCAGCGAGGACGAGGTGCGTGCCGCCATGGCGCAGGTTGCGACAGATCACGGGCGGCTGGATGTGCTGGTTAACGCGGCGGGCATCGAGATCGAAAAGACTATCGAAGATACTACGCTGGAGGAATGGAACCGTTCCTTCGCGGTCAATGTCACCGGCACGTTCCTGACCTCGAAACACGCGCTGCCGCTGATGCGGAAGTCAGCACAGGGAACCACGGCGTCTATCATCAACTTCGGCAGCTATGACGGCTTTATCCCCGACCCCGGTCTGGCTGCTTATTGTGCGACCAAAGGTGCGGTTCATGCCTTGACTCAGGCCCTGGCCTGCGATCACGGCCCTGAAGGCATTCGCGTGAACGCGATTTGCCCGGGCTATGTCGACACTCCGATGTTGCAGAGCTTTTTCTCGGGTGACGGTTCAGGCGGAGGTGGCAAATCGATCGACCAGTTGCAGCAGGCGGTTCGCGACGTCCACCCGATGCGGACTTACGGCACACCTGATGATATCGCAAACCTCGTGAATTGGCTGGCCTCGGACGAGGCGCGTTACGCCAGCGGACAGCTTTGGGTCTTGGATGGGGGCTTGAGCGCTCAGGTCCAGCAGATGAAGCTATGACGAATCCTGATCTTAGGGACGAACCGGGCATGCCGTCGACAAACGGGGTTGCGGCAGGGATAGACGCCGCCTTGCAAAACAGGTCAGGAGAATGGTGATGCGTTTGGCTGGTAAAAGAGCGCTGGTGACAGGCGGTCGGCAG
Source organism: uncultured Pseudomonadota bacterium (assembly GCA_937123825.1). GTDB lineage: Bacteria > Myxococcota_A > Bradymonadia > Bradymonadales > CAKZKQ01. The sequence goes on from CAKZKQ010000161.1 coordinate 49,772, forward strand.
GGTATCGGGCGCGGGATCGTCGACGCGTTTGGACGCGAAGGCGCA
>CAKZKQ010000162.1 GCA_937123825.1 uncultured Pseudomonadota bacterium
GGCGCACAGACGCTGTGGCCAGATCAAAAAAGGCCGAAGCGCTGTGTGTCAGACACAGTCTTCGGCCCGTATGGGACGCAAACAGGGAGTTTGGGGCGCCATTCAAAAGGCGCCCTGGGTTCTCAGGGGTCGCAGATGGCGTCGGCCGCGTTGGGGTCGGACACCAGCGTGCGGCACAGGCGGCAGTCAACCGGGTCGTCCTGGCCCACGTTGCAGGGGGTAACGACGTCGAGGATGTCCACGTCATCGTTCATCTCAACATCCATACCGGCTTGAGCGGCGGCGCCGCAAGTCAGTGAGCCGTCGTCATCGGGAAAGAGGGTGCCGGGCACGAAGTTGACCAGGCAGCGGAAGCACAGGTCCAGCGGGAAGGAGAACTTGTTGGATTCGATCTCCGTGCCGCCAGAGGTGGTGCCCTCAAAGGAGACCTCGGCGATGACGGTCACCAATGCGCCGGCCTGGGCAAACTCAGGGGCTTGCTGGAGCACGCCTCCCAGTGTCACGTCCACGATCTCCAGCGCCGTGGTGGCCAAACCGCCCGGTTGGATGGAGCCACTGACGGGAATCTTGATGCCTTGCGGCATCGCAAAGGAGACGTTGCTGGGGGTGATGAAGGACACCGTGGCGGACTCCAGGCGAACCACGTTGGATTCGTTGAGCACGTCGCGGAAGTCGCCCTGGGCACCACCTGCGGTTTGGGGCTGGATGCGCACCTGCCCCACCTCTTGAAGTTCATTGCGGATGGTGGGGAAGAGGACATAGCGGTTGGTCAACGCCAGGTCCAAGGTACCACGCGCCAGAAAATCGCCTTCCTCGCCGGGTTCAAAAGAACATTCACCGGGCTGAAGTCGTTCGCTGCGCAGCACCAGCATCCCGCCGACATCCTCTACACACGCCCCTCCCAGCATCCCAAACGCCAGGATCATCGCCATCAAGCGCCATCGGCTCATCACAACCTCCGTATCCCCCACTGCATCGTGGGGCGTCTCCACGCCATTGTCGGGGTGAGTCCAAAACACACCCACCACACATGACGCCCTGCTTACCCATCAATCCTAGTGACCGGCTTTGCCTCAGGCAAGTGTTTCCAATGCCTCTTGCAAAACCCCCAGTCCAACACGGTGGCTGACCACTTTGCCCATTGTGACAGGCAAAATGAACACCACGGCGTCGCTGGTCGCCTTTTTGTCCAGTTGCATCAGCTTGGCCATGGGCCCGGCCTCTGCCAGGTACTTTGACACATCGGTGGGCAAATTCAATCGCTCCAACAATTGTGTCAAGCGCACCTCCAGCCCAGGCGGGGCATCCAGCCACCGGTGAGCCGCACGCGCCGCCAGGACCATTCCCAGTCCGACGGCTTCTCCATGGGTCACGCCCTTGAAGTCCTCCATGGCCTCAATGGCGTGTCCAAAGGTGTGGCCCAGGTTGAGCGTGGCGCGGATCCCCGCCTCTCGCTCGTCCTGTGCCACGATCCGGGCCTTGATCGCGCAGCAACGCGCGACAAGGTCCATCGCACCCCAGGGTGCAGCGACCCACGCCTCAGCGTTGGCCTCGAGCATCTCCAGCAACGGCTCGCCATCAAGCACGGCGTACTTGACGACCTCAGCCAGGCCGCTGGACGTTTGCCTTGGCTCAAGCGTCTTGAGCAGACGTTGACCCATGACGACCCCGATCGGCTGATAAAACGCGCCGATGAGGTTTTTGCCGCGCGGGTGGTTGATGCCGGTCTTGCCACCGACTGAACTGTCCACCTGCGCCAGCACCGTGGTGGGCACCTGAATCAGGCGCACACCGCGCATGATCGTGGCGGCGGCAAAGCCTGCCAGATCACCCACCACACCGCCGCCAAAAGCCACCACGACGTCTCGACGCGTCACACCGGCCTCAAGCAGCTGCGTCCACACCCCAGAGAGGTGCTCGACGCTCTTGGCCCCTTCGCCTTCGGGGACGACGATCGTGTTGATCGACCAATCTCCCTCGGCCTCAAGGGCCTTGACCAGCTCCTGAAGGTGAAGGCCCGCGACCCGTGTGTCGGTCACCACCATCACCTGACCAGGCACCTGGCCCGTGGTCTCAATCCTCAGCCGGAGCAACCCTGCCACAGCACTGACCCCGCCTGGAGCAATCCAGATCGGGTAGGAGCGCTGTCCCAACGACACCTCCATCGCTCGCCATGGGGCCATGCCTGTCTGGCTCCCGACCGAGGTCAGGATCCGGGCGACCACTTCGGCGGGCGACGCGTCGGCGTCGACGGTCACATCGGCCTGGCGGTAGGCGGCGCTGCGTTCATTCCACAGCCGCCGCAGCGCACCGCCCGGGTCGATCTGAGCCACCAACGGGCGTCGATCGAGCCCTTGCCCCAGCGCGCGCTCTACGAGCGTCTCCACCGGGACCTCAAGGAGCACCGTGGGGCCGCGTTGGCGCAACCGCTCGGACACCCCTTTTTGAACGTACGTGCCGCCGCCCAGAGCCACCACAAGGTGCTCATTGGCTTGTTCCGGCCCGTCGAGCAGCGCCAACAATTGACGCTGCTCCAACTGTCTGAATCCACCCTCACCTTCTCGGGCAAAGATGCTGGCCACGCTCTGCCCGTCGTGGGCTTCGATGGCCTCGTCCAGGTCCACAAAGCCCCAGCCGAGGGCCTGTGCAAGGCGTCGCCCCACACAGGTCTTGCCCGCGCCCATCATCCCGGTCAGGAAGATTCTTGCGGCGCTGCTGTGCTCCACGGACACCTCCTGGCTTGGTCTCAGTTGCCGCCGCCAGCGCCGCTGGCCACGTCGGGCGCGTCGATGGGGTTGAGGCGACGAGAGTCGAGGGCAGCCTCGCGGTTGACAATCCGGGGGGTGACGAAGATGAGCAGCTCACTGCGGTTTTCGTCTTCGCTGAAGTCCCGGAAGAAGAAGCCCAGGATGGGGATGTCGGCCAGGAAGGGCACCTTGTTGCTGCCGGTGGCGCTGGTGTGGGCGAAGATGCCACCGATGACCGTGGTGTCTCCGTCGTTGACCAGCAGGGTCGTCTGCGCACGACGGCGGATGATGCTGGGGTCACCAGCGGCGCCGGTGTTGGCAAAGTCAGGCTCGCTCTTGTCGATGATCAACTCCAGCGAGACGTTGCCGTCCTGGGTGACGTGCGGGGTGACCTGAAGCTCCAGGTTGGCCTCAACAAAGACCGTCTGGACGCCAGCGGCGCTGACGACACTGATCGGGATGCTGGTGCCGGAGCTGATGGTCGCCGAGACGTTGTCCATCGTCAGCACGCGGGGGGCCGACACAATCTTGATGTGACCTTCGTTCTCCAGGGCCGTCAAACGCAGCGCCAGGTTGCCAGCACCGCCGAGCGAGCCCAGGGTCAGGCCGATGCCACCACCCTGACCAGCGCCAACCGCCGCAGGCAGGTTGACGGCGAAGTTGGGCGTGCCGACGATGCCGCCAAGGGGCGTCTGACCGTCGGTGGCCGCACCGGCGACGCCAACCACGCTGGGGAAGGTCAGGCCGGTGGGGTTGCCGTTGGCCGGAGAGGCCAGGAAGTCACCGCCCCACTGGACACCAATCTGACGCGAGAACGTGTCGTTGGTCTCGACGATGCGCGCCTCGATGAGAATCTGGGGCGTCTGCGTATCAAGGCTCAACACCAGCTGCTGGGCCGCGCCCAGGTTCTGGGCCACGTCTTTGATGACCAGGGTGTTGGTGCGGGTATCGACCACGACCGAACCGCGGCTCGACAGGACCGTCTCGATGAGGGTCGCGATCGCCTCGGCGTCGCCGTAGTTGATGGGCATCAGGACGACTTCGAGCGGCTCCAGCGGGAAGCTGGCGACGATCTCATCGCGGCGGCGCTTGGCGGCGTCTTCGAAGGTCTTGGCCGGGGCGACGCGGATGATGTTGCCGTCCTGCTCGTAGCCCAGCGAGAGGCTCTTGAGGATGGTCACGAAGGCGTCGGCCAGCAGGACGTTGTCCAGGCGCATGGTGACGGTGCCTTTGACCTTGTCACCGGCGACGATGCTGACGCCGCCTTCGATGGCGATCATGCGCAGGACGTTGGCGATGTCAGCGCCGCGCAGGTCCAGGCTCAGGCGCTTGCGGGCCATCCGCGAGGGACGACGCTGCCAGGGCGGAGTCTGGTTGTTGATGGTCGCGCGGCGCGAGCCAGCGCGGAAGTTGGGCGGCGCGGCGGTGTGACCGGCAGGCGCGGCCGGAGCGGCAGCGTCGGCGTGCTCAGGGGAGCCAACACCTTCGCCGGCACCCACCGAGGAGAACTCCCAGACCAGCTGCGCGCCGTTCTGGCGGACGATCTCGGTGGTGGCGGTCGGCACGTGGGCCACGACGTGCACGGTGCCGTCGTCAGCGCGGTAGCTGCTGACGTAGCGCACGGTGCCGCCAAAGGCCTGGGTGTCGAGGGTCCGCTCAAGGTTGTTGGGCAGCTCGGCGTCGTTGAGCAGCAGGGAGGCCTTGCCGCCTTTCCACGGCACGGTCTCGAAGTTGCCCGGGCGGTCGAGCTCAATGATGATCCGGCTGATGTCGCCCTTTTGCTGGAAGCGCACGGCCTTGACGGCGTTGCCGGTCTGGACCACGGCGCTGGCGGCGTTGTCCTTGAGGGTCACCTCAGCGGCGTCGCCGTTTTCCTTGACGGTGGTCAGCCGGGTGTCGGCCGAAGCGCCGCCACGCGGGGCGTTGTTGGAGGCGGCGCGGCGCTCGAGGGCCTCGGCCTCCTTCTTCAGGCTGGCCACGCGGGCCTCTTCTTTCTGACGGGCCTTCTCAAGCTCTTTGAGGCGCTGCTGCTCGGCTTCGCGAGACTTCTCCAGGGCTTCGAGGCGGTCGCGCTGGCTCTTCTCAGCCAGGGCGGCCTGCTCGCGGCGCTGAGCATCGGTCTTGTTGGAGCGGTCGCGGGCGGCCTGGGCGCTGGCTTCGAGGTCACGCGAGCGCTTCTCGATGCCGGCCAGTTCACGCTCTTTGCTGGTGATCTGTCCGCTGACAGACTTCAGGCGCTTCTCCATGCCGGCCAGCTCGGAGGCCTTGGAGTTGTACTGGGCTTCGAGTTCTTTGAGGCGCTTGGCGGCGGCTTCGTCGCCGTTGCGGGCGACGGTGCGGGCGGCGTTGCGCTGGGCGTCGAGGTCTTTGACCTGGGCGCGCAGCGCGGCGGCCTCTTTGTCCTGGGTGGCCAACTGGGTCTGGAGTTGACCCAGCTCGCCGTTGAGGCGGTCGGCGTCGCGCTGGGCGCTGGCGCGGGCGGCTTCGGCGCGCTCCAGGTCCTTGCGGGCCTTGTCCAGGTCGCGCTCCAGGGTCTGGAGGCGATCGCTGTCCTTGCGGGCCTTGGCGCTGAGCGAGTCGGACTCTTTGCGGGCCGCGTCGCGCTCTTTGGCCAGCGAGCGGGCGCGGGCCTGAGCGTCCTCGACCTCTTTGGCCAGACGCTGTTGCTCATCCTTCATGTTGGCGACAGTGTCTTCCAACTCACGCACGCGCTCACGCTCGGTGTTGACAGCCTCTTCCAGGCTGGCAAGGCGAGCTTCGCGGGCGGAGAGCTCGTCGCGCAGGGACGAGGCCTTGGCGCGCTCGGAGTCGAGCGTGCGCTGCAGGGCCTTGCTGCTCTCTTCGTCGCCTTGCGCTTCACGCAGGGCGCGCTCGAGCGAGGCGACCTTCTCTTCGGTGTCGGCCAGACGACGCTCTTTCTCGGCCAGCGCGCGACGCGCGCGGTCAAGATCCTGGCGGCGCCGCTCGGAATCGGCGTCGGCGCCCGCCACAGGCTGAGACTTGCCACGGCCCGTGCCATCAATGACGACCACGACGTTGTCGCCCTCAGAACGCACGTCGTAGCCCGCGGGCGTGTCAAAGTTGATGATCATCCGCGCGATCTGCTGGACGTCGTCGGAGAACTCCAGCACAGCGACCTGTCCGATGACGCCGTTGCCCACCTGGATGGGTCCTCGCCGCAGCGAACCATCAAGGCGGCTGTTGCTGATATCCACAAAGAGCCGCAGCGGACGGTTGAGCTTAAAGACCGAGTAGGTGGCGCGCGCTGAGCCCTTCAAGGTGATGTAGGTGCCGTCTTCGCGCTCCTCTACATCAACGGCCTTGATGACGTTGGCCTGCTCTTCCTTCTGAGCCCCAGGGGGCTCGGCGACCACAGCCACACCAGTGGCCAGGCACAAAAGGAGCGTCAGGAGATAAATCTTCCCTTTCATAGTGAACCTCTGTCGAGTTTCAAGCGCCACGCTCGATTCCATGCGCGACCTGATCGCAATCGTCTAACATCCCCCGGCGCGGTGGCCGGAAGCGCTCGTCAACACATCGCCCCTCAAACCATCCTGGGGGCAAGCACCCGGACGCTACTCTGGCCCATCCGTCTTCTGGATTTTGCCGTCGGTGATGTCGTCGATAATGCTCTCTTCTTCGTCCTGTTCTGCTTTATCGTCACTGGGCAACGGGATGTCAGTGTTGCTCAGCAAGATGATGACCTTTGAGGGCTCTTCCGAGCCGGAGTCTTCAAGACCTTGAGCGCCTGTCTCAAGCTCTTCGTCAGAACCCACACTCTTGGTGTTGTCGAGCGTGATCTCGACTTCGTTGTTGCGAATGTCGGAGATCCGACCACCGTTGCGGCCGATGCGATCACCCTCTTTGGCCAGATGGCCAAAACCATCGGGGCCGGTGAACATCGCCCTGGGCACTGCCGTGCCGGTGATGATGGCCGTCAACTTCAAGTTCGCCAGCCCGTACTCTTCAAGCGGCTCAAGCTCGCGGGTCAGCTTGGGCTTGTCGTCCAGAACCGTCGGCGGCTCAAAGACAAACGGGTCTCGACGCTCCTGCTCAGGAAAATCGGGGCGCTTGTACTCACCGTCGCCCTCCTCTTCCTCAGCCTCGGCCTTCTCTTTGGTAGGCGCGGGCGGAGGTTTGGGTTTGGGCTTGGGTTTGGGCTTGGCCGCCGGCGGCTTGGCCGGAGGCGGATCATCGCCGCAACCCGACAGCGGCGCGCCAAGCGCCACCGCCACCACGAGCGACATCAAGATGTGGGATGAAGACCAATGCATCTCCGTGTTCCTCACTTGCCAGGCACCTGGGAACCACCACCACGATAGGTGATGGCCTCACACACAACGCGCAGATCGCCTTTGCCGTATGATCCACCCGATTTGCGTTCAATGGAAATATTTTTGATGTTTACGATGCGTTCCATTCGGCCAACGTAGTAAAAGAAGTTGGCCACCTGGTCGTACGTTCCCAACAACTCCATCGACACAGGAATCTCAGTGTAAAGCGCCTTGGGTGACTCGTTGCCCAACTCAAAGCGCCGGATGTCCAGGCCCACGATCTTGGCCTGACCCTGAATGTTCAGCAGCAGCCGCGGAATCTCGGCCTTCTGAGGCAACACCTTCTCGACCTTCTCTTTGCGCTTTTTGAGATCATCGAGCTCGCTCATGATCTCTTCTTTGTTGGCCACCTTGCGCTTGATGTCGGTTTCCTTGGCCAACAACTTCACGCGCCGATCCCTCTGGCCCTGGATGTCGTCCTCCAGGCCCGTAAAGAGCAGCATGTAAAAGCCCACCAGCAGGCCGATCATCATCAACAGGAAGACCAACACACGCTGGGGCGCAGAGATCTTGTTGAATGACTCCACAAGTCCGTTCATCGATCAGCCCCCCTGTCCAGGCACCGCCGGCTCGGGCGCCAGCGAATAGGAAATGTTGCCCGAAATCTCAAAGGTGACGTACTGGAAGTTGCCGCGGGCCGTCTGCTCCACCGCGCCAAGGCGCACGCCGTCAAAGTAGACCGACGTCGACAAACGCTGCAGGAACTCTGCCACGTCATCCGCCGTGCGCGCCGCGCCCGTCAGACCAAAGCGGCCACCCTCCTCGGCCAGCGTGTTGAACCACAGCCGGTCGGGCTCCCACTTGTCGTTCCAACCGCGCTTGCGGAAGGTCAACCGATCAAGCTCGTTGCTGGGCACCGAGAGGATCTTCAAGACCTCGTCCAGGACGCGCACCGGACCGCTGCGGCCCGCCTCAAGCTTGTCCAGGACGCCGATCTGCTCCTCGAGCAGACCCTTCTCCTTGGTCAGCTTCTCCACATCGGCGACCTGCTTCTTGAGGTCCTCGATCGAAGCCGCCTTGATGTTGTTCTCAGTCGTGACCTGATCCAGCTCGCCGGACTTGCCGCTATACACAAAGTAGAGCACCACGACCTCGACCAGGACCAAGAGACCAAACAAGATCAGTTGGCGCCGACTCGACGCCTTCTTCTCCTGGTCCTTGATCGGCAGAAGGTTGATCCTGATCATAGCTCGTTCGTCCTCCTGAGGGCCAAACCAACCGACACGGCCGCAAGCGGGCCCACGCTCTCAAGAAAGTCGGGGTTGAACCTTCCATCATCGACAACGATGTTGCGGAAGGGGTTGATCAACTCCACCGGCACACCACTGGTCCGGCTGATGATCCGCCCCAGCGACGGGATGCTCCCCGTGCCGCCCGAGAGGTAAATCCTCGAAATACCGCTGTCGGCCGTCGTCGCGGCGTAGAAGTCCAGCGAACGCTGAATCTCCCCGGCCACAGACTCCGAAACCTGCTGGATCACCTTCTCGACCTCGTGCGGAATCACCGCATCAGTCGCATCACCGCCACGCTTGTACGTCTCGGCCTCTTCGTAGGTAATGTTCAGCTGCTTCTGAATCTCTTCGGTGAACTGATTGCCACCCATCGAGATGTCACGCGTAAAGGTCGTGATGCCGTCGGAGACCACGTTGATGTTGATCGTCCCCGCACCAATGTCGAGCAGCACGATCGTCTGCTCCTCGGCGATCCCGTAGTTGACCTCGAACATGTTCTGCAAACAGAACGCGTCCACGTCCACCACGCGAGGCTCCAACCCCGCCTGACGCGCCACCACCAGATAGTCGTCGATGACGCTGCGCCTTGCGGCCACCAGCAAGACGTCCATCTGGCCCTGACTCTGATCCCGGCTGAGCACCTCGACGTCAATGTAGACGTCGTTGATGTCGAACGGAATGTACTGCTCGGCTTCCCACTGGATGGACTGCTCAAGCTCGTCGTCCGTCATCAACGGCAACGGGATCTTTTTGATGATCACCGAGTGGCCCGAGACGCTAAGCGCCGTCTCCTTGATGCGCACTTTGTTGCGCTTCAAGACCTGGCTGATGGCGTCCACCACCGAGCCTGAATCCATCAACGCACCATCCACGATCGCCTCTGGCGGCAATGGATGATGGTCGAATGTCACCAGGCTCAAGCCCTTGCGCCCCTGCTTCATCAAGCAGATCTTTACCGCGCTTGAGCCAATGTCGAGCCCCAGAATATTTTTGCCCTTTGCCATAAAGAACCCTCCCTCATCAATAGGGATCCGCTCTGTGTCGTTGTGACACGGGGTATGGGACCTGTCAAGAAATCCCTTGGCGCCTAAACCCTTCTAATCACAAAGGTTTTGCCGACACCCACCGCAATGCACCGTGCATGTAAGACAGGCACCGTACTGCGCCCACATCTCCCTTGACCCACCCGCTTTTATGATGCGCCGTCATGCCACCAGGAGGCCCCGCACAAACAGCCATCCTGCCGTCACACGGGTCATAACAACGCTGCAGTCCCGCAGAACACTCTCCGCGAAGTCCACCGCCGTCAAAAAACCATCCCCAAAACAACGCGTTTTGAAGCAGAGCCAGTCTTCTGTGCCATCTCACACATTAACACGGTTCTGCCCAGGCCCAAAACAGATGGGCGCACAATTCTCAATCCCCCTGGCCGCCCAAAACCGCCGCGACGCGGCGCTTGAGCACCTTGCCCGTGGGCCCGTACGGCAACCTCGCCGCGTCCCACACATGCACCTGGCGCGGCGCCTTGTAGCGCGCCACCCGCTGCGACACCCAGCGGCCGATCTCCTGCCCAGAGGCATCCGAGCCGCCGCGCAGACACACCACCGCCACCGGACGCGCCCCCTTGAGCGCGTCCTCCACGCCCACAACCACCGCCTTGACCACGTCCGGGTGACCCAGCAGCGCCGACTCCACCTCCGCCGGAAAGACCGAATACCCACCCACCTTGATCACATCCTTCTGACGGCCCGCAAAACGCACCACCCCCAGCCTCGATCGGCTGGCCAGATCGCCGGTGCGCAACCACCCATCAGACGTGATCGCATCGCGTGTCGCACCTTCTCTCCCCATGTAACCCTTGAGCATACCCCGACCACGGATCTGCAAATGCCCGATCTCACCCGGCTTGATGACCTGATCGCTCTCATCTGCGATCCGCACCTGGTAACCCGGCAGCGGCCAGCCCACAAAACCGCCGCGCTGGGCCGACAACCACGGCAGACTCACCCGCACCATCGCAGCGCCCGACAGCTCCACGCTCCCGTACGCCTCCACAAACGCCGCCGGCACCTGCACAGGACCCAGAGACACCAACCGCCCGGCCGCCTTGAACCCATCGATCAAGTCCGCCGGCATCACGTCCGCACCACTGACAAAAACCTTCATCCCGCTCAGATCGCGCTCGAACGCCCTCGCCTGTGACAAAAGCTGATACATGCTCGGCACACCCACAAAGCCGTCCACCCTGCCCGACGCCATCCAGTCCAAGACCGCGCCTGCGTTGAAACGCGCCAGATACACCACCTCCACCCCCGCCAACACGCAAAAGAGCAGACACACAAAGCCCATGATGTGCGCCATCGGCAACGCCATCAGCGCCGCCGTCGGCAACAAGGTCGGCAGCCCCATCAAGAAGCGCTGATCGCTGAGCAGCGACCGGCTGGTCAACATCGCCCCTTTGGGAAACCCCGTCGTGCCCGAGGTGTAGAAGATGGCGCAGACCGCGTCCTGGTCCACCGGACACATCGGCGCCCTCGTATCCTCCACCAACCCCGACGACCACAGCGGCGCGCACCGCCCCTCAAACCCCTGCGGCACGCGGCCCGACACCAAAACCCGCGTCGAGCCGCTCTCCGACTGCTCCCACCAACGCGACAGCCCGTCGCCCAGCACCGACTCGTCCACCACCACCGCCGCCGCGCCGCAGTCACCCACGATGAACCCGATCTCCTCGGCGCGCAGGTGGTGATTGAGCGGCACCGCCACCGCGCCGCAGCGCGCCACCGCCAACATCAACAGGGGCAGCTCAAAGCCGTTGGCCATGCAGAGCGCCACCGTGTCCCCCGGCCGGATCTGCCCCGGCCCCATCAACGCCGCCGCCGCGCGCTCCACAAAGCGCGCCATGTCGCGGTACGTCCACCGGCGCATCTCAAAACCCTCGATCGACAAGGGCTGCTCCAACGTCACCGCCACCCGATCACCGCGCAGCGCCGCCACGTGCTCCAACGCCTGGGCCAACCCCATCCCCGACCAGATCGCCGCCAGCCCCTGACCCACCTGCGCACCCTGGGTCGCTCTGCGCAAAACACTGGACCTCTTCACCACCGCCCCCCTCCTGGCTTGCGCCACAAAACCCCTTTGCAAAGACACCACCCACCATACCCACGACCCAAAACAACGGGAACTTTTGCCCCAAACCCCTGTCATGAAAGATGCTGTGACGACAAAGACCCAGATGATCAGATCGCCCTGGTGGGCCGATCACATCCCCCACGGAGAGCACACCGATGCGCCACACCACACCCCTGCTCATGCTCCTGATCGCGCTCGGCGCCGGAGGCTGTCACCAGACACCACCCTCGCCAGCGGGGCCGCCAGGCACCGCCGAGCAGGCCCCGGCCTTCGATCCTGGCGCGCTGGCGCAGCTTGGCCCTCCTCCCGAAGTGACCCAAACCCCGGTCGCGGTCATCCAACACAGCCCCACCGGCCCCGATGTGACCCCGCACCAGATCAAAGTCCGCTTCAACCAGCCCGTCTTTGCGCTGAGCACCGCCCAAAACCAACACCTGGACACCAACCCCTTCCAGATTGACCCGCCGCTGAGCGGCCAGGCACGTTGGTTGACCCCCTCGGTCCTCGTCTTTGAACCCAAAGGCCTCCAGCACGCCACCGACTACACCGTCACCCTCAACCCGTCGCCCGGCATCCCCCTGGAGGCGCCGCTGACGTGGTCTTTCCAAACCCCCACCCTCAGCCTCAAATACAATTATCCTGAAGATCGCCAGGCGCAGATCCCCACCGACAGCCCCATCCACCTCTTCTTTGACAGCCCCATCGACCTCAAGACCCTCGGACGCCACCTGACCGTCACCCACAACACCCCATCGGGCGCCAAGCCCCTCAAGGTCACCATCAAACCCATCGATGAAGAGGCGCGCCGGGAGCTTTGGGGCGGCTCCAACCCCAAACACTGCGCCACCATCGAGCCGCCTCGGCGCGGCTGGCCCAAAGAGAGCACCATCGGGGTCCACGTCGCCAAAGAGATGACCAGCACCATTGGCCCCCTGCCCATGGGGCAACCGTGGCGCATGACCTTCCAAACCTGGCCAAAATTCAAGCTGACCAAGCACACCTGCACCGCCCAGAAGCCCTGCCAGGAGCAGGTCGTCGACCTCCTCTTCAGCGCGCCCCTCGAAGACAACCCCAAAGACCGGATCTCCATCTCTCCCAACGCCGGGGAGATCGAAATCGACAGCTATGGCTACGGCGAGGACTGGCACATCTACGGAGACTTCCGCGCCGGGCAGACCTACACCATGACCCTCTCCCCGGCCCTGACCGACGAACAAGGCCAACGCCTGGGCAAAACCATCACCACCACGCTCCATTTCAGCGCGCCGGACCCATCTTTGAGGCTGAGCACCACCACCGGCAGCTTCGAGCCCAACACCAAAGCCACCATCGGCATAGAGGGCTACGGCGTCACCCGCGCTCTGGCCCGCGTCCAACCCATCGATGATCTCTTGGCGCTCCACCGCTCGGGGGCCAACCTCCTTGCCCCCCTCAAGATCGCCTGGCCAAAGTCAGACGCCGAGCGCCGCGCCAACATCTCCATCAAGACCGACCCCAAACAAGACCACTGGTACTCAAAGGCGCTGGACCTGCGCCAACTCTCGCAGCGCGCCCTTGGACCAGTCATGGTCCACATCACCCCCAAAGCCCTCACCAACGGCCCCTCTCCCCCCACCACCCAGGGGCTCTACCAGCTGACCAACCTGGCCACCGAGTGGATCCCCTCCACCCCCAGACACCTCATCCGGGTCACCCAGCTCACCGACGGCCAACCCGTCCAGGGCGCCGTCGTCTCCATGATGTGGCCCGATCACAGCACCGAGACGCTTGGCCAGACCGACGCCGAGGGCCTGCTGATCACCGGCGAGCTGCCCAAATGGACCCAAATGGACCACGAACACATTGCGCTGCTCCATGTCCGGGCTCCCACGGGCGCCGACCAGATGTTCGTCCACCACAAACACGACTACACCTGGCTGCGAGACCGCAGCAAAACGCTCCCAGGGCTCCAGCCCCAGGACAAAATCGTGGGAGAGTTGCTCGCAGAGCGGGACGTCTACCGGCCAGGAGAGCCCCTCCACGTCGTGGGCTGGTTGGGCCTCGACACCCCGCGCCGCGACAACGGCCTGGGACTGCTGCCCGCCGATCAACCCGTCACCATTGGCCTGCTCAACCCCGACGGCGACATGGACCAGCGCGTCCAAACCACCCTGGGCGCCTCAGGAAAGCTCTGGGCCTCTTTTGACCTGCCCCAAAACGCCTCGCTGGGGTACTGGAAAGTTCAGGTCGTGATGGGACACGGGGTCCCCGACCCGCAGGTGATCGCGCAGCACACCGTGCGCGTGCGGCAGTTTCGCACCCCAGAGTTCTTTGTGGAGGCCGTGGCCGCGGACGACGCCATCGCCTACGAAGAAAAGACCAAGGTGACGGCGCTGGGCACCTACTACTTTGGCGGCCCCGTCAGCATCACCCAACACCGCCTGGCGACCCAGTGCCGCCCATTCCGCTTTCGCCCACCGGGCCTCAAAGACACCTGGCAGGTCGGCGCACAGCCCAGAGGGTATTACTCAACCGGACGCCACATCGCCGCCTACAAAATCCCCAAAGCCCCTCAAGTCCCGGGACGAAGAGACTTTGAGGTCAACGGCAAGCACGGGCGCCTGCCCTACACCAACCGCTGCCAGACCCACGTCACCTTCCAAGACCCCACACTCCAGGAGTCGGTGGGCAGCGCCAGCTTCGTCATCCACCCCGAGCGCGACTACCTGGCCATTGAGACCCCGGCCGACCCCGTCGCCGGGCAGACCCACCACGTGACGCTGCGCGCCGTCGATTGGCAGGGAAACCGCACCGAGGCCGAGGGCATCAAAGTCGTGGCCGAGCGCATCTGGTGGCAGCCCATCTACGCCAAAAAAGGTCAGCGTCGGTACATCAGCCGTTGGGAAGAACAACGCACCAAGACCACGCTGTGCACCGTGGACTTGTCCAAAGATGGCCCAGACACCACCTGCGCGCTGGGACAGGTCCAGCCAGGGCACCACATCTTTACCTTGACCGAGTTGTCGGGCCACGCCGTCACCCACGCCCAGATGTGGGTGGCCGAAAAAGACTGGGCCTGGCGCCTGGAAGAGCCCGTCGAGAGGCTGACGGTGAGCATCGCCGAGGAAAACCTCAAAGTGGGCCAGAGCGCCACGGTCATGATCCGCGCGCCGCAGCCCACCGGCAGGGGCATCCTGACCCTGGCCCGCAACGGCCTGCGCGCCCACCACAACTTTGAACTGCGCGATGGCAACGCCGTCATCAAGCTGCCCGTCACCGAAGCCTGGCTCCCCGGCATACGGCTGCAAGTCACCCTCAGCCAGCGCCCCGGCCAGGGTCGGCTGCCCACCCTTAGCGACGCCTACACGCACGCCAAGGTCAACGGCGAACACCGCCAACAGAACGTCAAGGTGGATGTCCCGCAGACGGCCTCTCCAAGACAAAAGGTCACCGCGAAGGTCACCGTGACCGACCACCAGGAGGCACCGCTTAAGGCCGGCCACATTGCGCTTTGGGCCACCGACGAGGCGATCCTCTCGATGACCAACTACTCGGTGCCCGATCTGGTCGAGGCCTTTACCCCCACCAAGAACCCCAACGCCGATCACGCCCACAACTATGGTCACCTGCGCCGCGCCTTTACCCCCAACAGGCTGGCGGAGCGGCGCACGCGGCTGCCTCAAATCATCGCGGGCCACGGCATGGGCATGGGCGGCCGAGGGGCTGGCGGAGGCGGCGCGGCCGCCACAGCTCGCCAGAACTTTAAGGTCACCCCGCTCTTTTTGGCCGACGCGCGCCTGGATCAAAACGGCGCCGCTGAGATCCCCTTCGATCTGCCCGACAACCTGACGACCTTCCGCGTGATCGCCGTGGCGTCGGCCTCATTGGAGGACGATCCACAGGCCCCCGGACGCTTTGGCAGCGCAGAGTCGTCGATCGCGGTCCAGGCGCCTTTGGTGGTCAGACCCGCGCTGCCTCGGGGGCTGCGTCCCGGCGACAGCGTCGAGTTGGCCGCCGTCATCAACAACAGCGCCGGGCCTGCTGGGGAGTTGACGGTGGCGCTGCGGCTTAAGGATCCGTCGGGGGCAGTGGAGCTGGACGACGATCCAGAGATCACCCTGGACGTGGAAGCAGGCTCGGTGACGCGCGTGTCCTTTGGTGCTTTTGCCAAAAAACCGGGCGACCTCAAGGTTCACTTTGAGGCCACGCTGGAGGGAGATCGCGCGCAAGTCGCAGACGCCGTTGAGGTGCCCATGTCGGTGCGCCCCGAGGCGACGCTGATCGAGACTGTGGCGGTGTACGGCGAGCTTGGGTCAAAGGCCCGCACCATCCCGGTGCGGCTGCCTGGTGAGGTGTTGCCGCAGCACGGGGGTTTGTCCGTGGATGTGACCAGCACGCTCCTGGGCGGCTTGCAGGACGCCGCCGGGGCGTTGATCCACTACCCGTATGGCTGCGCAGAGCAGACCTCAAGCAGGATGCTGCCCTTGTTGGCGCTCTCGGAGTTGACCCAAACGTGGCCTTTGGGCGTCGAGGACCCCGAAGGAATGATCAAAGACGGCCTGGCGCGGCTCTTGACCATGCAAACCCACGAGGGCGGCTTTGCCTACTGGCCAGGAGGCGGCAGCCCCCACCCGTACGTCAGCGCCTATGTCACCTGGATCCTCCAGATGGCCTCGGCCAAGGGGCACCACGTGCCGCCAAAGGCGCTCGACAAGGCGCTGAAGTACCTCGAAGAGGTCACCCAGAACCCCGATGAGGACTGGCCGCAGTGGCGCTTGGACATCCACGACACGAGGCGGACGTTGGCGGCGTGGGTGTTGGTCGCCAGCGGGCGCAAGGCCAACAAGGCGCTGGACGCGCTCCACCAGCGCCGCGCCCGGTTGCCGCTCTTTGCCAACGCGTTTGTCTTGATGGCGCTCCACGGGCAAGATCCGACCGATCCGCGCGTGATCAGCGTGCGCGATCACCTGCTGGGGCAGATCGACGAAACCCCTGCCACGGCCCACGTCACCGAAACACAGCGCTGGGACATGTCGTCCTTCTTTCACTCGGACACGCGCAGCTCGGCGTTGGTCTTGATGGCGCTGCTGCGCGTGGACCCCGAGCACCCGTTGGTGCAGAAGCTGGCCAGAGGGTTGATGGAAGCGCGGCGCGGTGGCCATTGGCGCAACACCCAGGAGAACGCCTTTGCGCTGCTGGCCATGGCAGACTTTGGACGGATCTACGAAAGCCAGACGCCCGACTTCCGCGTGCGGGCCTGGGCGGGCGATTCGCCCATGATGGAGAGCCGCTTTGAGGGCAGAGACTTCAAGACCTCCAGCGCGACGTTGGCCATGCAAGACATGCTCTTGCAACAAGGAGAGGCACAGGTGGACGGCGCGCCGGTGGGTGTGACGCTCTTCAAAGAGGGCCAGGGGCGCGCCTACTACCGGTTGGCGATGACCTACGCGCCGCGCAGCCCCGAGACCTTGCCCGCGCTCAGCCAGGGTCTGGCGGTGCGGCGCACGCTGCGCACCGAGCAGGGTGTGCTGGCTGACGGCAAGGTGGCCTCGGGCCAGATTCTGGCAATGGACATTGAGATCAAAGCCAGCACGCGGGTGCGCTATGTGGCCGTCGATGTGCCCATCGCCGGGGGGTTGGAGTTGATCAACCTGGATCTGGGGGACGCTGGTGCCTCCATGCCGATGGGCGGCAGCCGGGGTTGGTGGGTCAGCCACCAGGAGCTGCGCGATCAGCGCGCGCTGCTCTTTGCCAATGACCTCCAACCCGGCACCCATCACCACACCGTCTACCTGCGCGCCACCTCACCGGGCACCTTCACCATGCCCCCCGCCCGCGCCGAGGCGATGTACATGCCAGAGGTCTTTGGCAGAACCCCCGGCACCACGCTCAAGGTGGTCTCTGCAGACGACGGGCGTTGACGTTCTCAACCAGAGGGCCAAAAAACCCCCTTGCCATCGGCCCATGACTTGAGCTACTGACCACCTATAGCCTTTTGCAAAAGGGCCACGGTCAGTCGTGGGCGCTCATCTGCCCAATCAGCCCCGGTTGGGGCCTGTCAACCACCAGAACAAACCAAAGGAGACGATGCGATGGGATTCCTCAGCGACATGTGGGAGCAAGTGGATGGTCCTGATGAAGTTCAGGAGGCCATCATCGACGCCGTCTGTGTGTCTGTGGCCTTCGACGATGAGATCAGCGACGCCGAAGAGGAATATGTGGTGGGCTTCATCATGGAGTTCATGCAGATCGACGACGAAGAAGAGGCGCTGGACTACTTCCGCGATGGGCTCAACCGCATCCAGGACCAGGTCTTTGAAGACATCGTTGATGACATCGCCGAGCGCCTGCCTGAAGTCGAGCAGCGCGAAATCGCCTTCCTGGCCGCCGTCGGCGCCAGCCGCTCGGACAGCGGCATCTTTTCCTGGGGAGAGGAGGAGCTTCTGGACGCGATGGCAGACGCCTTTGACTTTTCGGACGAGGAGCGCGACCAAATCATCGACTACACCGAGCAGATGATCGACGACTTCCAGCGCTAAGTCCCCTGCTTCTCACCGCCCCATGACGATCGAATCCAGGTTCGGGGCCACCTCGCGCAGGCCGCTGGAGAGCGCCACGTCCATTTTACCAGCGCCCGAGGGTGTCTGAGTGCGCCCGACCACCACAGCAGAGAGCGATTCCACGGTGTAGCCAAGGGCCTCAGAGCCAGTCACCACACCATCGCCGTTTTGATCCCCCCAGCCGCGCATCGCCCCCAGAACAAGATAGCTGAACGCAGGGCGCTCGGCGCCGGGCAACGGGCCAGCAAACTGATCGCTGGCGCCCGCGCTGAGCACCGTGACCTCTTTCTGAGAGAGCCTTGAACGCACCGGGACCATCGGCTGCAGACCCGGCGCCAGGCTCCCCGAGGGGGTTTGTCCGCTGAAGCAGGCGTCGATCACCACCACAGTGTGCTGCTGCCGCCCAGCCGACAGGATCTTCAAGAGGCGCTGTTGGGGCAGGCTGCGGGCGTCGATGCTGCGGGCGGTTTGCTGGGCGTCCACCCCAACCAGCACGCCGTCCTGGCCATCGGGGGCCGGGGCCCCGTGACCCACAAAAACAAACCAGAGAGTGCCGCCAGGGCCCACCTTGGCCGCCATCGCCTTGGCCGCCGCCTCCATCTCTTCAACGGTTGCCTCGTTGTCTTTGAGCAAGCGGATGTGGCCCAGCGGCACGCCGCGATCCTGGCGCAGGTGGACAAACCAGTCCTGGGCGTTGAGACGCGCGCCGGGGATGTCCGGGGCCATAAAATAGTCCTCAACGCCGACGACCACCGCAGCGTCCTGAGCGCCGTCGGCCTGTCCGGTGCCAAGCGGCTCGCTCAAGACGGGCCAACCGGTCGGCGCGGCCCGCACCACCGGCGCCGGAGCGTTCTTGGCGCGCGCAGCAATGGCCGGCACTGTGGACTGCGCC
This sequence comes from uncultured Pseudomonadota bacterium, assembly GCA_937123825.1. Lineage (GTDB taxonomy): Bacteria > Myxococcota_A > Bradymonadia > Bradymonadales > CAKZKQ01. Next base: position 18,877 of record CAKZKQ010000162.1, read on the forward strand.
TTGTCAAAGAAGGCCAGGATGGTGGGGGTCATCTCCCGGTAGCGGTCGCTCTTGACGAGGAAGGTCACCACGGTCCAGTAGCCGTCTTCGCTCGACATGGCCACAACCACCAGGCTGTAGCGAAAGTCCACCGACTCCAAGATGCCGGAGAACTCTGCGATCCGGACCTCCATGCCGTTGATGGTGCCCAGGCCAGCGTCGACGACGTGGGGATTTTTAAGGCTGAGCAGGTCGGGGACCTGGACCATGTAGTCGCCCACCTCATTGTCAGGCCTGCGGTGGATGGCGGCGATGGTGTGATAGGCCCCGGGGCTGTCTCCGATGTTGAAGCTCAACCCCGAGCGGCTGCCGTCGTTGCTGCTGTGAAGCTCGGCCAGCCAAGTGTCGGGGTGCTCCAAGGTGACCATGAAGTCGGGGCGAGTCTCGACCAACCAGTCGCTGGTGTCTTCCATTGGCAACTGGCGCTGGGCCGGTGACATCTTTAGAGCGGTGCTGATGGGCATCCAGACCACGCGTTTGTCCTTTGCCGCGTCGGCCGTCGCATCATCGAGCTGTCCCACAGGCAAACACCCGGACCCAAGCGCCACAAGCGCCGCCACACACAAACCCCACACACGCATTGACATCGCACGCCTCCTCACGTCTTGCGTTCACCTGCACACACAACGTTTTAATCTGAGAAGGGAGCGCGTCCAAGCGCGTTGTCGTTTGGGTGCCTCTTCAACCGTACTTGCCATCGCCCTCCCGTCTCATGTGTTATCAACGCACACCTGCGCAAAATGTTCAGACAAAAATATGCTATGAAGGTTCCGCAGGATTGCAATGGGGAGGGCGTTCATTGACGACACAACATTCAACATCCCGAGGCATGTGGGGGTTCATCGGCGTCTGCGCGTTGCTCTCTGGGGTCATCTTTGCCGTGCTCTCCTCCAACCAGGAGACCGACCAGCCCCCCAACCCACCCATCCAGACCCCAGCAGCCAGGGACCGCAACGTCCAAAACACCAGCTCGCCCCCCTCATCCCCACCCCCAAAAGGCTCTCCCAAAGCCCCAAATCGGCCGCCGGAGCCCAAACCAGCGGCCCAGCCCAAAGACGAGCCGCCGCCCACACCACAGTCCCCCCGCGAGGAGTGGACCGGGCGCCTGGATGAGATCGCCAAGTGGAGCGCGGACGACTACGACCGGATCGCCAAAGAGGAGGGTTGGGACCACGAGATGAAGCGGGACTTTGAGGCCTGGCTGATGCGCCCCGAACACTGGGACAAGACCTGCAACCTGACCCGAGACATCACCGCCCAGGATCCGCGCAGCGCCCGCACCTTTGACCCATCGCCCGAGGCGCCGCCCTCGCTGCCGGTGTGGCTGCTGCGCTGGCAGGGCGTCTCCATCCCCATCCCCGCCATCGACTACGAGCGCCTGCGCATCTACCGCAACAACAAGACCCTCAAGCCCACCTTCTTCCTCTACAGTGGCAGCGAGACGCTCTCTGTGCTGATCGCCATCCACCCCGATGAGCCCTTTGAGCACGCCTTCCCCAGGATGGAACCGGGCGAATCGCGCGAGTTGACCAACCAGGCTTTTGGAAACGACGGGGTCAGCTTTGAAGAGTTGGTGGTCAAAGGCTACGAAAACACCTCCAAGGACATCACCTGCGAACCCGACCAGTGGAAGCGCGACGCCTCCACCGTGGCCTCTCTCCAGACCAAGAACCTCAAGGAAGGCGATGGCATCTACAATTTCCCCAACACCCCCGGGTGGGTCTGGAAGCGCCGCAGCAGCCAAAAAACCCTCTGGGACGGGCGCCTCTTTCCGCTGGAGATTGAAGAAGAGTTGACCGTCGCCTACAGCGTCATCAACGACACCAGCTTTTCCCAAATCGGCCTGATGGTCGGCCGCGTGGAGGCCGACACCGCCCCCGCCAGACCTCTGTGGCTCGACGCGCTGGGCCGAGCGCTGACCACCGACAGCCCCGCCGACTGGCAAGCGCTGGACAACGCGCTCCAGGGTGGCTCCATCACCACGTACGAAAAAACTTTCTGAAACGCCTGCCCCATGTTCCAGAGCAGCCGGAGACTTGCGCTCTGATGGCGCCGCGCGTCACTCCAACCAAGCGCCTGGGGCCCGGCAGCGGCGGACCCCAAAGACCATCATCGTATTGACGAAATTCGCACCGCGCCCTATGCTGGGAAACCGTGAGTCACATTGACCCCCCACACAACTCCAGAACTGCACAATCTTGCCGGGAGCACGTTGTGAGAACATCAAAGAGCCTGTCCATCCTCTCCGTCCTGATCCTGAGCGTCGCGCTGCTGGCCACCGCCTGCCAGAGCGACGATGGTGATGACGGCGGTTTCTACCTCCCCAACACCGATCAGGTCCCCGATCAGACGCCTGACGAGACCCCTGATGAGACGCCCGATGAGACTCCCGATGAGACCCCTGATGAGGTGCCCAGCGGCGATCTGCGCGGCTACCTGGTCAGCTCCGACGGAACGGCGCTGACCGACATCAACGTCCAGATCCTGGGTGATGACGGCTTTGATGAAAACACCGTCACGGTCGACGGCGGCCTCTTTGAGATCATCGACGTCCCCTATGGCCAGATCACCATCGACATCTCTCCCGATGGCTACGTGCCCATTCGCCGTGTCCTGGAGCATAACGATAACAGCGCCACGCACTTCTTTGACATGGTCCTGCAGCCCGCCACCGAGACCAGCTTCAACTCCGAAGATGGCGGCCAGATCACCGTGGACGACGCCACCGTTGAGCTGCCCGCCGGTGGCTACGTCGATATGGACACCGGGGAAGCGCGTCAAGGCGAGCTGGTCGTTCGCATGGCGTACTACGATCCCAGCAACCCCGAGCACCTGCGCGCTGCGCCCCCGCTCTACCGCGTTGATCCCGAAGAGAACGCCTCTCGTCTGATCACCTACGGCATGGTCGATGTCGAACTCTTCATCGACGGCAACCCCGTGCAGCTCGGTGACGGCCAGACCGCCACCATCGACCTGCCCCTGGCCAACGCCCCCAACCCCGGCGGCGTCCAGTCCATCCCCGCCTGGTACTACGACGAAGACCGGCAGTTCTGGGTCCGCGACGGCGACGGCGCCGTTGGCCGCGATGACAACGACGAGCTGCGCTGGGTCGCTCAGGTCAGCCACTTCACCAAATGGAACGCCGACGCCCCCTCCAACGACAGCTGCACCGACACCTCGGTCATGCAGATGCGCCAGTGCGGCTCCAATGTCGGCGCCTGCCAGCCCGGCCTCTACCGCTGCAGCCAGAGCGGCAACTACATCACCCTCTTTGACGGCCTCGGCGGCCAGTCGGCCATCTGTGACGGCTCGGTCGGCCCCACCGCCGAACTGTGCAACGGCATCGACGATGACTGCGATGGCGCCAGCGACGAAGACTTCCCCGGCAAGAACGACGGCTGCTACACCGGCGAAGACGCCACCCGTGGCGTGGGCGCCTGCACCGATGGCCGCGTCTCCTGCCTGGGCAACGGCCCCTCCCTGGGCGACTCGCTGACCTGCGATGGTCAGGTCCTGCCCAGCGACGAAGTTTGCGACGGCATCGACAACGACTGCAACGGCATGGCCGACGACGGCTCCTGCGGTGACAACGCCGAGTGCATCAACGACTCCGGCACCTACACCTGCGTCACCCGCTGATCGCCCCCCCCTTAACGCCACTGCTCGCATCGGGCGCGCCGCATCCCGGCGCGCCGGACTCCAGGCCTGGGCCTGCGCGCCTTTGCTTTTACCCCCTCCCCACCTCGCACACACTGGAATCCTGCCATGACAGCGCACGACTGCGTCTTCTGCCGCATCATCGACGGACAAGCGCCCGCCAGCATCATCCACGAAGACGAACTGGCTGTGGTCTTTATGGACATCGACCCCGTCAACCCTGGCCACGCGCTGGTCGTCCCCAGGGCACACGCCACCCATCTGGCCGATCTGCCCGAAGAGACCGGCGCGCACCTCTTCAAGCTGGCCATGAGGACCGCCGCCGCCATGCGCAAGACCGCGGGGCTGCGCTGCGAAGGGGTCAACCTCTTTCTGGCAGACGGGGAAGCCGCCTTTCAGGAGGTTTTCCATGTCCACCTGCACGTCTTTCCCCGCTTTAAGGGCGACAAATTCAAGATTTCGGCCAAATGGGGTCAAAACCCGCCTCGTCAGGCCCTCGATGAGCTGGCTGAAGCCATCAAGGGCCACTGGCACACCAGTTGACCCATCTGCCGCCTGCGTGGCAGGGCCGACGAGGGGCTTTCGGGCATGGCGAGCGAGCGTATGCGAGCTGGGCCCAGTCGGCCCTGCCCTATTTGAAGCGCTTGGGATGGGGGCCTGCCCCCAAACCCCCGCTGGGCCTGCAGGCCCAGACCCGCGGTTTTTTAATGGACTTCGATGAACTCGCCGGTTCTGGTGAAGAGCACGGAGCGGTGGATTTTGAGGTCTTCGGCCTTGGCCAACGGATCGATGGCTTTTTGGGCCATGTCCAACTCGACGATCACCTCAGGGTAGGACAGGCTCAGGCGGCTGGGGTGCGCCGGGGGCGGATCGGTGCGGAAGTCGACCAACCACAGGGCGTCGCCCTGACGGACCATGAGGTCCACACTCCCGGCCAGCAGGCGCCGCTCGTTGGTTTGGGGCAAGACAACGGGGAAGGCGCTGCGCAGCAACTCGCTGGTGGGATAGAAGCCGCGCTCGACCAGTGTCGAGAAGGTACGCTGGACGTGGGTGGCCACGTTGAGCTTCAAGTGCGGGATTTCAAAGGCCCGCGCAGCGCGGTGTGAGGCGTCCATCGCCGAGGGCGACTCCTCGGTCAAGACCATGTCCAGGGCGGCGTGCACGGCGGCGCTAAAGACGTCCTCTTCGGACTCTTCAAGGCCTTCATCGTCAATGTCAACGCGCTTGAAACCGGCCGCCTCGGGGGCCAACTCCCGGGCGACCGCCTTGGCGACCTCGGGCATGGCATAGGTCGAGAAGGCCTCCTGGGCGGCGTTGGACATGGCCGCGCCGCTGTGGATGGCCTGGGCGGTCAACTCAAGCTCCAACTCTTCGTCCGGGATGGGCTCGGGCAATCTGGTGGGCGGCCCTGCGCGGTGCCAGCCGGGCTCTTCTCCCTGGACAAAGGGCAGGCGCGGGATGTTGGCGGCCTCAGCCAGCAAACGGTTGCGGTCCTGGCTGGCCCATTCGCGGGTGGGCACGGGCAAAAGGAGCAGGTCACGGGCGCGCGTAGAGGCGACGTATGCCAGACGCTCGCGTTCTCGGGAACGCTGGCGGCGCTCGTTGGCCAGCAAGCCGCACTTGTCGGGCTGCTCAAAGACCATGTCGCCAAGGCGCATGGCCCAGCTTTGGCCGTCGCGGGACACCAACCAGTCGGGCTCGTGGGTGTAGCGCAGGGAGCGGAAGCCGTCCCAAAGGACCACCACGGGAAACTCCAGCCCCTTGGCCTGATAGACGGTCAAGACGCGGATGGCGTCGTGGCCGGTGGGCTCGGGGGCAAAGAGCGGGATGGGCTCGGTGGCCCAGGAGCGGGCCAGACGCGCCGCCGCGCCGGTGTCGAGCTGGTTGGCCGCCGCGCGCCGATCAAGCTCCATGGCCACGTCGTAGCAGGCCGAGAGGAGTTCTGAGCCGTTGACCTCCAGCAGGAGCGCCTGGGTCAAGCCGGTGCGCTCAATGAGGTCGCGCATCAGGGCGCCAGCAGAGCGCTCATCGCGCTGGCTGCGCAGAACGTCAATGGTCTCCTGGGCGATCTGCCAGGACATGTCGTCGGGGTTGAGCCCGGCGGTTTCATCAAGCGGAAAGAACGGCGGGCGCATCAAAGCGGCCTCGGCCACCCCGTCGCGGGCGTCACAGAGCGCGCAGTAGCCCAGCAACATGTCCTTGATCATGGGGTGATCGAGCAAGAGCCTGCCGCCGCGCACGGTGGAGCGCAGTCCCAGGTCGCTAAGCGCATCGAGCAGGAGCGGGATGGCGGTCATGCTCTCGGTCAGGACGGCCACGTCCGAGGGGCGGATGGGCCTGGGCTGGCCGGTCTCTTCATCGCGGATGCGCATCCGCGAGTCGGGGCGCACCATGTTTTGGAGCAGGAGCGCCACGGCGCGCGCCTCGACCGGTCTGCCGTCAAAGGGGCGCAGCGGGGCCTGCTCTGTGCCCACATACGGCAGCGCCATGACGCTCTGGGAGGGCTTGAACTCGGGGATGGTCGGCGAGACATCCAGAGGTTGGTAGGGGACACGGCCTTTGGTGGGGTCCCAGCCGCCCTGGCCCTTTTTGCCCAGCAGCTTGGGCATGGCCTCATTGAACCAGGACACCAGCGACGGTCGGCTGCGGAAGTTGGTGGTCAGCTTCTCAAAGCGGGCGCCGCCGCGCTCCAGGCGCGCCATGGCCTCGACATACATGGCGATGTCAGCGCGGCGAAAGCGGTAGATGGACTGCTGGGGGTCACCGACGAGGGTGAGCTTGCCGGGGACCAGTTCGATCTCGTCCCAGGTGGTGGCGCGGGCCTCTTTGTCGCACAGATAGAAGACGATCTCGCACTGGAGTGGGTCGGTGTCCTGAAACTCGTCCACAAAGACGTGGTCAAAGAGGTGCTGGAACTCCAGGCGAACGTCGGGGCGGTCGCGCAGGAGGTTGCGCAGGCGCACCAGGACGTCCAGAAAATCCACCACCTGACGCTCGGAGCGGACCTGTTCGTAGAGGGCCACGGCCACCGGCGCCAGGCGAACCAACCGAGCGCCCAACCAGCGGTGGGGACCGGCCAATGGGCGATACCAGGCGCCGCGACGGTCGGTCAGGCGTCGGTAGAGGGCGTAAGCGGGCCGCTCGTGGTTGAAGTGGCGTCCTTGCCAGAGTTTGCGGGTGAGGATCTCCTGCACCAGCCCCACCGCGTTGGCCGGGGACTGCCCCACCGCGGCCAGGCGCTCGGCGATCTGACGCAGCCAGCGCCGCCCCGGGGTCTCTTCCCCCGCAGGCAGGCGTCCAAGTTCTCTTTGCAGGGATTTGCCCACCTCTTCGAGCGCGTCCAGACGCGGCATGGGAGGTTCGGGGGCCTGCGGGATGGTGTCGCGGGTTTCAATGAAGCGCTGGACCAACCCTTCGAGCGACGGCAGCTCTCCCCAGCTTGTGCGGCGGCGCTCCATGGTGATGCCAGCGCGCTGGGCGGCGCGCACAGTCACGGCGGCTTCGGCGATGCGCTCATCAGAGAGATCGGCGCCCCAGGGCCCAAGGGCCTGACGCAGCGTGTCGCGCTCGACAGCGCGCAGCAGGCGGCGCAGGGACTCGTTGATGAGGGGCTGGACGTCTTCGATGAGTTCGTAGGCCGGCGAGAGGCGCGCTTCGGTGGGGCGGCGACGCAAGAGGCGGTCGGCGAAGCCGTGGATGGTGCCCACAAAGGCCACGTCGAGCCCCGAAAGCGCGGCGCGCAGGCGGTCGGCGCGCAGAGCGGTCAGCTCGGAGCGGCCAAGCTCGGCCAGCAAGGACTCTCGGATCCGAAAGCGCAACTCTCCAGCGGCGCGGCGCGTGAAGGTGATGGCCGCCAGGCGGTCGATGGGGATGGGCGCCAGGGCGTCGTCTTCGGGAGCAAGCATGCCGACCATGCGGCGGACGATGGCCGTGGTCTTGCCGGTGCCTGCGCCCGCGATGATGCAGAGGTTGCGCTCGCGCTCGGCGATGATCCGCAGGCGAGCCTGGGCGTCGGGCAACTCGATGGGGTCTTGTGGTGCGTCCTGTGGTTCCTCAGCCATCTTCGGCCTCCTTCATCTGCCGGAAGGCGACCAGGGCAGGCTGCTCGGTCTGGGCCAGCGCGGCGGCGCTGCGGTTTGGAGCGTCATCGCCGCACATGGGTCGGAAGGCGCAGTAACGGCACTGATACTTGGAGGTGGTCCGCGGGAAGACTCTGGCCTGGAGCAACCCCACGGCGGTTTGGAGCCATTGGTCGGTGCGGGCGCGCAGCGCGGTCAATCCGTCACCGCGAAAGGCGCGCTCGGGAGCGCCGCCGCCTGCCGGATGGGTATAAGCGGCCTCAACCACTGGGGCGTCGGGGCGCACCACGTCTTCAAGAACGCGGGTGTAGAGGCCAAGCTGCAGATCCAGGCTGACACTGAGGCCTTCTTCACGCAGCGAGCGCCCGCGGCCGGTCTTCAAGTCCCGCACCGAGTAGCCCTCTTCGAGCCGGTCCACCCGGTCGATGCGGCCGCGCAGATAGAGCTTGTCGTCCTCCCCAACGGTCAGGGCCACGGGATGCTCTCCAAAGCCAAAGCCAAGCTCGACGGCGTCAAAGGTGCGGGCGGGTCTGGCCCACTCGCGGCGGACAACCTCGGCCATGACCCTCCAGGCGCGCTCAAGCTCTCGCTCGGCGGTGTCGCCGCCGCGCAGCGGGTATGACCCCAGCGTGCGCTCAAAAGCCCCTTCAAGGGCCTTACGGGCGGCAGCCATATGCTCGTCGAGCGTGCCTTGCTGGGCACACAACCGGGCCCCCCGGGCCTCAAAGAAATCTTCACAAGCGTCGTGGACCAGGGTGCCAAAGGCGCGCGGCTCCAGACGATCGGTGGGTGGACGCGCGTCGGTGGGGGCGCGCTCCAGGATCTTCTCCTGGAGGAACTGGAAGGGGCAGCGCAGGAGCATGCGCAGCCAGGACGGCGAGAGCGGGTGCTCGGGGTCAAGGCCGGGCATCTTCAGGGCGGTGTCGGGGGCGTCGACGTGGGCAAAGAGCTTCAACTCATGCTCAAGGAGCCAGTCCGCAGGGACGTGGCCGTCGGCTTCGTAGCGGGCGCGTCGGGCGGTGAAGGCAGCGCGGGGTGTGGCACCCTGGGCCAACATGAGGGCGCGGGTGCGGGCCACGCCAGGGCGCAGGCGTTCGGTGTGGAGGTGGCCCAGCGACGAGAGGTCCGAGACGCGACTGGCGCCTTCGACGTTGGTCCCCAGGGCATTGAGGACCTCCAGAACCAGACCGCTCATGGCGCGCTCGGTGCGGTCGAGCCACTGGCGCGGGATCGAGAGGGCCAGCCGACCAGTGGTGCCCCCGACGACGCGGCAGAAGGTGTGCAGGTCGTCGTCCAACTCGTCTTCCATGCGGCGGATGATGCGCCCGGGGCCGTCGCCCTGCACCAGCCCCTCCAGACGCGCGCGCAGATCCGAGGGCAAGACCGGATCATCGTGGGGGAGCCTGGGAAAGATCCCTTCGGCCAACCCCATAAAGCGCACCGCTTCAAACTCGACCCCGACACAATGCCGGGGGGTGCCCACAAAAACGCCTTCGTCCAGACGGCCGATCGGGGCGCGCTCGCGGGCGATGGAGCCACGGATGGCGGCCAGCGCCGCGCGGCCACGCAGGCGCCTGCTGGTCCGGTCGCGGACCAGACGCTCGATCTCCTGACCGATGTGATCCATGATCCCCAGCGGGTGCTCGGGCAAGACCACCCAGCGCTCCAAAAACGCCACAAGCTCCGGGGCCATCACGTCGAGCGAGGCCTCGTCCTCGGCCATGCGCCGCAGCAGCTCTTCGAGCGCTCTGATGGGCTCCAGCAGCGGCTCCAGATCGGCCAGATCAGCCATGGCCTTCTTCCAGGCGGTGCTGCCCTCGGGGATTTGCTTGGCCAGGAGTCTGGCACGCAGATCATCGCAGCGCCGCCCAAGGCGCGCGCTCCACTCAAGCCCCGCGCTCAAGTCCCGGCTGGTGCCGCCCAAAATCCCTGCGCCATAGACCAACTCGGCCGCGCGCGAGAGCCCCAATCCACCGGGGCGCTCTTCATGGGCACCGGTCCTGAGCCAAGGCAAGCACCGCAGCGTCGCCTCGGCCTCAAGCCCCGACGCCAACGCATCAAAGAGCGCCAGGATCCGCACCCCACCCGGCGTCTCGCCGCGCGGCAATCCCCCCGCCAAATAGGCGGGCACGGGCGGCTCCGAGCGAGAGAGCCGGTCCAGGAGCATCCCCCCGAGCAGATCCACCTGCGGGATCACCAGCGCGATTCGCCCCAGCGGCGTGCCGCGTTGAACCTCATTGACCAGCCACGCCACGGCCGCCTCAAGCTCCTCTTCAACGCTGGCGTAGGCCTCGATCTCCACCGTTCCATCATAACCCGGACCACCGGCGCTCCCGGGCATAAAGAGCCGGGAACGAAGCCGCTCCAACTCGGTCTGAGCGGGGGCGACCACGGTGTGCGGGGTGCGCGGCGGCAGGCCCAGGGGAGCCAGACGGCGCTCGGCGGTGGGGGTGTCGGGGCGCGCATCAAAGTGGAGGATGACCTCGGGGTCGAGCGCCGAAAGGTAGACGCCCAGCGAGGGGCTGGGGGTGGCGGTCAAAATGACCAGCGTGGGGCGTTGGCGGTGGGCGGGGCGCAGCAACTGCGCGGCTTGTCGCCAGGCGGTGGCGTCGGTGTGCCCCTGGTGGCCCTCGATGGTTTTCCACACGCGGGCCACGTCGCCCACGCGACGGCGCTCCATGTCGGACTCCAGCGAGCCAATGGCGCGGCGCAGCTCGGCGGGCTTCAGGCCCGCCTCTTCGAGCACGCGGATGGTGCGGGCGAAGGCCTCGATATAACCCTGCTCTCGGGCGACCTGTTTGGGGTCAAAGTAGCTCAAATTGAGCCGGCCAGCCCCCTTGAGGGCGTCACGCAGGCGCAGGCGGCGGATGGACTCGGCCCCCAGCGTGGCCGACTGCCCCACCAGCGCCAGGACCTTGCGGGCGTGCCTTGCCGGAGAGATGATCCGCACCCCCAAAAGCAGCTCTGGGCGCTCCAACTCCACCGAGACATGCACGCGCAGCCTGTGGCGCAACAACGGCGAAGTGCACAAGACCGTCGCTTGACGCTCCAGCCCCTCCGGCAGTGCCTCCAGCCAGGCCACGGCGCGCGTCAGCAGGCCGGCCGGCGAGGCCACCCGGGCATGCCCCAGGACAAGGGGGGGCGTCTGTGTGGGCGTATCTGCGCTCACCTCAACCTCGGCTCCTTGTCCTCCCATTGTGACCATCGCTCAACCACGCATGCATCTTATACCAAATCCCAGAAGTCCGACTCACTTTGCTTCTGTGCTTTGGCATCAAACCGCACCCATCCCAAATGCGATCTCTTGTCTTGCCTTCCTCCACAACACACGCCCCTGCTCCCAAACACACAACGCGCCTGGGCACCCCTTGCGGCAACCTGGTTGTCTGGCACCAGAGAGACGAGGGCACCACAAGGATCGGTCCAGAGACACCAACGCATGTGCGGTGGTTGGGTTCCGGAGCAAAGCGCTCCCATACCTTGAGACATGGGAAGCGACCCGATCCCGGTCCTCATCGCCTTCAAAAGGAGCGTAGAGACCAGAAACTGAGGAGCGTGAAGGGTTGGCAGTCACCAAGATGACTGCTCACCCCTACAGGGATACACGAAAGTTCAGACAATGTTCAAGATTTTTCCCAGCAACTGCCCACAGCCTCACGCCAGCACCGGAGCGCTCTGGCCAAACCGCGCCCCAGAGCACCGGGGCGCATGCGATTTGGTATCAGTCGGTGACGATGAGGCTGTAGCTGTTGGTGGTGAAGGGACGCAGTCCAAAGACGCGCACACAGACCGGACCGGGGATGGCCACGGCAAAATCAACCTCGGCGCCGTCTTCAATCGACAGCGCGTTGCCCAGCGATTCATCAAACGCCTCGCCGCCGAGCACCTCCATGTTGAGGTCGGACCCAATGCGGTCATCGGGGTTGAGGGAGAAGTCGATGGAGGCGCTGTAGAAACCGCCCTCAAGCTCCTCAAAGCAGAACCAGTCGGGGATATCGGGGCAGAGGGTGAGGTCATTGACGCGGGTCAAGAGCTCAATGGGCGCGGCGTTCTGGGGCGAGTCGTTGCCAGCCAGGGCGTCATCCTCGCAGACGCGGACGGTGACGGGGGTTTGGAGGCGGTTGTTGGACTCGTCGCTCTCATCGATGGTGTTGTCGGGATCGAGGAAGATGCCCAGGTAGCCCTCTCCAGCGGTGTATTCGCCGTCCGAAGGCAACTGGGCGGCGTCGCTGATCTCCACCTCGGCCAAGCCCGCCAGTTGGGGCACCTGGCCGGTGGTGATGAGCAGGTCTTCCTCGGGATCGATGATCGGATCCACGGAGTAGTAGAGGCCGTAGGTGATGTCCTGGGCTTCATCGACGCGGGCGTTCTCCAGCGTGAAGCTGTAGAGGATGACTTCGTCGGGGTTGTCGGGCACCAACTCCACCGGATCAACCACCAGATCGCGGCCGATGAGGTCCACGCCCAGCAGGCCGTCGATGCTCAGCGTGTAGCGCACCGAGCGCACATCCTGGTTGATGGCCAGCAGACGGACGGTGTAGCGGCCGGTGACAAAGATCTGGCGCGTGATGCACGGCGAGGGGCCGGTTTGGAGTTCGAGCTGGTTGAGGGCGGGGTCGAGGAGGGTCAAGAAGAGGTTGACCGGCTCGGCGTTGTCGGGGTGGTTGTCGGCGCAGATGGTCACCTCGGCGCCCGCCACAAGGTCAATCGAGTAGAAATCGAAGTCGTCTTGCGGGCAACGGTCCAGGACAAGGTCGCTGCCGATGGCTTCGGCCAGATCCCCGGCGGTCTCGGGGGTGTCGTTGGGCTCGAAGGCGTTCTCGCAGCGGTTGGCTGGGTCGCCGGGCTCGATGTTGAGCGTCAGGCTGTAGTCGTTGGTGGTGGCGTTGCGGTCGTTGAGGTAGACCTGGGCGATGTAGCAGGTGGGGTCATCGACAAACTCCACCACCAGCGTCTCAAAGTCGCGCACGCCTGTGGCGGTCTGCAGCTCGGTAAACTCTCCGTCCTCGTCAAGGAGCAGGCGCATGTCGATGTCGCCGTTGCGGTGGACAAAGTCGGCGCGGACGCTGAACTGCTCGTTGGCATCGACGCAGAAGCGGTAGTTGTCCTGGCGGCCCTGGTCGCAGACGTTGAGCGCCTCAAAGGTGCCCGGCTCGATGTCGATGGCGGCCTCGGGCACGTCGTTGAACTCAAGCTCATCAAAGCAGGACGTGTCCACGGTCAACTGCGCGCTGCAAAAGACGTTGTTGTCCTCATTGTTTTCATCCACGACCTGCCCCGAGTCGAGGACCGCGCAGACAAAGTACTGCCCATCGACCGCCTCGACCGGGATCGCGAAGCTGGTCGAGCCCTGGTCAGCGCGGGTGCCCGTGAGCCCTTCGGGGAAGGCCAGCGTGCCCAGCGGCAGGTCGGCCTCATCGACGATCGTGTCGGCGCTGAGCACAAAGGCCACGTCAAAGGCTGCGGCGTCGTCTTGACCACCGTTGAGCAGCTGCACGTCGGCCTCGATTACCTCGCCAAGCGCCGGGTTGACCTCCGAAATCTCCAGCCCCGCCCCCAAAAGGTCGGCGCCAGCCTCGGGCGTCGCCACCGTGATCTCCAGATCGTAGCGGTTGACGTCGCAGTCGCTGCGGCCCGAAATATCAATGAGGTAATCCCCGGCGTTCTGCACCAAAAAGAGCCCCACCTGCTCCAACGCGCCGTCGCTGGCGCTGGTGGCGTCTGGGATCGACTGAAAGTCGGGCGTCAGCATCCGCATGTCGAGGTTGGTGCAGTCGCCGTCCTCGGCCAGACTCATCCGCACCGTCACCGACTGCCCCTCCTCCAGGGTCACCTTGTAGTAGTCGTGCTCGCCCGAGTCGCAGAGCGTCAACTCAGAGCGGGTGCCCGGCCCCAGGAGGTTGGCCAGCGCGGGCGTGTTGTTGTCTTCCAACTCGTCGGGCTGGCACTGGCAGCGCTCCCCGTTGATGATCAGCGGCTCGCCGATCACCGCCAGGTTGTTGTCCAGGTTCACCTCGGGGTTGTTGGTTTCGATGATCAGGCAGAGGTTGTACTGGCTTTGGAAGATCTCGCACACCAGCGACTCGGCCACGATCTCCAGCTCGGCGTCCTCGTCGGCCGCCAGCGGCGGGATGTCGGCGCTGCCGATAACCGGGTCGTTCATGTCACACAGGCCGTCTTCGGCAAGGTGCAGGTTGACGCGGCTGGGGCTGGCGCCCGTCTCACCTTCGTTGACCACGCGCAGCGTCGCCGTCACCGTGCCACCGTCCTCAACCGCCAGCGGGCCCACCTCGACGTCCCTGGGGACCAGATCGATGATCGCCTCGGCGGCGATGCTAAAGGGCCCCTCAAGCTGCAACGTGTTGTTGTCCTCAAAGGTCTCATCCACCACATTGCCCGGGTCACAGTCGGCAAAGACCGAGAAATCCCCCACCGGCAAGAACCCAGGGATGAATGTCGGACGGCGCTCCTCGCGCGACTCGCCCGGTTCCAGGTTGGAGAAGTTGATGTTGGTCAGGCGGTCGTCTTCGGAGCGGTCCAGCACCGGGTCGTCCGAGAGGTAGATGGCGCAGAAGAAGGACCGCGTCGGCAGCGTCCCCTCGTTGGTGACGTTGAGGTAGACCTCCACTGTGCCGTCCAGGAAGGTCTCGCGCGGGGACACATCAAAGTCCAGCGCCCGAATGTCGATCCCCTCGGCGATGGTGTCCGAGACCGTGATGCAGCTCTGGGCGCGGGCCAGGTTGTTGTCCGTGACCTCCTCGGCCAACTCACCCTCGGGGTCGATCTGCACCCAAACGCAGACCTCCAGCGGCCCGGCGTTCTCCTCGACCGTGATGGGCTCCTCAAGCTCAATGCGCTGCGTGCGCACGTTGAAGACGTTGTTGGGCTCCAGGACATCGATCTGCAGAGGCTCGCTGGTGAAGACTCGCTGCGCCTGCTCGGGGTCGAAGTCGTCGGCGTTGTTCTGCAAGAAGACCGCGTAGGTGGTGTCGGCCGGGCGGCTGCCGATGTTCTTAAGGTCGGCGTTGATGCTGATCTCAGCAAGGCTCAGCGAGACCGTGGTCGGACCCACCAGGACGTTCTCCACCAACACGTCAGGACCACCGTTGAGGAGGTTGTCGATGAAGACCGGCGCCGAACTGACCACCAGGTTGTTGCGCTCATTGTCGGGCTCGCCGATGCGGTCGGCCGGGTCAATGGCCGCGATCACATAATAGGGACCGGTCTGGACGCTGGTCGGCACCACGACCGTCTCGCCGATGGTCGCGCGCGCATTGTTGCCGTCGATGGTCACACCGCGCGGGCCAGGCTCCAAGGTGATGTTGGCCAGCGGCAGCAGCGTCCCAATCTGGTCCCAAACCACCCCCGGGCGCTCCGAGAGCAGGAAAGACACCGTCACGGGCGCCATCAACGGGTCGGGCGCCTCGTTGACCAGATCCATGAAGATGCTCATCTCTTCGCCGGCCTGGACGTTGCCGGGCCGCGCCGTCAACTCCAAACCGGTCAACTCCACCGACGCCTGCACATCCACCTGGGTGCTGGCCGTGAAGGTCTTGTTGCACGTCTCGTCATTGACAGTCAGCACCACCGTGTACTGACCGGCCTCGACGTACTCGTGCAGCGCTGAAGGCTGGTCGAGCCCCTCGGTGGTCGTCCCGTCACCAAAGTCGATGCTCCAGGAGAACCCCACATCCTCAATGAGCGCCACTTGGCCCTCAAAAGACACCGAGAAGGGCGCAAAGCCCGACGCAGGGTCCGGCTCCAACAACACCACAGAGAGCGTCGTCCCATCACACGCCTCTGGAACATCGGGCAGGCCGTTGCCGTCTTCGGAACAACCCATCAGCGCCGACATCAGCACCATCATCACCGCCATGCCCGCGTGTGCGTGCATGGTGAGCGCGCCCCGTCGGCGCTGGGGCTGCGCCCCGTGGTTCTCGTCAGCGGTGCGGTTTAGCATCATACCTGGAACCTCAACCATCTATCTTATGTTGGGCGGCTGCGCGCCGCACAAGTGCTCGTGTTTCACACATTGGAGCGTAATGGGTTGGCGACGGATTGTCGAATCTGCTCTCTCTTCAGAGATGACCCAAGCGACGCCTCAGGAGCGCGCTCAGGCGCTTGAGTTGCTGCTCTTGCCCCACAGCACGGCGCGCCGCAGCGCCCCTGGTGGCCCCCTGAATCATCTCGTCGAGTTGGCTCCACTTGCGGTCATCGCGGGGCCACTGAGCGCTCTCAGCACAAGTACGAAAGAGGGGCATCAAACGCTCAAAATTATCGGGGGAGCGCTGATAAATCGTCAGCGCAGCCACAAAGGCCTTGGCCACCGTCAGCGCATCGGCCCCAACCTGCACCGTCGCGGCGTTGGGGTCGGTGTCTGGCTGCACAACCGCGGGCTCCATGTGCGGCAAGACCTGGCGCAGCGCCGCCGCAAACTCAGCCGCGTCCCGGTAACGCCCCGCGGGGTTCACGTCGAGCGCCTTCCTCAGCAGCGGCCCCAGCGGTCCGCCCATCACCGCCTCTGGCAAACGCAGCGCTCCGCGCACATGGGCCATGACACAGTTGATGACGTTGCCCACCACCACCGTCTGGCCCGTGATCATCTCAATGAGGATGAGGCCCATTTGATAGACGTCCAACGCGGGCGTGGCCGTCAGATCGGTGATGTACTCCGGGGCGGCGTAGTTGGGCGTGCAGGCGGGTTGACCGGTGCGCGTCAAGCGCGCCTCTTCTTCAAGGCCCATCCGAGCCACGCCAAAGTCCAGCACCTTGAGCACCACCGGCTGCCCTTGCTGGCGGTGCAAGAAGAGGTTGGAGGGCTTTAAGTCCTTGTGCACAATCCCCTGACGATGGGCCACCGTGAGCCCGTCGAGCGCCTGCAAGGCCCAGCGCACCGCCTGAACCGCATCGACCGGCCCCTCGTTGTTGAGGTGTTCTCGCAGGTCCAACCCTTCGAGCAACTCCATGACGGTGTACGGGCGCTCTTCTGGGGTGACCCCGAAGTGGTGGACCTTGACGATGTTGGGGTGGTTGAGCTGGAGGGCGACGCGGGCTTCCTGCACAAAACGGGTGACAAACTCCTGCTGTGCGCGCAGATCGGGGCGCGCCTGGAGAAACTTGATGGCCACCGGGGTGCGGGTCTGCACATCCATCCCTTCGTGGACCACCGCAAACCCGCCCTGGCCGATTTCGTCTCCAACCTGGTATTTGCCTTCGAGCAGCCCATGGCCTTCGCGCTCGGGGGCGCTCTGAGCCACAAAGACAAGCTCGGGGTCGACGCCCAGCACAGCAGCGCCAAAGGCCTGGGCGTCGGGGTAGCGCGCTTTGGGATCGCGGCTGAGCGCTCTGGTCAGCACGGGGCCCAATTCACCGCCAAGGAGAGCGCTCGGAATCGAGATGCCCTCCTCAATGTGGATCCTCGCGCAGTCGACCTTGCCCAATCCGTCAAGCAGGCGCTGTCCGGTGAGCATTTCGATGAGGATCATGCCCATCTGATAGACGTCCAGCGCTGGGGTAACCTTGCCGTGCATCAAGTACTCGGGGGCCATGTAGCGCGGCGAGCCAACCAGGGCGCCGGTCCCCGTCAGGCGCTCTGCGTCGGGGTCGTCGATGAAGATCAGATCAAAGTGGTGGATGCGCAGCCGCTCCCAGCCAGTGTTCTGGTGGGTGATGACCAGACTCTCGGGGGTCAGATCACGGTGGATGACCCCCTTGGCGTGGGCCAGCCCCAAGACCTGGAGGCAGCGCACAAAGATGGGCAACGCCCTTTGGGGCGACAAGGCGCCGTGCTTGGCCAACGCATCGGCCAGCGAGAGCCCCGGCAACCATTCCATGACGGTGAAGGGGAGTTGATCGGGTTGGGTCAGGCCCATGTCGTAGATGGTCAGGACGTCGGGGTGCTGGAGGTGGGCCAGGATGCGGGCCTCGCGCAGGAATCGCTCCTGGGCCTCGGGGCGCTGCTGGGGATCGTAGGGTTGGCCAAGCACGCGGATCTGAACGGGGCGATCCAGATCGCGCTGCTGACCCAGGTAGGTGAACGCGCGTCCTGCGATGCCCTGGCGGCGCTCGATCATCTGGCGCACTTCAAAGAGCCCGCCGAGGAGTTGTCCGGTCGTCAGTGGACCGGCGGCGTTGGACATGACAGAACTTTCCTTACCTCAGCGATGCCATCCACTTCGGGCGCCGCGCAGTCCAACCCTTAAAGCGCGCCGCCGACACGGCCGCCCATAAGAGCCCACCACCTTGCACCGGCCCTGGCCGAACAAGCATTGGTGATGGTGTGAACACAGACGTCGGGGCTGCCTTGCCCCACAACTGTAGCAACGAAGATGCCCCATCAAGGTCCAGGGGCGCAACACCCACAGGCAGGGCGTTGATAAAATATCCCGTGGCTGTGCGGTCAGATTGTGCCGCCCCCCTCCCGGAGGTCCGTTGACCAAGGGGCACAGAGGTCTTAATGTGTGCCTTGCCCAGAACGCAGGAGAAATGGAAAGAGAGCACACCCGACATGGCGGATAGTGACAAGGGACAGCAGCTTGCAAACGGCACGATCTTCAAATCGCGCTACGAAATCACCGGCTTCCTCGGGGAAGGCGGCTTCGCTTCGGTGTACGCTGCGAAGGACGTGGAGATCGGCCGCGAGGTGGCCATCAAGATCCTCCACATCCTGGCCACCACCCTCGACCCGACCACGCACGTCTCCATCGTCGAGCGCTTTCGCCAGGAGGCCCGCACCGCCGCTCAGATCAAGCACCCGGCGGTCATGACCATTTTTGATGTGGGGATGACGGATGACAACCACCCCTACATCATCATGGACCTCCTTGAGGGCCACGATCTGGAAAAAGAGCTTGAGACCCACGGCCCGATGGAGCTGGCCCGCGCGCTGCCGCTCTTCTGCCGCTGCCTTGAGGCACTGGCCGAAGCCCACCGGCTCAACATCGTCCACAAAGACCTCAAGCCCTCCAACCTCTTTTTGACCCACCCGCGCAGCGGCCGGGAGTCGATCTCGATCCTGGACTTTGGCATCGCGCGCGTCACCGAAGACAACGACGCGCGCCTGACCAGCGCCGGCCAGATCCTCGGCACCCCGCGCTACATGGCGCCCGAATACATCGACACTCAGACGGTCTCCCCGGCCACCGACGTCTACCAGATGGGCCTCATCCTCATCGAGATGCTCATCGGCGTGCCCGTGGTCAAACAAGAGACCCTGATCAGCTGCATCATGGTCCACGCCAGCGGCGTTGACGTCCCGCACCAATTGCGAGACTCGCCCCTTGGACCCATCCTCGAGAAAGCCATCGCGCGCGATCCCGCCGAGCGGATCTCCGACTGCGAGACCTTCCTCGACATCCTGATGGCCACGGACTTCACCCCCATGGGGCTGCCCAACGCCGCCATGGCCATCTCGCGGATGACCTCGCGGATGCCTGCCATCGACCCGTCCATGACCCCGGGCCCGATGACGCCTGCACCGCAGCAAACCCCCGCACCGCCCAAGACGCCCATATCCAAACCCAAAGATCCCACGGCGCACGTCCCTGCACCCACGCCGACCCCATCCCCCACCCCTGCCCCCAGCAAACCAAGCGGCGGCGGCGGTGGCATGGCGCTCAAACTCATCGGCATCATGGCGGTCCTGGGCATCCTGGCCGCGGCCGCTGTCGGTGGCGCCTACTTCATGGGCCTCATCGGCCCCCCGCCTCCCCCACCGCCGACCCAATCCGGCGACCCGATGGAAGCCGCCAAAGAAGCGATGGACAAAGGGAACTGGGATGAGGCGCTGAGCAGCATCGAAGAGGTGCTGGAGGCCGACAAAGGCGACAAAGCCGCCAAAAAGCTCAAAAAGAAGGCCACCAAAGAGAAAAAGAACGCCGGCTTCTTTGATGAAGGCAAAGCCAAGCTCGAAGAAGGCGATGTCGAAGCCGCCGAAGCATCCTTTAAGAAGATCCCCGACGGCTCCTTCTACAGCGACCGCATCAAAGACGCCCGCAAAGAGGTCGTCAACGACATGCTCAAGGCCGCCGCCGATGCCCTCGATGAAAAGGACATCGACACCGCCTCCCAAAAGCTCGCCGTCGTCGAAGCCCTCGACCCCGACAACAAGAAGGCCAAAAAGCTCAGCAAGAAGATGCCCAAAGGCGCCGCCATGATCAGCGTCAAAGGCGGCGCGCTGAACCGAGGCATCGACGCAGACGGCGCCAAAACGGCCCTGGAGCTGTGCAAAACCACGCGCGCCCAAGGCGAAAAGTGCGCCCTGACCACCTTTGCCCCCGAGCAACCCACCTCGCTGGTCGGCATCAAAGCCTTCAAGATCGACAAATACGAAGTCACCAACAAGCAATACGCCAAGTGCGTCAAAGCCGGAAAGTGCGAAGCGGCCCGCTACAGCACCACCTGCGGCGGCCAGAGCGACAAACTCAAAGCCGATGACCACCCCGTGGTCTGCGTCACACACGCCGACGCCAAAGCCTTCTGCGAATGGGCCGACAAACGCCTGCCCAGCGAGGCCGAATGGGAATTCGCCGCGCGCGGCAACGACAAGAAGAATGCCTTCCCCTGGGGCGAATCCTGGAAACCTTCCTGGGCCAACTGGGGCGATGGCGACGGCTCCGTGGACAAGCACGAGTTCACCGCGCCCGTCGGCGCCGTCAAAAAGGACGTGGCCGCCTCGGGCGCCCGCGACATGGGCGGCAACGTCGCCGAATGGGTCGCCGACTTCTACAGCGAAAAGTTCTACAAAGAAGACGCCCACCTGGCCCCACTCAACACCACCAAGACTCGCCAGTGGTCTGCGCGCGGCGGCTCCTGGCTCAGCGGCGGCCACACCACCCGCGCCACCTGGCGCGCCGGGCTGGCGCTCAAGGCCTTCAACGCCGCCACGGGGTTCCGCTGCGCCAAATGACGCCGCAGCCCAACACAGCACACACCGGCGACCTCACCTGCCCTTCACACCCACAATGATCCGGTTCATTGATGAGATCTCCTCGGGGATCGCAGACCACTGCACCGTGTAACCCGCCGCCTCCAGGCGATAGGTCCGATGCACGTCCGTGGCAATTTCTGCTCCCAGCGCCGAACGCACCGCTCTGGGCGCCGCTGGCGTGGTCTTGAAATAACAACACGGCATCACCGCCACCGCGCCGCCCTTTTCCAGAGCCACGTCCAAACACCGATCTGTACGCGCCCCACAAGCATGCACCCCCACCACCGACGCGCCCTGGCTCAAGATCGAACCGGCCCTGGACACCGGGGCCTGCACAAACTCCAGGCGCCCCACCGCCCAGGGAGCCACCTCCTTCAACGCCTCCAGGACCTGGTCGTGGTTGTCAGGGCGGCGTTTGTCCAAAAGCGTGACGCGCTCCACCGTGTCGCCCTCAAAGACCGCAAAAAGCGCCCCGGTCAAACCGTGGCCGCAGCACAGATCGGCCACGTGGGGCGCCCGCAGACGACGGCGCACCCGCGCAAAGAACTCAAAGGACTCAAAGATCTCTTTGATCGGCAACGCCTTGCGACGCCCCAGCGCACACACCAACTTGTCCGGCAAACTCTCCGATCCAAAGTACTCAGGGGCTCGCCCGTCAATCCGCGCCCTGACCCCTGCCAACGGCCTCAAAGCCGGATCGTTGAAACGACGAAATGTCTTAAACGCCACCATCGTGCATCCTCCTGGGCAACGGCGAGGTTGAAGACCTGGCCCGCGACGACTATATTTCCCTGGCTCACCGGGGATTGACCAGACCCTGGCCCTTTCATACCAGATCGCTCCAAAGTGGCGTACACCTGACAGCTCCAGGCCACCCAAACCGCCCGGTGCCTTGCGACCCCTTTTGACGACACCTGGTACCAACCCTTGCAGCGTGGGACGACAGTATGCGCCCGGATCTCTACCGCTCCCTTCTCTTCCTGTTGGCCCTGGGCCTCATGAGCGTCACGACGGCCTGTGTCGATGACAGCCTTGAAGGCAACACCAACTTCATCGCGCCCGACGATGAAAACCAGGACAACAACGGCCAGCAAGACGATCCAAACGACAACAACGCCGACGACAACAACGGCGATGACAACAACGGCGGCGTCAATAACGGCGGTAACAACGGCGGCAACAACGACAACCAGGCCAACAACGACAGCCCCCCCGTCATGGGCGACGGTGAGTTGACCACCCCGCCCGGGCACAGCGGCTCGTTGACCGACTGCGGCACGTTGATCGAGACCGAAGCCTTCCAACTGCTCAACGCCGACCGCGAGCGCGAAGGCCTCACCCCCCTCCAGTGCGAAGACGACCTCTTGATCGTGGCGCGCCTGCATTGCAAAGACATGCACGAGCGCGACTACTTTGATCACGTCAACCCCGACGGAGAGCAACCCTGGGATCGCATGGATCGCTTTGGTGTCCAGGGCTGGAACCTGGTGGGTGAAAACATCGCCGCAGGTCAGCGCACCCCCTCTGAGGTCCAGGCCGCATGGATGAACTCTCCCGGTCACCGCGCCAACATCCTCACCCCGGAGTACACCCACGTCGGCGTGGCCTACTACCGCTCCGAAGACGGCCAGATCTTCTGGACCCAGCTCTTTGCCCGCTTCTGAGCCGCGCAGACGGCACAAACTCCCCCTCACAGCCTCAACATCACTTTCCCTGCGTGACGCTCTTTGAGAGATCTTCATGCGCCGGGTGAATATCGCCCGCTGCTCGCCGTCCAACGCCACCGAGTCCCTCTATCCGGCAGGCAATGGTGAGCAGAAGTATGAAAAAGACCCTTTGCAAGAGATGGTTGTTGGTCCTGGCAATGGCCCTGGCAGCGACCACAGGCGCGGTTGGATGTCTGGGCTTTGGAGACGGCCCGGAGTTTGTCGATGAAGCAGACGAACCCATCACCGACCCAACCAACGAAGACATCGGCGGGGTTTGCCGCGCGACCCCGGACTGCCAGACAGGCCTGCGTTGCCTCAACAACGGCCTGCTCCAAACCTGCGTGGCCACCTGCACCAACGACGCACAATGCCCCGAAGGCGACCTGTGCCTTGAGGCCACCAACGACACCCGCGAAGGCTGGTGCGGCCAGGACGTCTTTGGCACGCCCTTTGGCGATGAAGACGATGACGGCTTTGACGACTTCGATGACGAAGACGACTTTGACGGCGACGACGATTTTGATGACTTTGACGATGACGACGGCGGCTTTGACGACGATGGCCCCGTGTCAGGCAGCTGCGGCAGCGCGCTGGAGAGCGAACAACTGAGGCTGCTCAACATCGACCGCCAGGATCAGGGCCTGCCTGCCCTGCGCTGTGACCTGCGCCTGGCCGACGTGGCCCGCGAACACAGCCAGGACATGGCCGAGCGAGACTTCTTTGATCACGTCAACCCCGACGGCGAAGAGCCCTGGGACCGCATGCGCCGAGGCGGCATCAACGACTTTGGCACCGCAGGGGAGAACATCGCCTTTGGCTACCCCACAGCCCGTGACGTTCAAGAGGGTTGGATGGATTCGCCGGGACACCGCGCCAACATCCTCTCGACGGCCTACACACACGTCGGCGTTGGGGTCTTTGAACTCGACGGGACCCTCTACTGGACCCAACTCTTTGCCAGCTTCTGAACCTGCACCGTCCCGAACAAAGCGCGCCTAAAAGTCGATCGTCACACGGTCAACACGCTTTACAGCGCGCTCTTTGCGATCGGGCGCCAACTCTTTGGGCGCCGTTCCCTGCCGGAACGGCAGATCCACGCCGGGCTCCCCATCACGGGCGCGCATTCCGGTGATTCGATCCACACGCACAATCTCGACCGACTCGGGCGGCTCTCCCATGATCGGACCCTGAGCGCGGTCTTTGAGCGCGCCCTTCATGTACTCCAACCAGATGGGCAGCGCGATGCGCCCACCAGACTCGCGGCGCCCAAGCGGCCGGTCGTTGTTGTCGGCCCCGGTCCAGACCACCGTCACGATGTCGCGGGTAAAACCAATAAACCACGCGTCAAAGGCGTTGGTCGTCCCCGTCTTGCCAGCCACCGGCACACCCAACGCCGTGGCGCCGTAGGCCGTGCCGGCATATACCACCGCCCGCAGCATCGACAAGAGCATGTAGGCGGTGGCCTCGTGCAACACCCGGGGGGGCGGATCCTCGGCCTGACGCACCAAACGATCAAAGCGGGTCAATGACCCCGCTGAAGGGTCGGCAAAGTGCCCCAGATCGCGCACCACCTCCCCATCGCGGCGTTGGATGGTCAGGATCAACCTGGGATTCATCTGCTCGCCGTGGCGCGCAAACGTCCCGTAAACGCGGGCCATGTCCCAGGGCTTGACGCAACTGGACCCCAGGCTGAGCGCCTCGGTCTCGGCCATTTCGGTGGTGATGCCCAGCTTGTAGGCGCGCCGCGAGGCGGCCTTGGCACCAATGTGGGCAAAGACCTCGACGCTGGGCAGGTTTCGACTGCGGGCCAAGGCATCGCGCATCAACAAAAACCCAGAGAAGTTGTTGTCGGCGTTCTTCGGGGTCCAGACCTCGCCGCCGGCCTTCTCAACCTTGATCGGGGTGTCGGCCAGCAACGTCGCCGGGGTCATGCCCCGATCGAGCGCCCCGGAGTAGACGATGGGTTTAAAGACACTGCCAGGCTGACGACAGCCGACCACGGCGCGATTGTACTGAGAGCGATCAAAGTCCCATCCCCCCACCAAAGCCCGCACATAACCGCTTTGGATCTCGGTGGACATCACGATCCCCTCCACCTTGGGCGATTGGTTGACCCTCCACCCGGTAAACTGACGCGGTTCTTTGCCACGTCGCCCGCCCGGCGGCACATCCCAGACCCCGAAGGTCCCCCACTCCACCAGGATCACGTCGCCGGGCAGAAACTGCTCCCCCAGGTCTTGAAGCTCCACCTCGTTGTTCTTGGTGTCGACAAAGTAGGCGCTGGCCCACCGCGCTCCGTCATACTCGACCGTCGCGGCGCGCCCAGCGATCTGAATATCCATGGCTTTGGGGCTGACCTTGGTGACCACGGCCAGATAGGGCCTGTCTGGCTGCGCGTCCCAGGGCCCCTCAGGGGGCGCCCCGTAGACCTCGGCGCTGGCTTGACCAAACTCCGCCCAGCGCTCTGGGTTGAGGGTCGCCAGCGGCCCCCGGTGTCCCTGGCGGCGATCCAAGGCCCGCAGGCCCCGGTCCAGGCTGCGCCGCGCCAACCGTTGCAGGTGCGGGCTTAGCGAGAGCGTCACGTCGTAGCTGCCGTGCTGCATGACGTCGGCGCCAAACTGGCGCTTGAGCAGCTCGCGCACTTCGACAGTCGCGTAGGGGGCGGTGTCCTCATCGCCGTCCCAGTCATCGCGCAGCACCAATGGGGCCTTTTCCAGGCGCTGGCGCTGGGCATCATCAAACGCGCCCAGCGCCTGGAGGCGCTTGAGCACAAGCCGCCGACGCTCCAAGGCACGCTCAGGGCGTCGAAAGGGGTTGAACCTCGAAGGGCTGGAGGTCACGCCAGCCAACACCGCGGCCTCGTCCCAGGTCAACTCATCAAGATTCTTGTTGAAGTAGATCTCGGCGGCCGCCTGAACGCCGTTGGCCCCCGCGCCCAGATAGACCTCATTGAGGTAGGCCTCCAAAATCTTGTCTTTGGAGAAGCTGGCCTCCAGGCGCCGCGCCAGAAAAACCTCAGTGAGCTTGCGCTCATAACGCTTCTGAGACCCAAGATAGCGCTTGGCGACCTGCTGAGTGATCGTCGAGCCGCCCTCGACGACGCGCCCCGCCGCACGGTTGCGCAGCCATGCGCGCGCAATGGCGATGATGTCAAAACCGCCGTGCTCAAAAAACGCGTCGTCCTCGGCCGCCAAAAACGCAAACTTGACCTTGGCCGGGATCTGCGCCGAGGTCACCCATGGCCGTCGGCCGCGAAGCAGTCCGCCCAGGCGAGTTCTGTCAGTGGCCCAGATCTCGGAGGCGTGGCCTTGGAGGGGCAGTGAGATGTCGGGGGTGTCTTTGACCTGCGCGGCAAACTGGGAGACCCAGACAACGCCGGCGACACCCGCGACCAGCCCAAGCCAGATCAGCACGATGGGCACGGCGCGCACCAGCGCCATTGGCCATCCACCCCAGCGTGGGTTGGTGACCTGGATGCGGGGCCGCTCGACGGGTCGAATGGGCCGACGGGGCTTGTAGCGGTACTGTGGTTTGTGTTCCAAGGTCCCGGATCTGCGTTCAGGTATGGGTTGACGGCGTCGACAAGCCGTGGCCTTCCATTGTCTACGAATCGGACCGAAGAACAACAACACAGCCCAATGTGTTGTTCGAGGGTCAATGGATTTGGGCAACGGCGAGCGCTTTGGGTTCGACACCCGCTGCGCATCGCAGGCACCATGGAAGGTCGATGTCGGGACAAGAAGAGACAAAGGGCAGCCTGCGTTGGCGGCGCCTGGGCCTGGGGATGATGGCCTTGGCGCTGCTCCTGCTTGGGCTGGGGATTGGGGCGTACTTCTATGCCAGGGCCGAGGTGGCCGCCCAGCTTCACGCGCAGGCCAACAAGCGGGGTGTTGAGCTTCAGTGGCGCTCGCACGACCTGGGTCTGGATCGACGGGTGGTGCTTGAGGGTGTCGAGCTCAAAGCACCGCAAAAGGGGCTCACGGTGCGCCTTGACCGCGTGGAGGCTCAATTTGAGTGGGCGGCGCTGACGGACGCGGCGGCCCGCTGGCCGACTCTGGTTGTGCTTGATGGCCTCGACGCACAGATCGACGCAGCGGCGCTGAAGACACAAAGCACGGCGTTGACCGAGAGCATCGCAAGCGAAGCAGACAAGAGCACAGGCAAACCCTGGCCAACACTGGAACTGATCTCAGGGAAGGTCCGCGTGACAGGTTTGCCGCTGGGCCTTGGGGCGATGGCGGTCGAAGGGCTTGGCGGAGCGCTGGAGCGCAAAAACCAGGGTTGGGGGGGCAGCCTCAACGGCCAATGCACACAGGGCTGCGGCCAGGACGGCTCCGTGCGCCTGGCCTTGGAGCACGGCGAGACAGGCACATGGGCCTCTGCCCGCTGGGACCATCCGATGAACGTGGTGGTGCCGTTGCCGCAGGGTCCACAGCCCCTGGCTTTCAAGGGGCTTAAGCTGAGCCGAGGCCCAAAGGGCGTCGAGGTGGTGGTCTCGGAGGCCATCGCGGCGCTGAGCCGGGGGGCTTGGAGCGCGCAAATCAACGCGCCGCGCCTGACGGCCACCGGCATCAATCTGGCCCAGCCCGACCGCCCACAAACGCTGCTCATCGAAGGCCCCACAATCGCCCTGACCCACCACCAAGACCCCTCACGCAAAGACCCACCCCCCAAAAAACGGCTCACCCCATCACCTGCCAACGCGCCGCCGCTGGAGATGTTGCCCGGGCAGGTGTCAAAGGCGCTGGAGCGCGTGCTGGCCTTGACGCCAGAGCAGGTTCAGGGCTGGGCAGCGCAGGCCACCGCCGCCGCATCGGGGATCGAGGTTCGAGACGGGGCGCTTCAGTACAACGGAGAGCGCTTTGAGGGGATCCACGTTCGCGGGGACGACGGGTCTGTGACCGTGGGGGGGCGGTGGCAAGGGGGGCTGTCGTTGACGCTGCGCAAGGGCAGCGGCGAGTTGGAGTTTGGCCTTGAGGACATGGAGTTGAGCGCGCTCAATGTGGCGCTGGGCGGCAAGGCCCGGCTTGAAGGACGCGCGACGGGCACCGTGACGCTGGTCCCGGGCCATCGCCGTCAGGCCCCAGCGTTGGCGGTGCGCCCCAAACCGCGACAAACGCCAAGCAAAGCCCCAGGGCTGTCGCTCAAAGGCACGCTGACCCTACAAGAGGCGGCGCTGGAGTCGGCGCCGCTGGCCCAGGACCCAATCGCGGTGCCCAAAGCCAATGTGGACTTTGAGTTGGAGTACATCCCGACCGACGGCTCCAGGAAATCACCGGACTGGCTGGCGCTGCGGCGGCTGGCGCTGACGCTCCCATCGCGCAAGGCAGGCGCCCAGGTGGTGCTCAATGCGGCGCTGGAGGCGCGCCACGTCCTGGGTCAGCGCCGCCCGATGATCGTGGCCACGCGCGTTTGGCTCGACGAGGTGGAGTGCGTTCAAGCGCTGGAGGCCATTCCGGAAAACATGATTCCTGAATTGGTTGGTCAGATAAGCGCCAAAGGGCGTTTTGCGCCCGATGTGCGTTTGTCTGTGGACATGAAGTCGCCGGAGGATGTGCGCCTGAAAGTGTCCGGTTTGCCGGGGAGCTGTGTGCTGGAGAGTCTGGGTGAACAAGATCCAACATGGCTGAACACAGGCTTTGCCAAAGAGGTCAAAGAGGGGGTCAGCCGGGAGGGGATCAAGGTGGGTCCGGGGACCGAACATTACGTGCCGCTGCATAAACTTCCGGCCCACGTGGGTGCGGCGGCGTATTTGAGCGAAGAGGCAGCGTTTCGGACAAACCGAGGCTTTGCGCTGGGCCTGATTCGGCGCGCGATCGGCACCAACCTCAAAAAAGGGCGCTATGTCTACGGGGGGTCATCGGTGTCGCAGCAGTTGGTCAAGAACCTCTTTCTGACCCGCAAGAAGACGCTGAGCCGGAAGCTGACCGAGGCCCTGATCGTGTGGCGGATGGAGTCGGTGGTGAGCAAGGATCGGATCCTGGAGTTGTACCTCAACTGCATCGAGTTTGGACCGGATCTCTACGGCATCGGGAGGGCAAGCTGGCATTATTTCAACAAGCCAGCGTGGCGGCTGTTGCCCCTTGAGAGCTCCTTTCTGGCGGCCATCAAACCGGCCCCCTGGTACGGTCAGCGCTTCCTTGGTTGGGGGCACTCGCCGTCCAAAGGTTGGTGGAGGGATCGGCTGGAGTACATCATGATCAGGCTTGAAGAGAAGAGGTTTATCAACAAAGAGGCTCTGGAGGAGGCGGCGCCCTATGTGGTGCCTCTGAGGGGTGGTCGCGTGCCCAAAAAATAATTCGAAAATTACGAAGATTCCAGCCAAACATTGATGAACTAATCGTTCATATATGTATTTTTACGCTCTCACCGTGCATTTTAGCGTTTGAACGATGTTCTCTGTGCATGTAGGTGAAGATGGGACCTGAACCCATACTTATCGGCGCTTGACAGCTTTTCCTTGAATCTATTTTCTGTAGATAGAGAAAAAGGGCGTAACAATTCGTCTGAACAGACCATAGAAACACAGCTGGCCACGCGTGCACGTGGTCTATGCGAAGCATTGGGTCCATGGGTGTTGCCCCGTGGACCGCATGAGAGCCAATTGCATCGGCGCCATGTTGGGAACACGCGCCGGTGTCAGGGAGGAAGGTCATGCAGAAAGATCAACAAAGGCTTGGCGCCAGTCGCCGCCTCGGCTCGTCGTGGTTACGAGCCCTGGTGGCTTGCTGCGCGGTGGGGTTGGCGATGTGGACATCGTCGGCGATGGCAGCGGATGTCACCATCACCGAAGCGACCACCTACGGCAGCAACCAGAACATCGACACGCTGACGGTCAACGCAGGCCAGACGCTGACGCTCCAGGGCAACGCCCAGGTGACGGTCGGCAACCTGGTGCTGGGCGGGACCAACTCGCGGATCGTGTTCGGTTCGGCCAACGCCCGGCTCAACGTCAACGGCACCGCAACGCTCAGTGGCTCTTCGGCTCGGATCGAAGGGCAGCAGATCACGCTGCGGGGCGGTACGTGGAACCTGACCGGCTCCTCGGCCCGGATCGTCGGCAACGTGGACATGGAGGTCAACACGCTCAACATGTCCTCCAGCAGCGCCTACATCTCGGCCACCGGCTACGGCTTTGCTTCGGCCACCGGCCCCGGCGCTGGCGTGTCGCGCAACAGCGGCAACCAGTCCGGCACAGGCGCCTCCCACGGCGGCAAGGGTTACCGCTCGGCCAACGACGGCACCTTCCCCAACTACCACGACTCCTCCCTTGAGCCCACCGAGAAGGGCTCGGGCGGCGGCGCTGGTTCGGGCCGCGCTGGCGGCGCCGGCGGCGGCCTCATCCGGATTGTGGTCGCCGAGGTGCTGACCATCAACGGCTACATGCAGGCCAACGGTGCCAACGGCGCCGCTGGCGGCTACCGCAACTACTACGGCGGCGGCGGCGGCGCTGGTGGCGGCATCAACATCAAGACCGATGACCTGCGCGGCACTGGTTACTTCCAGGCGCTTGGCGGCACCGGCGGCGGTGGGCACAACTCCTACCGTGGCGGCGGCGGCGGCGGTGGCCGCGTTGTGGTTTACTACAACGACAACAACGGCTTCACCCGGCCCTACAACTCCAGCGTCCGCGGCGGCTACGGCTACCAGGCCCGCTACGCCGAGAGCGGTACGCTGGCCTTCATCGATCGCGGCGCCAACGCTGGCTCGCGGCTCGACGATGAGCTCTACGTCTACGGCGGCTGGCGCTGGCAGGACAACGATGGGACGCTGAGCTTTAAGAGCTTTGACGCCTACAACTCCACGGTCGTCCTTGGCCCCGACGCGGCCAACAAGACGATCACCTTCAGCGACAGCTACTTGATGCGCTCCAGCGCACGGTGGGAGCCCAACACCCACGCGGCGGTCCTCAACACCAAAGACATCACCCTCCAGAGCAGCGCCAGCATCCTCAGCGGCGAGCAGCCCCTGGAGATGGGCATCAGCGGCGACTTCCTGATGCAGACCAGCTCGCAGATCAACGCCAAGACGCTGACCGTCAAGGGCACCAGCACCACCACGATGCAGAGCTCCAACTACGTCCGCGCTGACAACATTCAGTGGACCGGCAAGAGCCTGACGACCTCCACCAGCTCCTACTTTGAGACCAGCGGCCGCGGCTTTGCCGCCAGCACTGGCCCTGGCGCCGGTGTCGACGACAACGGCGGCAACCGCTCCGGCTCTGGCGCCTCCCACGGCGGCAAAGGCAACCGCGGCTTCACCCAGACCAACGTCAACAACTTCTACGGCCAGTCCAAGACCCCGCTGATGGCGGGTTCGGGCGGCGGCGCTGGCTCTGGCCGCGCCGGTGGTAAAGGCGGCGGCATCATCCGCGTCCAGCTCACCGACGTGCTGAACCACAGCGGCTACATGCAAGCCAACGGCGCCAACGGCCTCGCTGGCGGCTACCGCAACTACTACGGCTCCGGCGGCGGCGCTGGCGGCGTCGTCTACGTCAGCACTGGCACCCTGAGCGGCTCAGGCCGCTTCCAGGCGCTGGGCGGCACCGGCGGCGGCGGTCACAACTCCTACCGCGGCGGCGGCGGCGGCGGTGGTCGCATCTTTGTTGACTACAACACGCTGACCAACTTCACCAACCGCAAGTACTCCACCGTCCGCGGTGGCTACGGCTTTGGTGCCCAGTACGCCGAAAATGGCACCATGGCCTTCCACGACCGCAACAACAATGACCTTTATATTGTTGAAGCGTGGCGCTGGCAGCAGAACGACGGTGCCCACAGCTACCGCAACCTCTCCATTG
>CAKZKQ010000163.1 GCA_937123825.1 uncultured Pseudomonadota bacterium
CCCCAACCCCTGGACCCCACGCGCTTCGTGGGGGCTGCGCGCCCCCACACCCCCGAACGCGGACGGACCGGTCCCGTATATGGCGTAAACCATTCTGTGGCTTGTCTTTCGTGTTGAGCCACGAGGTGCAGCAGAGCATCGGCGGAGCAAAAACAGCCCCCACAAGGGGGGCAGATGCTCTCCCAAATTCTTGTGGGTGCCACCTTGAGAGCACTCAGCGAACAGTGGTGAGATGAAAGGGTCTTGCAAGTTCTTGTGGATGCCACCTTGAGAGTACTCAGCGGAGAGACGGTGGTTTGGGGGCCTTTCGCGGGTTCTCGTGGTGCCACCTTGATGCTTCTCAGAGGATAGGAGGGTGGAGTGATGGCCTCTTACAAGTTCTTGTGGAGGCCACCTGGAGAGTACTCTGTGGAGAGGAGGGGGGAGGGGCTGGTTGTTTGAGCGCTGCGGCTTTTGTAACCTTGTTTTTGGTGAAATCAGGACAGAGCAAAGGCTGGAGGCGTTGGGATGAGGTTTGTGTGGAGCGCGGCGGCGCTGGCGGTGGTGGGGTTGTGGGCACAGGCCGCTGGTGCCGATGAGACCCACTATGAGAACTTCCGTTTTGGGCAGACCGCCATTGGCTTTGGCGGGGCGGTGACGGGTTTTCTGGCCGAGCCTGAAGCGGCCTTCTACAACCCTGGTGGGTTGGGTTTTCTGGAGCGGTCGAAGTTTTCGGGGGCCATCAACTTTCTGGGGAGAGATCGGCGGATCATCCGGCGCTGGGTGTCGCTCAACGATGGGTTTTCGCCCGAAAAAGACGGCCGATCCCAGGATGTCCTTACGTTGCCGGGCAGCTCTGTGGTGGCCAAGAGCCTCTTTGGCGGCCGTCATATTGTGGCGTTTTCGACTTTTCTCTACTCCGAAACCCGCGACAAGTTCAGCGGTCAGCTTCCGCTCAATGAAGACGATGAGTTGCTGCGCATTGGGTTTACCGAAAACCTTGAAGATCGCATGGTCTTCATCGGCCCCAGCTACGCCGCCCGCATCAGCGACCGCTTGTCCATTGGCGCCTCGGTCTTTTATGCGCGGCGGACCTTCAGCGTCTTTGATCAGTTTACCGAGCGCATCCTCGACCCCGAGTTTCCCGCTGACGCGGTGGGTTACTTTGAGGTCCAGGAGCAGCTTCAGACCACCGATGGCGGCTTGCTGGCGCGCGTGGGCGCCATGTACCGGATTGATGACCATTGGTCGGTGGGCGCCGTGATCGCCACGCCCGCCATCCACCTCCATGGCAAGGCCCGCTACAACTACCGCATCATCGACGCCAACCCCAGTGACGAAGAGGGCGACGAGGACGCCGATCTGGAGCGCTTTTTTGAGCTCAACGGCCGCCGCGCCGCGCGCACCCAGTATCCCTGGATGATTGGTCTGGGGGCGTCGTGGGCCAACCCAGGTCAGTGGCGTCTGGCCACCAGCGTCAACATCCACATGCCGTTGAACTACGCGCGTGTTGACCTCGACTCCGAGGAGATCGCCGACGATGAGTTTGCCAGCTTTGTCGCCGATGTTGAGCGCGAGTTGACCATCAACGCTTCGCTGGGGGGTGAACTCTATCTCTCCAAGCGCTGGCCGCTGCGCGTGGGGCTTTTTACCAACCGGGCCTCTTCACCAGCCATCACCAGCAGCCGCAGCCCCGTGCCCAGGCTGCCCCACGTGGATCTCTACGGCGCCTCGGTCAGCATCGGTTACGAGCAGGATGGCTCGTCCATCAACTTTGGCTTTGAGGTTCAGGCCGGTGCGGGCCATGAAACCAGCCTGGATGCTTCATTCACCGACGCCGAACCCTTTCTGCGCCGCCGCCGCGAGCAATACCGGGGGGTTTTCTTTGTCTCGGGCGCGCTGGCCTTTGTCAGTGGCAAAGCTGGAGAGTTGATCGAGATCGATGAAGACAAGCCCAACAAGACCGAATAGCCTCGTCACCGAAGCCTGCTTGAGCCTATTTGCTCCGTTTGAGCGCCTTGAAGTCCCATTGATATGGAAGTGGAGGAAGAGGGGTCGTGCGCAGAGTTTGCCAGCGCTTGTGCGCAAGGCTTTGTTTGCAACGATGAGCAACGCTGCCAAGCGCCCTGAGCCGCGTCTGGAGCCTGTCCCAAGCAAAGAGGCCCCAGGAAGTGGTGGTTTGATCACCACTTCCTGGGGCCTCTTTGTGAGCATAAACTTCGGCGGCGCACGAACACGCGCAGCATCGGTAACACAGAGAGCCGTTCCCTCACCGCCGACTGATGGGTTCTTTAAGCAAGCGCTGGGCCAGGTTTGTCGATCCCGGTGAACGGGGGATTCAGTCGGTTCGAGGCCGTTGTGGACGGTGCAGCCTTTGCGTTTGGTGCGTCTTTGTGTGCAGATTTTGCGCGCAGGTTTTATTCTGATTGTGAGTCTTTACCCCACCCCTCAAAGATGCTGCGCGGCCGAACGCCTTTGGCCAACAACTGCGCCTGACGCTCTTTCCAGACCTTGCCGTACTGGTAGAAAGGCACGCCCGGATGCAGGTGATGGATCAGGTGGTAGTTCTGGTAGAGGAAGAGCGGGGTCAGCCACAGCTCTTTGAAGACGCTGGTGGCCCGGTAGCGATCCTGGGATGAGGTCACCCCGTGGGGGTGGTGGGGCAGGTAATCAAAGCTGAAGGCCAGAAAAGTGATGGCCAGACGCGTCGGCAACGCCCACAGCAAAAGCACCTCCAGGCCATAACCGGCCCACACCGCCGCGCTGATCAAGCCAATCAACACCAGAATCGTCGCCACCGTCTCTACGCGTTCGGCGACCGGCCGTTTGGACCAAAAGCGCACATAACACACGTAGTAGTGCAGATCCTGGGTCGCCCAACGCAGCGGCAACGTCCAGCGCCGACCCCCGCCGCTCCACATGTCCGGGTCGTGGTGGTCTTCATTGGTTTTGCTGTGGTGGCGCAGATGCGCCCAGCGAAACGCCGGAAAAGGCGCCATCAAGACCAGCGCGCAGAGCCGACCCATGATCGCGTTGAGCCAGCGCACCCGGCTGACGCTGCGGTGGGCGCTGTCGTGCATGGGCGTAAAGCTGCCGTAGGCCAGCACCGCCATGAGCGGCGCCGCCAACCACAACGGCACCAGTCCCGCCACCGCCACCGCCGCCACCGAACCCCAGCTGGCCAGCACTGCCACGCACAAGAGCACCGTGGGCCAGGCCACCTGCGGTCTTTTGACGCTCGTCAGACCGTTGCGTTTGATCGGCGCTGGCGCAGATTGTGTGGTGATGGCTGCCATGATCTCTACCTCGCTTGCATGCAACGCCGTGCTTAATCCATCGGCTGATGAAATAAAGTTCCATCGTGTGGTGGAATAAGTCAAGGGCAATGTGCGCACAACTGTGCGCTTTGGCCTGCAGAAGCCGGTTCTTGGGACCAATGTGGGGGAGGTTCCTCCCAGGCGCGCCGAATCGCCGCGCCAACAGGTCAAGAGCGGCGCCTGGCAAAGCCAAGGGCGCCAAAGATGTGATGTGCTGGAGGGGAGGGCGGGTAGCAGAGATGGGCGCCGACAATGGCGAGTGCTGGAGGGGCTTCAGAAGCTGCCGAGGATCTCTTCCTTCTTGCGGTTGAACTCCTCTTCGGTCAGCAGGCCCTCTTTGTAGGCCTCTTTGAGCTGCTCCAGGCGGTCTTTGAGCGAGCTGTTGCGCTTGTGCTCCTGCTCTTTTTCGGCCTTCTTGGTCTTGTAGACCCGGTCAAACATGGCCTTGAGCTCGTCGGCGGGCACCCCCCGACCGTTGCGGAAGTAGTAGTCGCTCACCTCGCCGATGGCAAAAGTCATCGCATAAGCCATCGAGATGGTCACCAACCAGCCCAAAAAGGGCACAAACTTGGCGGCGGTCATGATGACGCCCTGAGCCACGATGCTGGCTCCAAAGGTGCTGAGCATCTCCATGACCGACTTGCTGTCGAGGCTGTGGCCGTGCACGCGCCCGATGGCCTGCACCATGGCAATCTGAATGGGAGAGATGAGCGCGATGTCGACCAGCGGCAGCGGCTGGATGGTCACCGCCCCTGCGGCGACCGAACACATCTGGATGACCTCCGCGATGGCTTTGTCGCGCTCTTCTTCGGTGGCATTCTTATAGTCGCCGTCCATTACGCGGCGAACGGTTTCAATGTAGCTGGCCATGAATCTCCCTTTGGATCAGTGTTGTCCTTGAACGGCGCCAATGTAGACATCCGCCCGTCGACCCGCAACCAAAACGCTGTGGGTCTGCAACACTTTGGGGGCCGCGCGGTCTTCCGCGACCGATGGTCTTTGTGGGGCGAAAAACTTTTCGCCTCCCGGCCCTGGCGCCGTGGGGCTATCTTGTGGACCGTGATGGAAGCAGCGGGCGACCATCGACTTTAAATCGCGCCATCCCGTGGGGATTTTGACCCCAAAAGACGCGCGGTGAAGTCAGGAGAAGGTTTATGAATGTCAAATTGCTCATCGACGCCATCATCCGTCAGACGACGGTGCTGATCGCGCATCTGGCCACCTCGGCCGGGCTGCGGGCGCCGCTGGCACACGTGGCCAACCAGGTTTTTCTGGAACTGGTCACCGAGCTTGAAGGCCAGGGCGTCGGGCGCAAGGTCATCGCGGACATGTTTGGTCTGGCACTGCGGTCCTACCAACTCAAGGTCCGGCGCCTGTCGGCCAGCTCCACCGAGTCCAACCGCTCGCTCTGGGAGGCCGTCCTGGAGTTTGTCCAGGCCGAAGGGCTGGTGACGCGCGCTGCGGTCATGTCGCGCTTTGCGCGCGACGAAGAGAGCAGCGTCGGCGGCATCCTGCACGATCTGGTCGAGTCCGGGCTGGTCTTTCGCTCCGGCCGTGGCCACTCCACCACCTACCGCGCCGCCACCGAGGAGGAGATGGGGCTGACCTACGCGGCCTCGCCGCGCCACTCGGCCCAGGCCATGGCCTGGGTGGCGATCTACCGCAAAGGCCCCTTGACCCATGAGGCGCTGGTCCAGCGCTTTGGCATGGACGAGGCGCTGGCCAACGAGGCGCTGGACGCCCTGGTCGCCGATGGCCGCGTCAGCGTTGAAGAGCACGACGGGCAGCGGCTCTACTCCAGCAAGGTCTGCGTCTTGCCGATGGGCGAGCCTTCGGGTTGGGAGGCGGCGGTCTTTGATCACTATCAGTCGATGGTGGCGGCGCTGTGCACCAAGCTGCGCGGTGGGGACACCTGCTCGCTGCCGCGTGACGTGGTGGGGGGCAGCACCTACTCTTTTGATGTCTGGAAAGGGCATCCTTTTGAACAAGAGGTGTATGGGCTTTTGAAGGCGCAGCGCGGTCAGGTTTCGGCGCTGCGGACCAAGGTCACCGAGCACAACCAACGCCAGGGGCGCCCCGATGAAGGGGTCTCCAAGGTGATTTTCTATCTTGGCCAGAACGTGATCCAGGACGAGGAGCGCGTCGGCGAAGAAGTTTGAGGTCCTGTCTGAGGGCCTTGGAGTGGTCGATCGCTGGACCGCTCAAGACAGTGAGCGAACAACACTGCAGCCGCGCGGGCACAAGGTTGTGGTTGGATCTTTCATAGAGATGAACACCAGGCGGATACGATGATGAATGTGACACAAATCCATGGTGGGGCCCTTCGTTGGGGGCTGCTGGGCGCGTTGACGGCGCTGTGGTTCTTGTCGGGCGTGGGTTGCCAGGACGATGCTCCGACACCCGCGATCTACACCGACAGCGAGACGCACTGGATCGGCGCTTGTGAGCAGGATACTGACTGCGACGGGCAGTTGTCGTGCATCTGCGGCGTTTGCACGGCGCAGTGCGAGGGCGAAGATGCCTGCGGAGAGTCGCTCATTTGCGCCAGCAACCTCACCGCCGACACCTGTGATCAGGCCCCGCAGATGGGGGGCATTTGCTGGCCGTTGTGTGAGGACGACGAGGCGTGCAGTGACCTTGGCCCCAGAGCCTTTTGCGATGACGACGGCCAGTGCGCCCGTCGGCCTGAAGCGGTCGACGAGGCCCCGCCCACCCCCGAGCAGCTTGAGGCTTGCTTGACAGAGAATGATTGCGGCGAGGGCCAGCAGTGCTGGTGTGGGATCTGCTCGTCGATGTGTCAGGAGGAAGAGGGGGTTTGTGGTGAGGGCATGACGTGCGCGTTTTCGATTTTTGAGAGCGAGTGCGGTCCTTTGCCCAACGCCCACGGGGTGTGTTGGCCGCTGTGCGAGCGCGATGAGGAGTGTGCCCTGCTTGGCCCCGATGCCTTTTGTGGGGACAACGGCCAGTGCGCGGGCGCCGACGTGAGGCCTGCGCAGTGTGAGGGCACCGGTGGGCGCTGGGATGACAGTCAGACGGCGTGCGGGGACTATGTGTGCGGTGTTTTGGCCGCGCCGCTTTGCCCCGAGCCCACCCCTGGGTGCGACTGTGGCCCGACGGCCAACTTTGAGTGGGGTCAGGGGTGTGTTGAAGACCCAGAGGTGTGTGATCCTATCGAGGAACCCGAGACCGAAGAGCAGCTCTGCGCGGGCACCGGTGGTCGGTGGCGCACCGACGGATGCGCGCCCTACGTGTGTGGTGAGGAAGCCGACATTGACTGTGACGAACCCATTCCCGGGTGCGATTGTGGTCCATTTGGGGTCTTTGATCCCATGCAGGGCTGCATTGTGGGGGGCGGCTTGATGTGCGGCTCCACTGAGGATGAGTGTTTCAGCACCCAGGACTGTGGCACCGGCGAGTTCTGCACGGAAACGTGCCGGGATGACTGCTTGCCTGAGGACCCCGACTGCTGTCAGCCGCGCCTTTGCGCCGACGCAGATCGTTATTCTTGTGA
The DNA here is from genome assembly GCA_937123825.1 of uncultured Pseudomonadota bacterium. Taxonomy (GTDB): domain Bacteria; phylum Myxococcota_A; class Bradymonadia; order Bradymonadales; genus CAKZKQ01. The sequence continues at coordinate 6,808 of CAKZKQ010000163.1, forward strand.
GTTGGCCGGGATGCAGACCTCTAGCGGAGGCGTGTGTCCCGAGGGAACCGAGTCGATCGCCAACGCCGAGCGTCTGCAGTCTGATGTGGAGGGAGAGTTTTGTTGTGTGCCCCAAAACCCGGATTGCACGGACATGAACCTTGGCGCGGACTGGTTCTGCAACGCGCATCAGTCGTGTCGGTGGGTTTATGACAGCAGCAGCGCGCTGCTCAACGACGGCAGCTGCCTGCCGCGCGTCGATCTTGATGAGGAAGCCTTGTGCGGGGCCAGCGGTGGTCAGTGGGAAGAGGACGCGTGCGGGCACTTTGCCTGTGGTCAGTTCCCTGCGTTGTGTGGTGCTCCTGAGCCAGGCTGCAACTGTGGCCCTGAGATGAACTTTGATCCGGTCCGTGGCTGCACGCCGTCGTTGACCTGCCAGGGTTTTGATCACCTGGTGCTCGACCCCGAGTCGTTGACCTTCTACGACCTGCCCATCAACTCCTACCGCACGGCGGTGTCGGGCTATGCGCCGCTGGCGCGGACCTGCGTGGTCATGGTGTGGTCGCACGGAGACGGAGAGCCTCCGGAGGGATCGTCGCTGCGTTGTGATCTGAGCGCGCCGCATCCCTACACCATCATCGAACCCAACCGTGAGCCCGAGGATTGTGAGCAACTGTGGGACTATGGTCCGAACGTGGAGGCGCGCTCCATCGTGGATGGCTGCGTGGACTTTGAGAGCCTCGGCGGGCGCAATTTCATCGATTTGACCACGCCTGTCAGAGGGCCGGTCTTTGCTGGGTCCATCACCGCCAGCAACCTCTCTACCTTTGAGCGGCCGCCGGTCGTGGTGGGGGTCGCGGTCGAGTCGGACGGTTCCGACAACCTCTACATCCAGAAACAGGCCAACTGCGACCCCATGGCCTGGTTCAGCCTCACACTCGATGGCCAGCCCTACCCGACCGGCAATCAGCCTGGACCGTGCGACGGCATCTGCGAAGACCCTTCAAGCGAGGTTCACCTGGTGGCCGACTTCGACAACCCCCAAGGGTCCTACTACACCTACTGGGACGGGGATGTGTACTACCCTGGCCCCGAGTGCACCGCGATGCCGCTGCCTCCCGGGGACTGGCGAGCCCAGGGCTGCTTTGGCTTTGAGGCGATGACCAACGGCGAGCAAACCACGGTGTCCGAGCCGTTCTGCCGTGAGATCAGCGTCGATGTCTCCACCAAGCGCATCATCTTTGGGCTTGTGCTCAGCCGCTGAGCGGCGCCCCGGTGTTGGTATCGGGTGTTGTCTTTGATAACATCCTTGCCGTTGAAGAATCACATCACCTTTGTGGGTTTGCTGGCGCAGAGCATACTCTGCGCCATTGCGAACGCGCGCGTGGTTTGATGGCATCGCACGGTGTGGGGCGAGGATGAAAGTATCAAAGCGGTTGAAAGGGTGGGCTTGGGTGGCAGCGCTGGGGTGCGCAGCGCTTTTGGGGGCGGGGGCTTGCGGGGATGACGCAGCGCCGGTCTTTGAGGCGGGTCAGCAAGGGGTCCCCGACGCTGAAGCGCCCGATGTGGTCGAGCCCGAAGAAGACACTACCGGCTTGGAAGATGCCGCGCCCGATCTGCCTGACTCGCCGCCGCAGGACGCCGCGTCACCTGAAGACGGCGCCGACGACGTGCCGTCGCCAGACGATGCGTCGGTGGACCCGCCCGAAGCCGATGTTCCGGTGGAGGACGCCCAGGCGCCTGAGGATGTCGAGCCGCCCCAGCCAGATGCCGATGAGCCGCCGCCGGTGCCCGACTGGTGGGAGCCGCCGCTGGAGACGCCCGCCCACGAGTGGACCTGGGTGGACTTTCCCGACACGCGCTGCGCCGATGGCAGCATTACTGGCCTTGGCATCAACTACAGCCCGGGGGCGGACAAGGTCTTGCTCTACATGGAGGGCGGCGGCGCGTGCTGGGACTACAACACCTGCTTTGGCCCGGTATCGACGGCGTTGCACCTTGACGGTTTCAATGCGCGGACCTTTGACGGGCTCATCACCGATGTTTACTTAAACAGCCTGCTTTTTGATCGAGACGACGCGCGCAACCCCTTTGCCGACGCCCACATCGTCTTCTTGCCCTACTGCACCGCCGACGTCTTTGGCGGCGATCGCATCGCTCAACTCGAAGGCCCCTTTGGCCAGCGCGAGCTGATCCACTTCCGGGGCCGCGCCAACCTCGAAGCCTACCTCGCCCGTCTTGTCCCCACCTTTCAGGACGTGGACAAGGTGGTCTTGTCGGGATCGAGCGCGGGGGGCTTTGGGGCTGGGTTTTCCTGGCCGCTGGTGCAGGAGCGCTTTGGAGACATTCGCGTGGACGTGCTCGATGACTCGGGGCCGCCTTTGGACCCGGATGATGGCCTGTGGGCCCATTGGCAGGAGGCGTGGAACGTGCGCTTGCCCGAGGGCTGCGACGGCTGTGAGCGCAGCGTCGCGGCGGTGCGTGACCACCTGACTCAGACGATGGTTCCGGGGCGCCGGTTGGGGCTCCTGAGTTTTACGCGCGACACCGTCATTTCCGCCTTTTTTGGCCTCCTGCCGATCATTTTTGAGGAGCGCTTGAGGCAAGCCTGTGGTGATTTTGAGCAGGTCGAGGGCGCAAACTGTTTTGTGGTCCGGGGCCGCTTGCATACGCTGCTCTTGCTCGGCGCTCAGAACACGACCGCCGACAGCGGGCTGCCGATGTGGCGTTGGATTGAGCAAATGGTCGAAGACGACCCGGAGTGGTCCCAGCAGATGCCTCGTTAGACCTGGGGCTGTGGCGACGAGGGGCATATGGGTTTATGTGCGCTCCAAGGCGACCATCAATGGGCGCTGGCCGCTGTGAATGCGGGTCTTGGAGCGCACCTGCCAGCCAGTGCGGTGTTTCAGCGCGTCAAAGAACGGTCCATGACGGCCAATCAAGAGCACGGCGCGCCCTCCAGGGCAGAGCAAACGCTCCATCTGAGCCAACATGGCGTCAAAAAAGGTCTTGTAGTCGGCCCCTCGGCCCAGGCGCTTTCCAAAAGGAGGGTTGCTGACGATGGCCTCTTGGCTGTGCGGGGCCAGGTGCGCGCTCAATGTCAGCGCGTCGGCTTCACGGATGGCGACCTGGGCGTCCAATCCCATGGCCTCAATGTTGGCCTGCGCGCCTTGCGCCGCGCGTCGTTTCCAGTCGCTGCCCCAGATTTGGCAATCTGGCCACAGCGAGGCGGCCTCCATCAAAATGGTGCCTGCCCCACAAAACGGGTCCGCCAGTGTCTGGGGACTGTCTGGGCCGAGCGTGTGGAGCATGGCGTAGGCCATGTCGGGGCGCAGGGAGACGGGGTGGTTGTAGGGGCGCTGCTGGCGTCGGCTCAGTGCCGTGCGCGTGTGTTGGATGCCCAGCGTCCATGACTGGTCTTTGATGTCGATCCGCAGATCGATCTGCGGGTCGCCCAGGTTGACCGGCGCGCCGCTATGGCGAGCAAAGTGGGCGCCGAGCCTGCGCCCGACGTCTTCGCTGGTGAAGGGGTGTGTGCCGCGGCGGTTGGCGGTGACTCTAAACGGGGTTTGCGCGCTGAGGAGCGCTGAGGTTGGCACGCTGGCGGCCACCTGGGCTTCGAGCCCATCGAGTGTGAGCGGTTCGGGGCTGATGGTCGCGGCCAGAGGTTCGATGATGTGGTGAATGGAGCGCATGGAGCGGGCCACACCAAGGGCCGGCTGTGGCGGCAGCGTGGTTTGGATCAGCGCGCGCCCCATAAAGCCGCTGGGGAGTGTTTGGCAGGGTGCGGGCGCGCTCTTGCGTCGCCATTCATCTGCCACCACCGCTTCGAGACCGGGCGTTGTGGTCATGGACAGCAGGGTGTGTTGTGCGTCACCCTCTTTTGGGGGCCGTTCAAAGGTGTGCATGGGGGTGTGCGGCGCTCCTTGGGTTGGGACATGGTGCCAGAAGACTGCCCAGGGCGGCTGTGGTTGGCGCCGAGGCGATGGTGGGGGAGGGTGGCGCGAAGCGGATGGGGAAGCAAGTGCGGTGGAGATGGCGCTATGTGCCGGTTTGTGTGATGACGGTGGCCTTGGGGGTGGGGGTTTTGCTCTATCGGGGCCCTGGCGTGTCGTGGATTCGGGGGATGCTGGGGGATGTGCTGGTGGTGGTGTTGATGCACTTTGCGCTGGGGGCGATCTGGTCGGCGCACTGGAGGTGGCGCGCTTTGGTGTCGCTGGTGATCGCCGCAGTGGTCGAATGCATCCAGTTGCTCAAGCTTGTTCAGCCCGAGGATCCGTTTTGGATGCACCTGATTTTTGGCTCCACCTTCGACCCCATGGACCTGCTCGCCTATGTCCTGGGGGCGGTCGCGGCGGTCGGCTTGGAGGTGGTGCTTGATAAGAGACTCCAAGGGCCGAGCCCCAAGCCTTCTTGAAGCATCCTTATTGTTGGCGAAACGATGGCGGCACGTGCGTTTTGTGCTAGAATGACGCCACCGAAGCCTGCATCAAGCTGCTCGGGGCATTGACAGAACAACCAAAGACTCTATGTTGACGCGCTGAGTGTGGGCAAAGCCCCTACAAAGCCCTGCCGTCTGGCGGGGGGCTTGCCCAGAACCCAGACACGAAAGGATATTGTGTCAATGCTCAACCCATGGTCTCCCCTTGCCGATCCTGGGGAGTGATTGGGTGAGTTGGCCTGAGCAAAGGTGCGGCGCGCAATGTGGTGTTTGCGCGTCAAGGCTGTTGAAGGAACGTCTCTCATGTTCGCCTCGAACAAATCCTTGTGGCTCGCGGTGGGGATACTGCTCGGTGCAGCGGTCCTTGCCGTCGTGCTTTTTTCTACCCAGACTGTCTCCAGCGATGTGGCCATGATGGCTGTTGGTGGGATGGTGCTGCTTGGGTTGGGGATGTTGACCGGTGCCTGGGCAGGGCGACGAGAAGCCGTCAGCGCAGAGCCCGAAGAGGCCGCCCCTGCGGCCCCGCGCCCCCGGCCCAAACGCGCCAAGTCCATGATCACCTCCCAGGTCCCCCTGGGCACGGTCTTTGACCCCGACGAGGATGACGATCCTTTTGATGTTGCTGCCTCGTTGAGCAGCATTCCGCAGCCGCGGCGCCTGCGTCAGGCCGCCGCCGAGGCGCGCAAGCGCGCCGAAGAGGCCAGAGCCATCAGAGCCGCCCAACAAGGCTTGCCTCAGCCCCCCTCGCCGGTGCCAGCGCCCATTGAAGCGCCAGCGCCTCCGCGCGTGGCACAGACCCCCACGCCGTCACCCATTGCGACTCCCATCCACGCGCCCGTGGCGGCGCCCAGAGCGCTGGCCCCCGAGGCGGCGACCGTGCCGATCAACAGCGAGGTCCCCGCGCCCAACCGTCCCACCGTCAAGCGCAAAGCGTGGCCCGGTCCCAGACCGGCGCACATTCAGCCGCCGCCGCCAGGCCACGGTCAGCCCGCCCGGATCATGAGCAGCTTCATGCCCGAGCAGCTCGACGACCGCCAGGACGATCCCTTTGCGCCTGTCGACAGCAGTGAGCTGTCGCGCGAGATCATCAGCGGTCTGCTTGGCCCATTTGCTGACCTGGGCACGGGTCCCGAGGCGCGCAACGAATTGATGAAGGGCGTCGATCCCTTCAACAACGTCCCCACGCGCGAGATCTCCTTCACCGACCGCGAGCGTCTGCGTCAGTTCAGCTCCATCGACGGCACTGAAGGGCCCGACCCCCTCGATCCACTCTCATTCCAGGTCGATCCTGCGCTCTCTGGCGTTGAGGACATCAACGCGCCGCTGGACGCTGATCTCGAAGAGGTCGACATCGACGCCGAGTTTGAGCAACTGCGCCAACTGCTCCAGGCCGACGAACTCTCCCGCGACGCCGCCCTCGACAGCTTCCGCTCTCACTCCGACGACTGATGCCAACTTAGGCATCCAGCAGTTCCTGAAAATGTGTGGTTTGTGTGCTTGAGGAGCGGATCGATCAAGTGATTCGAGTCGTGCCCACAGCTCTGTGATGGGCGGGCCGTTGGCGGCTGTCTACAGGGTCAACGCCGCCTTTGTTGTGTGGTGGATGTGGGCTACGTCAGGCGCCAGTAACACACGGCTGTCACGACCAGTGCGCCCACGAGGTTGAGCGCGACGCCTTCGCGCATCATCGTGGCCATGGGCAGCTTTCCGGTGCCAAAGGCGATGGCGTTGGGCGCGGTGGCGACCGGGAGCATGAAGGCGCAACTGGCGCTGATGGTCGCCGGAACCATCAGGAGCGCCGGATCGATGCCCGCGGCGATGCCTGCCTCTGCCAGCACAGGCATCAGCAGCGCCGTGGTGGCCGTGTTGCTGGTCACCTCGGTCAGGAAGGTGATCGACAGGCACAGGACCAGCATCATCAGCACCACCGGCCAACTGGCCAGCCCCGCCAGGACGCCGCCCAGCGCGGCGCTGAGCCCCGAGGCCCCAAAGGCCTTGGCGATGGCGATCCCGCCGCCAAAGAGGAGCAGGAGCCCCCAGGGGATCTGCGAGGCGGTCTTCCAGTCCAGCAGACGCTCATTTTTGCCGTCTGGGACCAGAAAGAGGACGACCACGGCGCAGAGCGCCACGGTGCTGTCTCCGGCGCCCTTGAGGCCCAGCAGGCCCGACCAGCCGCCGAACGGTTCGGTGCGGGTCACCCACGCGATGGCCGTCAGCGCAAAGATGATCAACACGCGCCGTTCGGCCGCCTGCCAAGGTCCCGGATGGGGGATCTCCAGCCGCTCGCCTTTGCCCACCTTGCGCGTCACCCACAGCCAGATGATGGGCAACATCACCACCACCACGGGCAGCCCCACGGCCATCCACTCCACAAAGCCAAACTCACGGCCGACGCGTTCGTCGTAAGCGCCCATAAAGATGACGTTGGGCGGTGTGCCCACGGGGGTGCCCATGCCGCCGACGCTGGCCGAGTAGGCCACCCCCAACAAGAGCGCCACGCCCAGGTGCTTGTCCTTGGACTGCGCGATGATGGCCAGGATGACGGGCAAGAGCATCAACGTGGTGGCCGTGTTGGAGATCCACATGCTCAAAAAGCCCGAGGCGAGCATGAAGCCCAGCACCAGACCCTTGCCGCCGCCGCGTCCAAAGAGCCGCACCATGCCGAGCGCCACGCGGCGGTGTGCGCCGCTGCGCTCCATGGCCGTTGAGAGGATGAAGCCGCCCATCAACAGGATGATCAGGTGGTGTCCGTAGGCGCCGGCGACCTCTTTATGGGTCAGCACGCCGGTCATGGGGAAGGCCGCAAACGGGATCAGTGAGGTGGCGGGGATGGAGATGGGTTCGGTCACCCACCAGACGGCGCACAGGGCGGTGATGGCGCCGCACCAGCAAGCCTTTGCCTCCAGACCAGCGCCCATCAACCCCAGGCCCACGCACACCGCCAGCACCACGCCAGCGACCAGCGCCAGGCGTTGGCGCCTTTGCGGTGCGATCTTGTCCTGCTCTTCAACCGACATTGGCACAAACCCCCTGTGGTCCTGTGTTCCTCTTGGATGACTTCCAAGACAGTGGCCCACCGGGGTCTTTTTTTCCAGCGCAAACCCACAAAGGGTGCTTCAGGGGGTCGGTGCGTAGGCGCCCAGGAAGGGGACGGGCACGGGGTAGGCCGGTTGCCACTCGGAGCGCATGTCGCGCCAGAAGGTCAGGCGGCGCGGTTCGTAGACGGGGAAGACGACGTAGCCTCGGACCACGGGCGAGGACTTGAGCTCGGTGGCGTGGTGGCTGATTTTGTCGAGGTCGCCCGAGAGGCTGGTGTAGGTCGAGGCGCCCTGGACCTCAAAGACCACGGGAGTGCCGCGCGGCGACCAGGCAACGACGTCGGCCACATCGCGTTTGTTCTGGCCACGGTGGTCGGGGTAGGGGGCGTCGATCTGGATGAACCAGTCCGGGCCGAGGTGGTCGCGCAGGGCGGCGGCCAGGGCGGTCTTCAGCGCGCAGTTGGACAGGCCAGCGCCGTCGGGGAGCCAGCGGTGTCGCCGGTGGCCCGGTGCGATCCAGGCCACGATGTCTGCGCCGAGGTCTTCGCGCACGTATTCGTCCAGGGCGGTGAGCTCAGCCATGCGGCTGCGGCTGCGCTTCATCAGGTGTGCCAGAGTTCTCATACTGCCTCCCTGGCGGCGGGGATCGCCGCCTCTTTTGGTGCCCGAATAATCTAAGCACTTGTTCAGGTTTTTCCAGGGGCTTGAGCAGTGTTTTGAGCAGTGTTTCTGGTCTTTTTGAAGGGGTCAGCTCTGGGGGATGTCTTTGGGGAGAAGAGGGGAGACGGGGCGGCTGGTGAAGAGCCAGCACAGGTGGGCGGCGCGGGTGATGCCGACGTGGAGGAGGTGGCGGGCGTCGTGGTGGTTGGGGAAGTGTTTTTCGTCGACGTGCAGGAGCATGACGTAGTCAAACTCGAGACCTTTGGACTGGGCAATGTCGGTCACTTCGATGCCGGGTTCAAAGCTGAAGTTCTGGTCGGCGACGCGGCGCAGCCTGGGCAGCTCGGCGCGATCCAGGGCGCGGTAGGCGGCGTCGGCGTCGAGCGCGGTGCGGGTCATGACGGCGACGTTGGCGTTGGGCTCGGCGCTCATGAGGTCTTCGAGGGCTTCGGCGACAAAGGCGTACATGGCGCCTTCCTGGCCGGGGAAGCTAAAGAGCCTGGGTGCGGGGCCGGTGCGGGTGGTTTGAGGGGGCTCTTCGGGTCCGAGTGGTCCCAGGACGTGGTGGGCCAGGTCCATGATGGGGGCGGTGGAGCGGTAGCTGATCTGCAACGGCGAGATGGTCAGGTGGGGCAGGCCCAGGTGTTTGAGGATGTAGGCCCAGTCCTGGAAGTCATTGTTGGAGCGCAGTTGTTGGGCGGTGTCGCCAGCCAGCGTCACGGGCGCGTTGCGGGCGGTGACGCCAAGGAGCATGGTCAGGTCGATGGGAGAGAGGTCCTGGGCTTCATCGACGACCAGGTGGGCGTAGCGCAGGGGTCTGCGGCGGCGTCCGGGCAGGGGACCGACGACGAGTTGGTGGAGGCGCAGCAGCAAGGGGTCGTCTTCGGGGTCCATGGCGGGGACATCGTCGATGTTGTCGCCTTCGCCCTCAACGCGAATGTTGTATTGGGTGGCGCACCACAGGTGGATCTGGTCCAGTTCGCTTTTGGAGAAGGCGCCCGGGGCGTGTCGTTCGACGGCGCGGCCGAGCCACTGGCGGTCGGTGAGGGCTTCATCAAAGATGTCCAGCACGTCCATGCCTTCAAAGTCGTCGCGGGCGTCTTCGAGCAGGCCGAGCATGAGGGCGTGTTGTTTGAATCGCGAGACGACCTCGGGGGTGCGGTCGCTGGTGACGCGCGGCAGCTTGGGGAAGAGCCGCTTGCGCATGGTGGCGTTCCATTGCTCGTAGGTGCGCACCTGGACGCCTTCGACGCCCAGGGCGGGCAGGACTCTGGAGATGTAGTGCGCCAGGGCCCGGCTGTAGACCATGATGAGGGTGCGCTCGGGCTTGAAGCGGCTGGGGTTGTGGAAGGCCAGGAAGGCGACGCGGTGCAGGGCGACGGTGGTTTTGCCCGAGCCGGCGCTGCCCTGGATGGCGATCAGCCCTGAGTCTTGCTGAGTGATGAGTTCAAACTGTTGGACGTCGAGCAGCGAGGCGATCTCGGGCAGGTGTTTGTCGCGGCGGATGTGCCGCAGCGAGGTCAGCGCCTCGGGTCGCAGGGCTTGTCCGGCGCCGCCGCCAAGCTCCGGGCGGTGTTGGGTCTGCCACTGTCCCTCGTGCAGCACGTGGGTGTTGGTGCCGTCGTTGACGCGCATCAACTGGCCGCTGTCGATGGTGACGGTGCGCCGCTCAAGGACGTCGCCTTCGAGGGTGTTGCCGGTGACGACCAGTTCGTAGGGGTCTCCGGCGCGGCATTGGTAGAAGAGCCGCGAGATGGGGGCGTTGCGCCAGTCGACGATGCGGATGTTGTCGGTGTTGTTGATGTAGGTGGCGCGTCCCACAAGGATGTCGCGCATCTGGCCGTCTTCGTCACGCAGGATCATGTGCCCGAAGTAGGGGCTCTGCGGGTCGGCCTTGCGCTCGGGGTTTTTGTGGGCCTGACGGGCGAGGATCTTCAGGCGCTCCATTTGCTCGACGATCGAGGCCATGTCCTCAGGCAGGCGCTCTTCGGCCAGATTTTCGCGCAGCGCGGCCAGCTCGGCGTTGTAGTCCGTGCGCGCACCACGGCGAGAGGCGTTGCGCAGGCTGTGCTGGACGCTTTGAAGGGTTTGAAGCTCCTGTGCGACGCTCTGGGGCGTGTTGTCAGGGACTTCGGCGAGGGCGTTGGGGCTGTGGGCGTGGATGGTGGGCTCCATGTTGCGGATGCTGCTCCCGTTGTCTGGTGCACCTGTTGGGGCAGGACAGGTGCGTTCAGGTCCCCGCTGGCCATTTTGCCTGGTGTGTGATCTTGGTCAGGCAATGGTCAGGACCACAAGGGATGAGGCTGACAAGCGCGTCTGTCAATTGGTTTCAGGTGGGTTTTTCGCACCTTGTTTTTTGGGTTTTTGCACCCTGCGGACAATCCTTGAATCCTTACTCTAAAGCGACTACTATTAAGGATGTCTGAGATGAAACAGTACCCTCTTTCAGGCTTCTCCATGAAAACAAACTATCCATTTCGAAGTCTTGCGCCTGCCCTATGGCTGGTCTGCGCGGCGATGTTGGTGTTGTCATCATCATGCACCAACGAGAAGGCTGCAGATCCGGTCGAGCAGTCGCCGGAGGACATTGAAGATCCTCCCCAGGAAATCACCCTTGAGCCGGCGCCAGTGGCCGAGGTGACGCCCCCTGAGCCGTTGATGAGGCGGCTGACCCAGGAGCAGTACTTCAACACCATGCGCAGCCTCTTTGGGCCCGAGGTGATCTTGCCAAGCGCGTTGGAGCCCGACGCGGCGTTGTCGGGTTTGCGCTCGGTGGGGTCGTCTCAGGGAAGCATCTCAAGCCGGGGCGTGGAGCAGTACGAGCGGGCGGCCTATCAGATCGCCGAGTATGCCATGGCCCAGCCCGAGGTGCGCGCCGAGTTGATGCCTTGTCAGCCGCAGGCGACGGTGGACGACGGCTGCGCGCGTCAGTCCGTGGAGGTGCTGGGCAGGTTGTTGTGGCGCCGCACGCTGGAGACCGACGAGGTCGAGCGTCTGGTGTCGCTGGCCAACCGCGCCGCAGAGGTCCGCGAGGACTTCTATCTGGGCTTTGAGTACGCGCTGGCGGCGATGTTGCAATCGCCCCGCTTTCTCTTTAGAGCGGAGCAGGGCGAGCCGGGCGAAGAAGGGCAGCGGCGCTTTACGGGCTACGAGATGGCCGCGCGGCTGAGCTTCTTTTTGTGGAACACGGCGCCCGATGACTGGCTCCTGTCGGCGGCTGAAGGCGGTGAGTTGACCTCGGATGAGGGGCTCGACGCGGTGGTCCGTCAGATGTTGGCCGATCCCAGGGCGCGCCAGGGTGTGCGGGCGTTCTTCTCGGACATGTTGGGGCTCTACAAGCTCGACAAGATGGTCAAGGACCCCACGATCTTCACCCAGGCCAGCCCCGAGGTGGGCCCCAGCGCCCGTGAAGAGACGCTCACTGGCCTTGAAGAGCTGATCTTTGAGCGCAACGGCGACTACCGCGACATCTTCACCACCCGCGAGACCTTCATCAACCGCAAGCTGGCCTCGATCTACGGCGTGCCAGCGCCTGCGCGCGAAGGTTTTGGTTGGACGACGCTGCCCGAGGACGGCCCCCGCGTGGGTTTGTTGGGTCAGGTCAGCACGCTGGCGCTGCACTCGCACCCGGTGGCCAGCTCCGCCACCCTGCGCGGCGCCTTCGTCCAGGAGGTCCTTTTGTGCGCCACGATCCCCTCGCCGCCGGCCGACGTCGACACCTCGATCCCCGAGCCCAGCGGTGACGCGCCGACGCTGCGCGACCGCGTCAAGGAGCACCTGGAGAACGAGTTTTGTGCCAGTTGCCACGAATTGACCGACCTGATCGGGCTGGGCATGGAGAACTTTGATTCGATGGGCAGTTGGCGCCTGCGCGACCATGGCTTCCTGATCGACGCCAGCGGCTCGCTCGACGGTGAGCCCTTTGAGGGGCCGGCGCAGTTGGCCGAGGTGCTCAGCGACCACCCGGCGCTGGGGCGCTGCCTGGTGCGCACCGCCTACCGCTACGCCAACGGCCGCAAGGAAGTCGGCGGCGACACCATGCAGCTGCGTGCGCTGGTGGCGCTCTTTGAAGAGAAACACTATCGGGTTCAGGCGCTCTTGTACGCGATCGCCATGAGCCCCGGGTTCCGCCTGGTTGGGCAGGTGCAGGAGTAATGCGATGAGCAGCAGGATGAGACGCTCGGGTTTGACGCGCCGCAGCCTCCTGCGGGGATTGCTGGCGGGAGGCGCCGCAGTGACCGTGGGGCTGCCAGCGTTGGAGATTTTCCTCAACAGCCACGGCACCGCCTACGCTTCTGGCGAGGGCTTCCCGGCCCGCTTTGGCCTCTTCTTCTGGGGCAACGGGGTTTTGCCCGACAAATGGATTCCGCAAGGCGAGGGGGCCAACTGGGCGCTGTCTGAGCAGCTTCAGCCGTTGGCCAACGTCAAGGACATGGTCACGGTCGTGTCGGGCATGGCGGTCAAGACCGGCAACCCCATCCCACACCACAGCGGCGTGGCGGGTTTGCTCAGCGGCACCGTGGCAGACGGGGACAATCACGTCGCCTCGCCGCTTTTGCCCACCATCGACCAGCTCATCGCCAATGAGATCGGTCAGCAGACCCGCTTTAAGTCCATCGAGTTTGGCACCGATCCAGGTCTGGGCGTGTCGTTCAGCGCCTACAACACCCGCAACCCGCCCGAGCAGGACCCTTATGCGCTCTTTGAGCGGATCTTTGGGGCCGGTTTTCGGGCGCCGGGCGAAGACGCGGTGGTGGATCCGACGATCGCGCTGCGGCGCAGTGTCCTGGATGCCGTCGTTGAAGACGCCAACAAGCTGCGCGGCGAGCTTGGGGCCAGCGACCGGCTGCGTCTGGAGCAGCACCTTGAAGGGGTGCGCGAGTTGGAGCTGCGCCTGGCGCGTCTGGAGGAGGATCCGCCCGATCTGGCCTCGTGTCGTCGCGGTGAGGCGCCGCTGCCCGAGTACCCGGACATTGATGGACGCCCGCAGGTGTCGCTGCGCAACCGCGCCATGTGTGACACGATGGCGTTGGCGCTGGCCTGTGACCAGACCCGCGTCTTTAGCAATTATTTCTCCAGGCCGCTGTCCAACATCCTCTATCAGGGGGCCAGCGCCGGACACCATCGTCTGACCCACGACGAACCCGGCGACCAGCCCGAAGTGCACAAGATCGTCCTGAAGATCATCACCGAGTATGCCTACATGCTCGAAACCCTCAGGGCCATCCCTGAGGGCGACGAGACGCTCCTGGATCACTGCGCGGTCATGGGCTGCTCGGAGATCTCGCGCGGGCGCAACCACTCGCTCGACGAGATGCCCATTTTGATTGGCGGCAGCGCCTGCGGGCGTCTTGCCCAGGGCATCCACTACCGCTCGTTCTCTGGCGAGAACACCTCGCGGTTGATGTTGACCATGATGCGGGCGATGGGCATCTCCGCGACCGAGTTTGGCATGGACGCTGGGCGCGCCACCGAGGGCTTGTCCGGGGTGGAGGTGTGATGGCCAGCAGCGGCGGCGATGCAAAGAGGGCGATGGGGTGGCTGTGCGCGGCGCTTTTGGTGCTCGGCGCCGTGTCCTCTGGTTGCACTCAGGACGGCGACTCGTCGGTGACCGACGCGCAGCCCGGTGATGTGTTGGATGGGGGCGGTCAGGCGTGTGAGGGCGGGCAGCGCACCGTCATGCTCATGCACAAGATCTCCTTTGGCCGAGAGGTCGCCCCTGGGGTCAGCGTCGGGGCAGATCTGGACGGTGTGACCAGCGACACGCAGGATGCCAGCGGGTGTTTTCAGGCCGATTTTGTCTCCGAAGATGGCCAGGAAGGGATCGACAACCAGTTTGCCCGGATTTTGCCGGGCCTGGAGGCGGTCGGCGGTGAAGCCATTGAGGACATCATCAAAGGGGCCATCAGCTCGGGCGAGTTGTTGTTGATGTTTCAGATGGAGCATCTGGATCGTCAAAGTCAAGATGAGTGCGTGGACGTGACCGTGCTCCAGGGCAAAGGCCAGCCCGAAATTGGCACCGATGACCTGATTGAGGTCAACCAGACCTTCGATCCCGACTTTTCTGCGCCGATGGCCAAAGTGCAGGGCGCCAGCATTGAGGACGGCAAGCTGCTGGCGGGTCCCGTGGAGTTCTCGCTGCCCATCTTTGTCTTTGGCTTTGACCTGGTCTTCAACATTCGCCGGGCCGTGCTCCAGGCACAATGGCAACGCGACGGGACCATGAAGGGTTTCATCAGCGGGTCCATCTCAGTGACTGAGTTGTTGGAGATTGTGGAGGGCATTGATGGGGGGGGACAGATCACCGAGCTGCTCGAAGTGGTCCTTGCGCCGTCCGCCGATCTCTTTCCCGACGAGGAAGGGATCTGCTCTGAGCTGTCCATCACGCTGGTTTTTGAAGCGATACCCGCCTTCTTTTACGAAGACGCTTTACCCGAGTTGGACGCATTTCAAACCCCGTGAAAATATGCGTCAATGATTCGACTTAAAACAGCGTTGGCGTGTTTTGTGTGAAAAAGTGTTGCGTTCTGGGACACCTTTTTGCGTTTTGTCCTTGTTCGCCCCGATTGTGACCTGCTATAGTACACTCACTTAAGGAAAGTTTGGGTGTGGCAGGCCTCTCGGGGCGTCAGGGTGGGACAGGCATGGCCTGTACGCTTCATGTGTTGAAGTATGCAGACGGTGGCCTTGACAACTTTGTTGTCTGGTGCAACCTCTGAGACACAATGAAGACGCTTATTCTACACGAGGTCAACCCACAGATGTGGGAGGCGTTCCTGTCTGATGGACACTCGCCTCCACGCACCATTCCCAGCGCAGTGATGCGCAGTTGGAAACGTGCGCGCGCATTGGGGGTCGATCCCGAAGGTCTTCATCACAGTGACCAGGTGGACGAGCCCGGGGCTCTGCTTGAGCGCAAGGGGCGGCTAGAGCGCGTGCTGCGCGAGGCCGAGCCGCTGCTGCGCGACATGTCCGCCCAGCTTGCCGAACACCACTTCATTCTTGCCCTGGCCGACACCGACGGTGTGGTGCTGCGCCTTAGCGAAGGGGGCAACTTTCAAGGCGTCGCCCAACGCACGCGTTTGGTCGAGGGGGCACACTGGTCCGAGCGGGCCCGAGGCACCAACGCCATCGGGACTGTGCTGGCCGAAGGGGCCCCGGTCATTGTCGCAGGCGCCGCGCACTACACCCGCGTCAACCACGGCCTGGTGTGTTATGCCAGCCCCATCCGCGATGGCTTTGGAGAGATTGTCGCCGTCCTCGACGCGACCTCCATGCTCAGCCAGGCCGATGACTTTGTGCACCTGGCCGTTCGCTCGACCACCCTGGCCATTGAACAAACGCTGCGCTTGCAGACCTACCCACAGGCCGGGGCGACCTCGCTGCGCGTCATTGACCAGATTCTTGAACACTGTCCCTCGCCGGCCGTCCTCGTGGAGAGGCCAGGGCTGATCCGCATGGCCAACAGCGCAGCGCGCGCCTTGCCCGGCGCCGAGATGCTCTTCAATCAGCCCGCCTCTGTGGCGCTGGGGGTCGATTGGACACGGCTCGAAGCACACATCATGCGCGGCGCCACGCTCCTTTTGCCCCAGCAACCCACGAGGCTTGGCGACCAGAACCACAGGCTGGAGCTTGAGCCCGTCTTTGATGCCCAGGGGCGCCTTTGGGCCACGCTGGTCTTTTTGGAGCCAGCGGTGACCGCCGCGCCCTCCCAGAGCCCGGCGCGCAGCGCCGCTGTCGATGCCTTTGATGCCGTCGGCGGCGATGATCCACACCTGCGCCAGACCCTCTTGAGGGCCGCAGAGCTGGCCCAGACCCAGATCCCATTGCTGATCACGGGTCAAGACGGCACTGGCAAGGGGCTCCTTGCCGAGGCGATCCACAAAAGCAGCCCCCGCGCTGCAGGGCCGTTGATCTTTTTGTCGGCCCAGGAGGTGGACCATCAACGCCTGACCGACGCCGTGGAGGCGGCGCGCGGTGGCACGCTGGTGCTCTCTCAATTGGCCACGCTCTTGCCCCCGGCTCAAGCCCTCTTGTTGACCTTCCTTGGCAGTGCCGAGAGCCTTCAAGCCAATGTCCGCCTGATCTGCACCTCAGAAGGGGATCTTTCGCTGGCCGTTCACAAAGGCACCTTCAACGCCGAACTTTATCGGCAAATTCACGGCGCCGAGCTGCACTTACCGCCGTTGCATCAGCGCCAGGATCTGGAGGCGGTCGTGCAACGTCAGATGGGTCAGATCGCGGCGCTGGAGTTGATCTCTCCCTGCCCGTCGCTGAGCCCTGAGGCGATGGTCTGGGTCAAATCACAGCGCTGGCCCGACAACATGAGGGGTCTTAAGCGCGCCCTCCACCAGGCCATCCTCAACGCCCACAGGCGCCCCGTCATTGGCCTTGATGAGTTGCCTGGCGATGTCGGCGGTGGGGGCGGTGGTGTGTCTGAGGATGTTCAAGATGGGGGTACACTGGCCGACGCAGAAGCCGAAGCGCTCAGGCAGGCGCTGCGCAACTCTGGCGGCAATGTCAGCCGAGCGGCGCGTTCGCTGGGCGTGGCGCGCAGCACCCTCTATCGGATGATGAAGCGCCACGGTTTGGTCGGCAAGTAGGCCGCGTGCGTCAGGGTTCTCCAATACACGCTCACACACTTCGAATCAGTAGGATACTTCATCCATAAAGGCGTCGAGTCCCTGGATGCGGCTGACCAGCTCCAACACCAACTCTCGGGTGTCGTCGTTGGTGGTGCCCGCGATCCTGACCAGCTCGGCTTGAAGTTGGAGTTGGGTCAGCAGCTCGCTGATCTGGTTGGTCTCCTGGCTGAAGCGCGCGCGCAGGGTTTGGAGCCGACGGATGATCTGGATGCGGCTGTCGATCATGGCCGCGCTGCGCTCGTCGCCGCCGTCGCGCAGCGTGCGCTGGCGCTCAAGCGCCGCCGTTTCGTCGTAGGGCTGGCGCGTGAGGAGCTTGTCGATTTCGTCAATGTGCTTGTGGGCGACGTCGAGCCTGGAGGCCAGGCGGCGACCCGTGTCCAGATCTGGCAGCAGCGACGCCATGGGGGCGTCGGCCGCACGCCTGAGTGCGTCAAAGACCTCCTCAACGGTGTGCCCGACCTGATTTTGTCCCGGTTGCTGGCGAATGGGGATGTCCGCCGGGTTGGGGGCAGCGCTCTTGTCCTGGGGATTGGTCAGGACAAAGGGGCCGTAGATGGGCCAGAAGAGCACCAGCAGGCTCAGGTCGATGGGTTTGCGCAGGTTGTGGCGCGTGATGGCCACCGCCGTGCACCCCACCCCAACCAACACATAGAGGATGATGATGGGGGTGATGTTCATGGCTTGCCTCGCAGCTTTTGGGAGTGGCGGAAGTCGCTCTTGTAGATGCCTCGGGCGGAGCGCGTGCTCTGGATGACGGCGTCCATGAAGCTGCCTTCGAAGGCGCGCATTACGGGGACCTCTTCAGAAGCCGGGCGGACCAGGTAGGGGCGCGTCAACCACGCCATCTGGCTGCCAACCAGCCCCATGGCGACGAGCAAGGTGACGCAGATCAGGCGGTGTCCTCGGACCAGTTGTTGATTGATGCCTTTGAAGAAGAAGACATAGCCCGCCGCGCCGCCAAGCCCAAAGAGCCCCACCAGCAGCAAGATCAACTTGTGGTAGGGCGTTTGTTGAAAAACACCCAGCAAGAGCACCGGTGCCAGCGCCACGGTCACCAGGCACGTCAGCGCCAGGGCGCTGAGGATGAGCGCGAAGTCGGCCATGATGGAGGCCTTGTGTTGGAGGGCGGTTTTGATGGCGGAGTAGACCGGCGCCGTGATGGCGGCCGTCAAGAGCATGACCAGGGGCAGCTTGATGGCGGCGTAGAGAATCTGGAGTCCGCCGCGATAAAAGCCCATGGATGCGCCCATGACCGCCATGGTGACGACGATGGTGACCATGGCGGCGCGCGCGATCTGGGGCAGGCTATCGCCCTCAAGCAAGCGTCGAAGGAGCCGCGGGCGGTGGCGCAGCAGCTCGTCCAGCACACCCATGGCGCCGCCCTCAAGGGGCGGCAGGGGCTCGGGAGGCGCTGGAGGAGGGGCTGGGACGGCCCTGGGGGCGATGGCGGTGACCGTTTGTGCCAGCGCGATGCCGATGGGCGAAGGGGCCCCCGCTTGGGGTGTGGTGGGGGCGGCTTCCTGGGCCTCGGTGGAGGCGTTGGCCTGGGGGGCGTTGTGGGTTTGGGTGGGTCCGTTGAGTTGGTTTGGCTCCGCGCGGTCTTGGTGCTGGGGAGCGTTGTTGTTGGGTGATGGTTCCTGCGTTCTGGCGAGGTTGGGGGTCTGTGAGGGCGGCGCGTCGGAGGTTGTTGCCGGTGCGATGGGTTCGTGGGTCATGGGTTGGGCGTCGAGGGTGTCGTCGGTGGCTGAAACTTGAGGGTGTGCGCCTTGGGGCTGAGCGGGTTCGGGCTGTGTTGGTTTTGTGTTTTGCGGCGCAAAGTCGTCCTGCGTGGGGTAGAAGATGGTCAACTTGGAGGTGTTGGGTGTGATGGGGTTGGTGGTCACAGCAGTTGCCCTCCCGTGCGCAGGATGTTGAGGTAGATTT
Source organism: uncultured Pseudomonadota bacterium (assembly GCA_937123825.1). Taxonomy (GTDB): domain Bacteria; phylum Myxococcota_A; class Bradymonadia; order Bradymonadales; genus CAKZKQ01. The sequence continues at coordinate 25,494 of CAKZKQ010000163.1, forward strand.
CCCAGCCAAGTCCTCCGGTCAGCAGTGCCCAGAGGGCGAAGATGCCCAGGGCCTGCCATTGGGGGATGGTCTGGCGAAAGCGGGTGTAGAAGGCGCGCGCGCCGACCATGGAGCCCAGGACCACGCCGAGCGTGCCAAAGACCAGTGCCTCGTGGACGTCGGTGGCGGTGGCGCACATGAAGAGCAGCGCCGGGGCGAGCCCCAGGAGGATAAGCCCGAGGTCGCGCTGCGCTGCAGAGGCGATCTTCAGCATGGTTTGGACGTTGGGGGCCTGTCCGGCCAGGGCGACTCCGACGTAGAGCGCAGGCAGCGTGGCCAGCGTGACCCCCACAAAGGACAGCGGCAGCATGATGGACATTTGGAGGAGTGCGGCGGCTCCGGCCGACCAACCGATGCAGGCGCCGACGGCCGCTGGTCCGGCCAGAGCGATGGCCAGGTCGCGCCACTTGAGCGCGATCTGAGGTGTTGGGTCAAGGGTGGCTGCTGACATGGGTGTACTCCTCCATTGTGGCCAGGGCGTTCCGAGCGGTCATCGCCTCAGGGCGTGGTCTCTTGCGAGCGGTGGACACCAAAACGTGGTGAGCGCCAGGTGGGCTCACGGGGGGATTTGATGTCGATGGAGGGCAGTTTAGGTGGTGGTCGTGGAGGGGTGTTGGCGCATCGTTGGAGAGTTTGATGCGATTGTGTGGCGAATCTGTGCAAAAGCCTAAAAGTGGCCCTTGTTCACCAAGCCGGATGTCTGGGGCTTGGTATGGGGGGAGAGGATTGAAAAGGGGCGCGCGGTGCTTTGGTCGTCAGGGGGTTTGTGGTGTGGGCGGCGTGGCGGGCAGCGTGATGTGGAAGGTGGCGCCCGGCTGATTGGGTGTGTCGACGAGCGTGATGGTGCCTGAGTGGGCCTCGATGAGGGCGGCGATGACTGAGAGCCCAAGGCCGGTGCCGCCGTGGTCGCGCGCGGTGGTGAAGAAGGGCGTAAAGATGCGGCTGCGGTTTGCGGCAGAGACCCCGGGGCCGTTGTCGCTGACGGTGATGGTGGTGTGGGATTGATCGGTGTCGAGGGTGATGTCGATCTGGACATCGTCGCCGCCGTGTTGTTGGGCGTTGGAGATGAGGTTGGTCAGGAGGGTTTCGGCGGTCTCGGGGTCCATGGCGACGTGGATGGGGTGGTCGGGGTGGTGGAGGCGCAGGTTCTGCGTGCCGAGGTTGTGGTGCGCGATGATGTCTTTGAGCAGCGGCAGCAGATGGGTTTGGTGGTTGCCGGGTTGGAATACGTCGGCGCGGGCCAGATCCAGCAAGCGCGTGACGAGGCGTTGGAGCCGCTCGGCGTGTCGATCGGCCATGGAGAGGAAGCGGGCGCGCTCGGCGGGCTCCATTTGATCGATGTGGTCTTCGAGCAGTTCGAGCGCGCCTCGGATGGAGGCCAACGGCGTTTTGAACTCGTGGGAGACGTTGGCGGCAAAGTTTTGGATGTAGCTGGCGCGTTCATCGAGCGAGCGGGCCATGCTGACGATGGCCTCGGAGAGGAGTTGGACCTCGTAGGTGACGGGCTTGGCCAGGGGGACCATGGCGCTGCGATCCCCGCGCGCGACGGCGGCGGCCTGGGCGATCAGTTCGTGCACGGGTGTGACGATGGCTCTGGAGATGAAGAGCGACTGTCCAATGACGGCGGCGATCAAGACCAGGATGATGGTCATGACCACGGCCAGATCCGAGCGCAGCACAGCCCAGTGGCTGCGGGGTGCCGATGAGAGCAAGAGCACACCGATGACGCGCTCCTGGTAGAGCAGAGGGCTGGCCAGGACCAGTTGCATGTCGTCGCGGCGATCGGGCTTGAGGCGTTGTTGGCAGGCGTTGCCGCAGCGGCGCAAGAGGCGTTGGGGTTTGCCTTGTTGGAGGGCCAGGGTGACTTCGGGGCGCATGTGCGCCAGATCGTGGCCCATGTCGTCCTGGGTGGAGGCCAGGACGCGGCCTTGATGGTCCAGGAGCCAGGCGGTGGCCATGGTGCGCGCTTCGAGTCTGGGCATCAGGGCGCGCAGTCCGGCGCTGGCCTTGACCAGGTGTGGGTCCATGTCGCCCGAGGCGGCCTGGGTGTGCTGGAGCGGTGCGGGCTCGATGTCGAGGCGGTTGAGGTTCAGAGTACGTTTGGGCTTTGAGGGGTCTTTGTGGGGGTCTTGGGTGGGGGCTTGGCCTGGTGGCCAGGGGTCTGGGTGGTCAGCGGGCGGTGTTTGTTGGGTGAGGATTTGTGTCCACAGCGCCGTCAGTGTGGCGTCGAGCATGAGCAGCTCGGCTTCGGTGCGTTGGAGTTGTTCGTTTTCGTAGACCCGCGCGCTCCATAGGCCGAGCAGGGGCATGGAGAGGATGGTGAGGTTGAGCAGCAGCAGCAAGGTGCGCAGCCGGTAGCGGCGGCGCGGCGCAGGGGGAGAGGTTTTGAGGGCCTCATCCAAGGCAGTCACCGCATTTGTAGCCCAGGCCGTGGACGGTTTCGATGGGGGTGGCGCCCAGGGCCGCGAACTTGCGTCGGATGCGCGTGATGTGGCTGTCGATGGTGCGGTCGCTGACGATCGTCTGGTCGCGGTAGGCCTTGGAGATCAGTTCATCGCGGGTGAAGACCTTGCCGGGGTAGCCAAGGAGGGTCTGGAGGACGCCAAACTCGGTGACGGTCAGCGAGACCTCGGTCTGGTCCCAGAAGACCTTGAAGCGCACCGGATCGAGCGTGAGGCGGCCGTGTTTGATGTCTTGGGCTTTGTCGGCGCTGGTGTCTTCGGGCGCGCTTTGTCGCTCAAGGCGCCGCCCGATGGCTTTGACGCGCGCGGCCAACTCTCTGGGGCTGAAGGGTTTGGTGATGTAGTCATCGCCGCCCAGCTCCAGCCCGAGGATCCGATCGACTTCATCGTCGCGAGAGGTCAGGAAGATGATGGGGACGTTGGAGCGTCGGCGCAGGCGCGTGCAGACCTCGGTGCCGTCCATTTCGGGCATGAGGATGTCGAGGATGATGAGATCGGGGCTGTGTGTGTGTGCCATGGTCAGTCCCTGGAGGCCGTTGGAGGCTTCGAGGGTCTGGTGTCCGGCTTTGTTGAGCGCGAACGCCACCACGGCGCGGATGTCCGCGTCGTCATCGACAATGAGGATTTTCATGGCGAGTGGCCCATTTTGGGGGCACGGGCGCGCCTTGCAGGGGGTGTGCAGGGGGCGGTGTGCCGGGATCCGTGTGGATCAAAGAGATGACCCCACGCAGGGGTGGGGTCAAGGGGCCAAGGTGAGAAATTGTGGTGTGTGGGCCGACAATACGCCGGCCCCCTGATACCAAGCTGCAGACGTCCGACTTCATTTGTGACGGCCCTTCGCCACAGTTTTGGGACGGCCCTGATGGCGCCATAGACCACAGAACTCGCTTGCGGTAGCGCTGCTACAGCTTCGCTCGTCCGTCAGGCCTCTAGCATCCATCATTGCTCGCCCCAAACCTGTGGCTTATCACTGAGAACTTCGGCCCCTGCCATCCGTTATTGCTCGCCTCAAAGCAAGCCTTTCGTCTGCAGCTTGGTATGGCTGGCTCAGGAGGCCTGGTGGACGACGATCTGGTTGAAGGGGATGTCCACGCCAGCGGCGTTGAGGTCGTCGTAGATGGAGGTGCGCAGGTTATGGAGCAGGCCGAGGTAGTCCTCGGATTTGCACCAGGCCATGACGGTGAAGTCGAGGGAGCTGGCGCCGAGGCCCACAAAGGCGACGGCGGCGCCGGGCTCGGAGAGGGCCAGGTCGGTGCGCTGGGCGGCCTTGGTGAGGATGCCGATGACCTGCTCGACGTCGGAGCCGTAGGCGACGCCGACGTCAACGGCAGCGCGGCGCGTGCCGAGGGTGGTCATGTTGACGATGGAGCCGCCGGTGACGGCGCCGTTGGGGATGATGATCTTCTGATTGTCGGGGGTGTGCATGGTGGTGGCAAAGAGGCCGATGTCCTCGACGACGCCGGTCTGGCCGCCAGCGGTGATCATGTCGCCGATGGTGAAGGGGCGGAAGAAGAGGATCATGACGCCGCTGGCGAAGTGGCTCAGGTTGCCCTGGAGGGCCAGGCCGACGGCGATGCCGGCGCTGCCCAGCAGCGCCACGAGGCTGGTCGTCTCGATGCCCACGGCGCCCAGGGCGGCGATGACGGCGGCGGCCAGGACGAGGTATTGGGCGATGCCGGCCATAAAGCGGCTGATGGCGACGTCTGCTTTGCGCTTTTCGAGCATGCGCGAGACGATCTTGTTGGCCCACTTGCTGGCGATCCAGCCCAAAATCAGGATGAAGATGCACAGCAGGAGGCTCTGGCCCATCTCGATGAAGGTCTTGGCGAGCTCTCCGTAGCTCTCCGGGTTGGCCATTTGCTCCAAAAAGCTGCCGCTGGGGGCGGCTTCGGTCCCGGCGGCGGGTGCGTTGGTGTCAGGCATGGGTCGTGATCCTCTCTGTGTGTTTTGCTGAACCTGCGCTGAGGTCGTTGCTCAGTCAGGGGCGTGTGTGTGTTTTGTGCGGCGCTACTTGTCTGTGTCAGCGCGGGCGCAAAAGGGGATTGGCGCGCACAGCCGGCGCCGTGTTGGCCGTGGTCTGTTGGGGTGCTGATGGTGTTCAGCGCCAGGACAGACCGGTGGCCGGGTGCGGTGGACCTTTGGTCACCGCGTTGGATATCAAAGTGAGTGTGGTCGAGTCAGATGGTGTCGGTGCGGCCTTTGGGGCAGTGCCGTCTTGGGCTTTTGTCCAAAGGGCTGCGGTGTGCAAGGCCTGCCGTGTCTTTTGGGAGCACGGCGAGCCTTGGGTGCATCATTCGTCACCCAGCAGGGTGTAGCCGAAGGTCAGCAGGAGGTTGTTCTGAATCTGGAACTCGTCCAGGAGGACGGGCTGGCGGATGGCTTTGAACTCGTAGTCGAGCGAGGCCCAGGAGACGAGCTTGAAGGAGAGTTGGGCGTAGACGGTGACGTTGGTCAGGTCCACGGCGCTCTTGTCGGTGTCGGCGTCGGAGCTGCTGAAGAAAGGCGTCAGGCTTTCAGCGCCGGCCTTGTAGGTGACGCGCTTGCCGAAGGCGGCGCCGGTGGCGGTCAGGGCCGCTTCGGCACCAGCCTGGGAGGAGTCCACGAGGCGGTCCACTTCGATTTCAGCGGTGTCGCCGTTGTCGTTGATGGCCAGGCCGCCGTCGGCAAAGATCTGCTGAGCACCAAGACCGATACGGAATTCGATGCTGAGCCAGCGGTGGTCGAGGGGGCGAGCGAAGAAACCGGCCGATTCCTTCAGCGTCAGGGGCTGGAGGGGGTCGGTCAGCTTGAGGCGGTCGGCGGTGATGTTCTCCACGGTGCCGTCGGCGCCACGGATGATGTAGTCCTTGGTTTCAGCCTGGACATCTTCACCCTGGAAGATGGAGGTCTGAAGGTTGAGGCGCGCGAAGGGACCAAACCACGGCACGCTCTCAAAGTGGTAGTAGTAGATGGTTTCGAGGGTCATCAAGTCGTTGGTGCGGACGAACTCATCGACGACCGGGGTCTGGGTGAAGGTGTTGGCGATGTCGAGCCGTGAGCGCACCTCGTGGCCGCCCTTGTTGTAGTCGGCGCCGAAGTTGAACTTGCTGCCCAGGGTGATGGAGGTGCCATCGGGCTGACCGACGACCGAGTCGTTCTGGCTGACGTTGACCGTGGCGCCGATGCTCAGCGTGAAGTCCCAGCCGTCCTCGCTCTTGTCGCCCTGCGCCAGGATATCCTCATCCGGCACATAGTCGGGGTCGTCTTGTGCAAAGGCGACGGCGCTGGTGCTCAGAAGAGCGCCGGTGAGCAGTCCGGTCAGCAGGCGCCGTTTAAGAGAGGTGGGTGTGTTGTGCTGGCTCATGTCGATGTGTCTCCTTCCTGCAGTGTGTATTTCGGTTCTGATATGGGTGTTGAGAGCTTTGGGTTTTGTATCTGGCTTCGGGTTGGGCTTGGTGGTATGCCTTTGCTGTCCCGCTATGTTTGATATGGCTGAAAGTTTCTTGTGTCAATGTAAAAATGCGTCATTTGTGTAAAGTTGATGTGTTTTGTTTGATGTGGTTGGAATTTTTAAGTTCAATGGCTTTGACGCAGATTAGATCAGGAACTCGTGTTAGCCAAGTGAAAAATGTAAGTGTAGGTAAGAAAAATACGTGCATTTGGTGACATCGGGTTTCCCGTCAATAGGGAATCCATGGCCTTGTGCATGGTTTGATGCCCATGAGCACGGGGTCTGTTGGGAAGGAGTGTGTAGGCTGTACGTATGGTTGGTATTGAGAATTTTATGCGTTCAACGCATGTCTTGCCGTCTCTTGGCGGTGCTTCGACTGGCCAACGGAGCGCAATCTGGGTCAAGGAGGCCTTCGCAAGGCTGTGGCCCGCAAGGGTGGGCATAGGCCCCCAGGGCGATCGGGTGGGATCAGCGGCGCGCTCTTGTATGATTGATCAGGCCAGCAACCCCGGCAGCGGTCCGTTGCCCGCGTTGCCAAAGCCTGTGACGTTGTGGCCCATGGCGTGGCAGATGGAGGTCAGCAGCTCGTTGTGGCGCCGTCCGTAGTGGGACAAGAGGCGTCCGGTGCGCAAACACCCCCCAGCGCCGCCCGCCATCACAAAGGGCATGTTGTCGTGGCGGTGGGTGTTGCCGTCCGAGACCTCCGTGCAGAGCCACAGCAGGCTGTGATCGAGCATGGTGCCGTCGCCCTCGGGTCTGGAGGCCAGCATGTCGAGCAGGGCGGCGAACTGGCTGACGAACCAGCGCCGCTGGGCCACAAAGTCGGTGAACTCGCGCTTGGCGCGGTCGTGGCGCGAGCCGTAGTGGGAGGCCTGGTGGCTGCGCATGTCAAAGCCCGGGTCGTGCATCTCGCTGTCGGGGAAGCGGCTCATGATGAGTTCGCTGGTGTGGTGCGAGGCCTGGATGACGCCCACGCGGGTCAGGTCGCAGGCCATTGCCTGGACCATCAACTCCATCTGGAGGCGCAGCGTGATGGGGAAGCGCGACGGGTCGTAGAGCCCGTCGGGGGTCAGCCCGGCGGTGTTCTGGCTGGGGTTCTGGCAGGTGGGGATGGAGGGCATGTCGCTGGCGTCGGCCTTGAGCCTGGCCTCGACCTCGCGCAGCGACTCCAGGTGTTGGTCAAGTTTGATTTTCTCCACGTTGCCCAGCCGCCCGCGCAAGTCGTTCATGTCGGCCAGGACGCCGTCGATGACGCTGGTGCGCATCAACTGCCGCCGCGTGGGGCCGCCGCCGCCCATGTCGCCCTGGGGCAAGCCCTGGCCAAAGAGCCGCGTAAAGGCTCGCATGGGGTTGTCTTCGGGGGCGACGGTCTGGCCGGGGCCTGAGTAGGAGATGTGTTTGTCTCCCGAGGCGTTGTTGTGGTTGGCCATCGAGCCCAGATAGAGCAACCTGTGGGGGTGTCCGCTGCCGACGCTGTTGGCCAGGACCTGGTCGACCGAGGCACCGCCACCGCCATCAATGCCGGTCAGCAGCTTTTTGGCCCCGCCGGGGTGGCTGCCGCTGTCGGCTGGGCCCATGTCGAGGCCGTTGAGGAAGACGGCCTGCTGGCGAAAGCGCTCCATGGGCTGGAGGCACTCCGAGAGGTTGAAGTTCAACTCCGACCCCGTGCAGTCCCACAAGCTCCCTTCGCCTTGCTCGCTGACGCCAGGGACGCCGTCGGGGAAGTAGAAGATGATCAGCCGTTTGGCTTGCCCGGCAGCGGCTCGGGCGCGTTGGTCGCCGCACAGGATGTCGTAGAAAGGCAGCGCCAGCGAGGCGGCGCCGATGGCCTTGAGGAAGTCGCGTCGTTTCATCACGGAGCCCTCCGCGTGGTAAAGCCCGGAGCCCGGACGATGGCGATCAACAGCGCTTGGATGTTGTGGTCTGCGGCGGCAAACTGAGCCTGAAGCTCGGCCAGCGCGCAGGCGTCTTCGGGGGTGTCCATGGCCCCCATTGTAAAGCGGTAGACCTGGGTGGCGAAGCAGTCGTGGGCGGCCTGGCTCTCGGCCAGAATGCGCGCCAACCCCGGCAGCGAGTCAAAGGGGGCCTGGGTGTCGGTGCGCAGTCCCTCGACGTCGGCCATGTCGCCGCTGGGATCGATGGGCTGGCCGTTCTCTTCGGTGCGCCAGCGCCCGACCGGGTCAAAGCGCTCAAACCCAAAACCGACCTCGTCGATGTACTGGTGGCAGGAGCGGCAGGCGGGGTCGCTGCTGTGTTGGCGAAAGCGCTCGCGGGTGGTGGCGTTGGGGTCGATGTCCGGCACGCCGCCAGCGTTGGCGGGCGGGGCCCCAAAGGTCTGACACAGCAGTCGCTCGCGGACAAAGAGCCCGCGCAGCACCGGCGAGGTCTGGTCGGAGTGTGCGGTGGATGCCAGGACGCTGCCGTGGCCAAGTATGCCCGCCCGGTGTCCCTGGGGGTAGGGCGTTTGTTGCAGCGCCGGGCCCTGGGACGCGGTGCCGTAGAAGCTGGCCAGCGCGTCGTTGGCGAAGGTGTAGTCGGCGGTCAGCAGCTCATCGTAGCGCTCGGTGCCGTCAAAGATGACGTGGGTCACAAAGCGCCGGGTTTCATCGAGCATCGACTGTCGCACCTGGCGGTTGAAGTCGTGGTAGAGGTCGGGGTGCTTGTCGGCCGACAAAACGCGCTCGATGCCCAGCCACTGGATGGCGAAGGTGCCCAGCAGGTCTTGTGCACGCGCGTCTGCCAGGAGGCGCCTGGCTTGGGCTTCGAGTTGGTCTGGGGTGTTCAGGTTGTTTTGCGCGGCGGCCTCAAAGAGGGCCGCGTCGGGCATGGTGCCCCAGAACATGTAGGAGAGGGCGGTGGCCGTCTCCCAGGGGGTCAGGCGGAAGTGGTCGCCAGCGGCGGTGCCAAGCTCGGTGCGGTAGAGAAAGTGCGGCGAGGAGAGCATGACCTGGAGTGCGACCATGAGCCCGTCGTTGAGGGTGTCCTGGGCGTCGATGAGGTCGGTGTAGCGGGTGACTTCGGGCTCGCCAAGTGGCCTGCGAAAGGCGCGCAGGCCAAAATCGGTCACAAACTGGCGCTTGCACGCGGCGTCGGCGCTCTGGGCAAGGCACGGGGCCAGCGCGTCGAGGTCCGCCACGGCGTTTTGCGCCAGCGTCTCGGCCGCGTTCATGTACTCTTCGACGTGGATCGCCGTGACGCGCCCGGTCTGGGCGTTGTTGTCAAAGGGGAAGTGGCTGGGGCGGTTCTCGGGGGGGAAATCGGCGGTGATGTCCCCCGGATCGTTGCCCGAGCCCGGCGCCGAGCACGAGACCGTCAGGCTGCTGTTGCGTCCCCCAAAGCCGTCATCGACGCCGTTGGGGTTGGCGGGGTCTGCGATCCACTGGTTGTTGTTCAGCACAAACTTGTATTGGAGCGGTTGGTCGGTGGGCAGCGTCCGCTTGGTGATCCACACGCCCGCGTCGGCCATCCACGCCATCTCCCAGCCGCCCTCGGCCACCGACCCCGGCCAGCCGTTGAAGTCGCCCGCCACGTGCACCGAGCCGTGGTTCTGGCCGCCGGGATCAAAGACAAAGGTGTGCAGCCCACAAGGATCGTCGGTGCAGACGCTCTCCTGGCACGATTGCTGGGCAAAGTCGCAGTCAGCCACCGCCGAACACGTCCGCGTCACGCTCCCCAGCAGGTCTTTGACCGTGTTGGCATATTCGCGCCGTGTCAGCAGCCGCAGCCGCTGGGCGGCAAAGCGCGGCTCATCGCAGGCAATGGGCTGGTTGGGCGCTGGGAGCGTCAAGATGTAGCGCGCCAACGACTCGGCGCATGCCCCCACGCAGGCCCCGGTGTTGCCCAGCGGCATCGTCGCGTCGATAGAGGCCGTCAAAGCCTCAAGGCCGCGCTCCCAGCCCGCCACAGCGGGCGCCGTCATCCCTTGCCCCTCATCGCCGTGGCACGAGGCGCACAAGGTCAGATAGTCCGCGCGCGCTGCGACCATCTCTGGCGAGGGCTCCTGGGCGTTGTTCTGTGGTCCATCGGGGTCTTGCCCGACGTCCCGGCCGCCTCGGCCGCTGTCGCCGCATCCAAAGAGCGCCAGCGCCATCAAAGGCAGTGTCAATGAGGCTGTGAAGAGGCGTCTCATGATCTCTCTGGGCTGCCCTGGGCTGCGGGAGGGTGTGCTGCACACGCTGCCAACGCCAGGTTTGTGGGTATTCTACCATCTTTTGTGCATGCAAGATGTGTGCGCTGCCCGATGCCCGTATCATCGGGCAGTGGGGTGTTGAGTTTTGCAACGCCTGCGTGCAGGCGCGTTGTTTATGGCAACCTTTTGCGTCGATGGACCCGATCAAACCCCAGGTTCATCTTGGTGCTGGCCTCGGTCCTGATTTATGCATGTGTTTCAAGTGTGTTGGGGTCTTTGGAGTGTCCAGCGGGCGTCCAGCACAAAAAGCGGGGGCATGAGGGGGCGGCAGCCCCCAGTGAAGACTGTCCTTGCGATGATATGGAGGTGAGTTGAGATGGGTCGTGTGCTCTTGTTCGACATCGACGGAACGTTGCTCAGCACCCAGGGCGTGGGGCGCCGGGCCATGCGCGAGGCCTTTGACGCCTTCTGCGGCGTGCCCACCGCGCTCGACAACGTCTCATTTGGGGGCATGACCGATCGCGGCCTTGCACGCCTGGGGCTCCAGGCCGCCAGCGCGCCCGACACCGAAGAGGCCATCGACGGCCTGCTGGAGTGCTACATTGGCTGTCTGACTCGGGCCATGGTCGATGCGCCGCCGTGCATCATCCACCCCGGCGTGCACGACATCTTGGAGAAAGTCTCGGGGGTGCCCGGCGTGGCCGTCGGCGTGGCGACCGGAAACATTGAGGCGGGCGCCATGCAGAAGCTCCGCCACGGCGGTCTGGATCACTGGTTTGCCTTTGGAGGCTACGGCAGCGACCACGAGATCCGCGCGGAACTCTTGCGGGCAGGTTGGCACCGAGGGGCCGCGCAGCTGGGCAAAGACCCCGAAGCGTGCGACGTGGTCGTCATTGGCGACACCCCCCGCGACGTCTCCGCCGCCCACGCCATCGGCGCCCTGTGCATCACCGTCACCACAGGGACTTACGACGCCGACGCCCTCCACCAGGCCGGGGCCGATCAGGTGGTCGTCGACCTGACCGATCCCCGCGTGCCCGGCTGGCTTCTTGGCGAAGGTGCTTAGAGCCCTTCGCAAAGGAGCTTCATGGCCTCTTCAGCGGTCATCCGCATCGTCACATCGTAGATGTCCGACAATGGGGTCGCCTCCGGGTTGACCTCCACCAGAGTGGCGCCGGCCTGCTTGGCCACCACCGGCATCTGCGCCGCAGGGTAGACCACCGCCGAGGTGCCGATCGACACCAGCAAGTCACAGGTCGTCAGCGCCGCCGCCGCCATCTGGATGGCCTTCTCATTGAGGGCGTCGCCAAACCAGGTGATGTCCGGACGCCACCAGTGGCCCGCAGGCGCGCGCAGCGCCGTCAGCGGCACATCAAAGTTCTCCACCGTCGAACCATCCGGCGCCCGCAAGCGCCACAAGCTGCCGTGCAGCTCAATGACCTCTTTGCTGCCCGCCTTCTGGTGCAGCCCGTCGATGTTCTGGGTCACCACAGTCACGCGCCGCTGGCCATCCTCCCCGCAGCGCGCGATCGCCCGGTGGGCGTCGTTGGGCTCGCACCCTGCCACCGCAGTTCGCCGCACATTGTGAAACTCCCAGACGCGCTCGGGCTCTTTGTCAAAAGCCTCCTGACAGGCGCACTCCTGCCAGTTGTACTGGCTCCAGGTGCCGCCCTTGCCGCGGTAGGTGGGGATGCCGCTGGCGGCCGACAGGCCCGCCCCGGTGAAGAAGAGCACGCGCTTGAAGTCCTTGATGCGCACATCGGTGTTCTGGCTCATGATGGATCTCCTTGTGCTGAGGTCATTGCGACAAAGGCCAATATGGCCTGGCCACGACCTCAAAAGTGGCGTCGCTGTCTGCCTTCATTGAGCAGCGCTCGCCATGATTGATTTCGACGCGCGCGGAGACGTCGAAGTGTGCACGCCAGCACCTGTTGCGCCGGTCATGCGGTGGGGTCCCGAACGCCGTATGGCTTTGGGACGACTTGGTTAAGCACGGTTTGGTCTGCTGGCAAATGCCGCCCGGTGTGGCCACCATGGTTTGTGGTGGACCGCAACATGGATCGCTGTGTTTCCATGGCGGACCGATGCGCACAAAACGCTCGGCGATCCCGTCCGTACGGCATGCACTGCCTCTTTAGACGCTTTCTTACGGCGTCGGGAGGTTTGACATTAGATTTGGGCCTGTCCAGGCTTGGCGTTGTTGAAGTCTGCATTTGCCATCGGGGGTTGATTGCCCCATGTGCGGCGCCGTGGTTGGCGGCGAGCTTGGTTTGTGTGGCTCTCGACGTGCAATGGAGCGCAGAGGTGGCGATGAAGATTTTGATTGTGGGCGCCGGGGCGGTGGGGTTGGTGTACGGGCGGCATCTGGCGCTGGGCGGCGCTGAGGTCTCCTTTCTGGTCAAACCCAAATACGCCGAAGATTGCCGCAAAGGGTTTGCGCTCTACCCGCTCAACAAAGGTCGGACGGCGCCCGCAGAGCGCTTTGAGGGCTTTGGGGTCTGCACCAGCGCCCAGGAGGCCGGTCAGCACAGTTGGGACATGATCTGGCTGTGCGTCTCTTCGACGGCGCTGCGCGCGGGGGATTGGCTCAAGGAGTTGTTGGCGGTGCGCGGCCAGGCGGTCGTGGTGGGTATGCAGCCCGGCGTGGAAGACCGCGCCCACGTCTTGCAGTGGTGCCCAGAGGAAAAGCTGGTCTGGGGGCTCATCTCAATGATCAGCTACCAGAGCCCGCTGCCCGGAGAGGATCGTGGTGAGGGGGTGGCGTACTGGTTTCCGCCGCTGGGCCCGAGCCCGTTTGGCGGTGCGCAGGCCAAGGCGGTGGTCAAGGCGCTCAAGGTCGGGGGTTGTCCGGCCAAGGTCTCCAAGAACATCACCAGTCAGGGCAACCTGGGGGCGGCGGCGTTCATCCCACAGATCGCGGCGCTCGAAGGGGCAGGGTGGCGCTTTGACGGCCTGCGCCAGGGGCCCTGGTTGGGGCTGAGCTGTGAGGCGGCGCGGCAGTCCGTGGCGGTGGTGGCGGCCCAGGAGGGGATCAAGGTGCCCTTTGGGGCGGCCTTCTTGAGGCCGCTGCCCATGAAGGTGTTGGTGCGCGTGGCGCCGTGGGTGATCCCGTTGCCGTTGGAGGTCTATTTGAAGTACCACTTTGTCAAAGTGGGCGATCAGACCCGCGACATGTTGGGCACCTACGCCAGGCTAGGCAAGACGCACAGTTTGCCCGTGAACGCGATCGAGGCGCTGCGCGGCCGTGCGCTTGGCGCTGTCCCAAAAGCCGCTTTGTTGACGGAAGGTTGAGCGATGCACGATGCGCGTCCGCGCAAAGCAGGTCAGGTTTACATTGCGCTGGGCGCCGTGCTCTGCGCCGTGTCCACAGTCTTGTTGTGGTCCGCCGCTGCGGCCGCCAACATCGCCGCCTCGCAGCGGATGCCCGCCGAGCTTGTCGGCCCCCACGCCATCCGGCCCACGCCGCTTGAGGTGCGCTCAGAGCGGTTGACCTTTGACTGCCACCAGCACCAGGGCGAGCCCGACTGCGACTTTGTGGCCCTCTACCAGATCGCCAACCCCACCGACACCGTTCAGGGGGTCACGGCGGCCTTTTACGGGGTCGGCGTGCGCCAGGTCGAGGCGACCTTGGATGGTCGCTCGGTCCTCAAGCCGCTGCGCCCCCACCAGCGCACGGCCCTGGACATGTTGGTGGTTCAGGCTGAGTCCGCCATTGCCCCTCTGTCTGGGGTGGCCCCCACCGATCGTCGCGGCGTGGAGGTGGACCGCGTTGGGATGGACTTTGAGGTGGCGCCCGGCGCCAGCGGCCAACTGCGCGTGTCTGGAAAGATCAAGCCGGGTCGGTTTTTTCGCCCCCCTGGTTTGATCAAGCCCGCGCCGAGCGCGCGTCATGCGCTGCTGGGCACCCAGAAACCCTCTGTCGTTCACTACGATGTGGACTATCTGCTCTCTCCGCTCAAGACCTGGGCGGCGGTGGGGCCCATTGAGATCGAGGTCCGTCACCCCGCCGACTGGTCCATGCGCGGGGGCGTGATGGAGGTGGGCCAGTGGCGCCAGCGCCCTCAAAACGCCGATTGGTCTGTCCGCACCGAGAAAAACCAGCGGATCCACCGCTTGAACACCCACGTGGACGCCGGGGCGCGGCTCTACCTGCACTTTGGGCGCTTTGCCAGCGCCTTTTATCACGGCGGGCCGCTGCTGGGGGCCGGGTTTGAGCTTGGAGGAGGTGATGGGGTGATGGTGCGCGGGGGCTGGGAGGTGGCGGCGCCCTCGTGGGTGCTCTACGAGTTGAGCCTCCAGTCCAATCTGGACGACACCGCCACGGGCGCGTTTGTGCTCAAAGCGGCCGCGCCTCAGGTCTACGTCATCCCATCGATGGCGTTGGGGGCGGGCGCCGTGGGGCGACGCCGCACAGGTCAGCTTCAGCCCGGCGGGCGCCTGCACTTTGACGTGCACCACACCTTTGGGGCGTTGGTGCTCCTGTGGGACTTCTATCCAGGCGCCAGGGACGGCTCAGATCTCTTGTTGATGGGGCAGTTGAGCTTCTAGGGCGTGTTTGCAAAATGGGACCGAGACAGGCGAGCCCGATGGCATCGAGGCCGAGGAGGCGAGCGCAGACGAACTGGAGGTTCGTCGAGCATCGACGACGACGGGATCGATGTCATCGGGCCGCATGTCGATGGGAGATTTTGCAAACACGCCCTAAGTACGGGTGCTATGATGCACAAAAGGCACGGATTGACCTGCTCTGGTCAGGGCGAGTAGATTGAAGGTGTATTTTGGCTGCATCCAGCGCGATCCTGAGAGCGTCGCCTGGGATGACATGTGGCCTTGATGCGGTCGCACCCGATCAAAAAATCATCGGTGGCGTTCAAAGTCATCCGACGGTGATTTCTATGGGCAGACGCGACCCAGCGCAAGTCGTGTGTTGGCGCAACACGGCTTTCAGGTAGGACGAGATGAGCAGTAACATCATTGGAAAGGTCATTGGCAACCTGGAGGTGGTCTCCAAGATCGCCGCCGGGGGGATGGGCGTGGTGTACCGGGCCGAGCACCGCTCGCTGCGCACGCCCTACGCGGTCAAGATCCTCCACACGCGCTTTCTTGAAGACAAGACCAGCGTGGAGCGCTTCCGCCGCGAGGCCGTCACCTGCAGCCAACTGCGCCACCCCAACGTGGTCTTTGTTACCGACTTTGGTTACGACGAAGCGTTGGGCCTCTACCTCATCATGGAGTTCCTGGAGGGGATGAGCCTGGCCCACGCCCTCAAGACGCAGGGGGCGATGACGCTGGCGCGCGTGGCGCGGATCGGCGAGCAGATCTGTGAGGCGCTTGAGGCCGCCCACGCCCTGAATATCGTGCACCGCGACCTGAAACCCGACAACATCTTCCTGTGCGCCGGCGGCCGCCGCGATCTGACCAAGGTGCTCGACTTTGGCATCGCCCAGATCCAGGTCAAAGAAGACGTCGAAAAGCTCACCCGCGCCGGGCTTGTCCTAGGCACCCCCGCCTACATCTCGCCCGAGCAGATCAACGGCAAGGCCGCCGCAGTGGGGCCTGGCGCCGACATCTACGCGCTGGGCTCCATCCTCTATGAGATGGTCGGCGGCAACCCACCCTTTACCGAAGGCACCGACTTCGAGATCCTCAGCCAGCACATGTTCAAGGCGCCCGAGCCCATCAGCGCCGCGCGCCCCGATTTGGCCGGTTCTCGTCTTGAAGCGCTCCTCAACAAGATGTTGGAGAAGCGCCCCGAAGACCGCCCTGAGTCGATGACCGAAGTGCACCAGATGCTCACCGAGGCCATCGAGGAGCTGCGCGAGCGAGGCCTCCAGGATGCCTTCTATCAGGGCAAGGCCACCGGCCAGCGCCCCCGGATCACCGGCGTGGACACCGGCCAGTTCATCTCCATGGCCACGCCCCCGCCGCTGCGGATCACCAACGTCATCCAGCGCATCAAGACCAGCAGCCCCGACTCTGCGGCGGCCTCGCTCTTGAACGCCTTCCCCGGCATGGCTGCCCTCCAGGAAGAGATCTTCCTGCTGGCCCTCTGGGGCGTCCTGCAACGCGACCTGCTCGACCAACCGCTGGGCTCCGAGCCCTTCAAGCACGCCCTGGACCACACGCGCCTCTTCATCGAGGTCGTCCTCAACGCCGCCAGCAGCGAAAAGGCCATGGATCCCACGCGCCTCTTCCGCTCCCTGCGCGATCTCTTCCGTCTGGCCGAGGAAGATCGGCAACACGCCATCGTCCAGGCCATTCAGGACCAGACCCATCACCACCTCTTTCCCTTCGACATCCTGCCTGAGTGGGCCCAGCCGGGCTCCAGCGGCACCTGGCGCGCTTTTAAGAACTTGATGACCACCGAAATCAAGCTCCCCTTCAACACGCGCCCCAAGATGAAGGTCGTCACCGTCAACACCCCCGAGGCCGTCCCCAACGCCGCCCCCGCCGCAGCAGAGGCTGCGGCCGCCCCGGCACCCACCCTCGCCCCTGCCACGGCCGCCGCCCCCAACGCCACCGCGCAGATGCACCTTGATGAGAGCATCGACGAAGGCCCCGAATCCGTCGAAGAGACCGACTACGAGGGCTCGCTGGCCTACAAGCTCAACCAGGATTTGAGCATCAAGACCCTCAAGAACGTGCTCAGCCACGAAATCAAGCTCTTTGGTCGCGCCAAGAAAAAGACCCCCAAAGACGACGCTTGAACTCCTCTTCGGCATCTTCTATGAAGCTGTAAACGATGTGTGCGCCCAAAGGCACAGCCATCGCTGCGCCCGCACACCTTCAAAGAGACAATGAGCCACCACTGAGGACGCCATGAGGATCCTGCACACCATGCTCCGGGTCGGAGATCTGGATCGATCCATCAAGTTCTACACCGACGTCATGGGGATGACGCTGTTGCGCAAGCGCGACAACGAAAAGGGACGCTACACGCTGGCGTTCCTGGGCTACGGTCCCGAGTCCAGCACCGCCGTCCTTGAGTTGACCTACAACTGGGGCGTGGACAGCTACGAACTGGGCACCGCGTACGGCCACATCGCCATTGGCGTGGATGACATCTACGGTACCTGCGAGGCCATCACGGCTGCCGGCGGCGAGGTGACCCGCGCGCCCGGACCGGTCAAGGGCGGCACCACGGTGATTGCCTTTGTGAAGGATCCCGATGGTTACAAGGTCGAGCTGATTCAGGGGCGCACATGAACCGCGCGATCTTGTTGGGCGCGGCGCTGGTCTTGTCGCTGGTTGTCAGCGGATGCTGCCAGCGCCCTGAGGTGGCCGGCGCGCTGGTGGTGAACAACACCGACAAAACCGTCACCGTCAGCGTCGTCGAAGAGCCCGACGGCTACGGTCCCTGGACCATTGAGCCCGGCCTGGACGAGACCGTCATCTCTGCGCCCGGCGCGCGCACGCTGCGCTTTGCCGTCGAGGGCCAGCCCGCCCAGGAGCGCAAGCTCGACATGACCCTCGAAGGCCTCTTGCTGGTGCCCGCCAAGGCCGACTCTTGCATGGCGCTGGCCGATCACACCGACCAATATGGCGGTGAGGGCCGCGTTGAGGTGGTGGCCGCAAGTTCTCCTCAGAAGCCCGGTGTGATCAAATACCTTGAGGGCAACTACCTGGGCCCAGAGCAGCCGCTGCCGCCCGATGTGCTCAAGGGCCACAAGGTCGCGCGCTTTACCGAGGTCCCTTGCGAGTTGATGGGCGACGAAAAGGCCCTCCACGACCATTTGTGGGCGTTGGACTGAGCCTCTGTTTTGCTCGTCGGCTCCAATCCCTGTCAGACATCGTCATCACAACCCCATTTTGGCCCTGCGATGCCTCATGTTGACCTCTTTTTGAGGTGAAGGTGCCGCGCTGCGCTCTCTTTTTGGGGTTGCCCCGCAATATGACGATGGATCAAGCAAGCAACAGAGGTGTTCGGCGTGGTGAGCCGGACGCGCGTGCGGAACGTGATCGCGGTGTTGATCAGGGACGGCCCATGAATGCCCCATCGCCGTGTTGTGCGGGTGGTGGCGTGTTGCGGAGCATGTGAAGCGAGGGTTTCGGGGGCGTCGAGCTTCTTGGGTATGAGGGGAGTTGGGCGCTGCGGTGTGTGTTTGGGGAGCCAAGATGAAAGTCTGGGGGATGGTGGCGGCCGTTTGGTTGGCCGCGCTGGTGTGTTGTGCCACAGAAGGTCAGGCCCAAGAGGCATTGGGGTGGCCCGATTTGCGCTCGCCGGTGCCGTCTGAGCGCATTGGCGGTGGTGACGCGGCGGTGTTGGTGGGGATCGACGATTATGTCTTTGTGCCGGACATCCCCGGCGCCAGAGAGAACGTGATGGACTGGGCGTTCTACCTCAACCGCGTCAGAGGGGTGCCGCTTGGCAAGATCAAGCGCCTGGTCAACAACGACGGCACGCGCGAAAAGATCCAGCGGGCCCTGCAAGACGCTGCGGCGCAGGTGGGCCCTGGTGGCACGCTCTGGTTTGTCTTTGTGGGGCACGGGGCGCCGTCGTGGGACGGCAGCGATGGGGTTTTGGTGGGTGCGGATGCCCAGCAGGACCCCGAGAGCATCCAGGCCAGGAGTGTGGCGCGGTCCGAAGTCCTTGGCTGGATTGGACAGGGGCGTCAGACCCACGCGGTGGTGGTCCTCGATGCGTGTTTCAGTGGCAGGACCGCTCAGGGAGCGCCTTTGGCGAAAGGCTTGCAGCCGATGTTGCCGGTGCGCCACGAGGGGGACAAGCCAGGGGTGACGTTGTTGACGGCAGGCACGGGGTCGCAGTTTGCTGGGGCGCTGCCGGGTGCGGCCCGGCCCGCGTTCAGCTATCTGCTCCTGGGGGCGCTGAGGGGCTGGGCCGACGGGGATCTTGATGGGACAGTGACGGCGCAGGAAGCCCGCGACTATGCCGATGAGACGTTGGGCTTTGTCTTGACCGGGCGGCGGACTCAGACCCCGCAGCTCTTCACCTCCAGGCCGGGGCTGGTCTTGAGCCGGGGCAAAGGGCTTGAGGCCGGGCCTGACGTCCTGGCGCTCTCTGCGCGGGGGCCTGACGCTGTGGTGGTCGGTTCTGGAGGGGCCATCAGAGCGCCCGCGCGGGACAAACCCTCATGGGATTTGGATGAAGGGCAAGAAGAGGTGGTGGTGACGTTTCGCTCGGAGCCTGTGGGCGCTGCGGTGATGGTCGATGGGCGGCTGGTGTGTCAGGCGACCCCTTGCTCGCGCAGTGTTGGGGTGGGGCGTCATCGGATCGAGATGGGCGGCGACTGCGTGGAGTCTGACGCGGAGGCCTTTGAGGCGCGCCGTGGCCAGCCGAACGTGGTGTCGCTGGCATTGCGCCCGCGTCCGGCGGGGGTGGACATCAAGGCTCAGGACGCCGAAGGAAACGATCTGGAGGCCGAGGTCTTTGTGGATGGGATTCGGCTCGGGGTGACGCCAGGGCGCTTCAAGGTGGGGGTCTGTGCGCGGCGGTTGGAGGTTCGCAAGGATGGCTACGGCAACCATCAGGCCGGCTTGTCTTTGATGGAGCGTCAGGTCGCTGCGTTTGCCGTTCGCCTTGATGGGGCTTTGGAGCCAGGCAAGGCCGCGCCCCCCGTTGCGGGGATGGTTCAGGTCCCCGGCGGGGCCTTCGTGCGCGGCAGCGACCAGAAACGCGATGAGCAGCCGCAACAAAGCGTGGTCCTTGAGGCGTTTTGGATCGACATCTACGAGGTGACCGTGTCGCAATACGCCCAGTGCGTGTCCGAGAGACAGTGCACGGCGCCCGCCACCGGGCGCTATTTTAATTGGGGTGTGGAAGGGCGCCAGGAGCACCCCATCAACGGCGTGGACTGGTTTCAGGCGGCGCAGTATTGCGCCTGGGCGAACAAACGTCTGCCGACCGAAGCCGAGTGGGAAAAAGCAGCGCGCGGCACCGACGGGCGCCTCTATCCCTGGGGCAACGCCCCGGCGTCGTGTGAATATGCGGTGATGGAGGACGGTGGGGATGGTTGTGGCCTGGACGGGACCTGGCCTGTGGGCTCCAAACCCAAAGGCGTCAGCCCCTACGGCGTGCACGACATGGCAGGCAACGTCTACGAGTGGACCGCCGACTGGTACGGCAGCGGGCACTACACGCAAGCCCAGGCGCACAACCCGCAAGGCCCTGCCTACGGCACCGAGCGGGCGGTTCGAGGGGGAAGCTGGAGTTGGAGCGTCATGTCCAGCGTCCGGGCCGCCGACCGCCACTTTGAGGTGCCCACCGACGCCGACTACCACCGAGGCTTTCGTTGTGCGCGTTGACGCGCCGCCGGTCAGCTTCATTGCCCGGCAAGAGAGGCTGCTCGCAGATCCGGGCGAAATCCAGCGTGTCCTCAGGAGAACTTGGAGAAGTCCGGGGCGCGCTGCTGCATGAAGGCCGAGAAGGCCTCCATGGCTTCGGGCGAAGACAGGCGCTCCATAAAGAGCTGGCCTTCTTCCATCATGCGGGCCATCACGGCCTCCGAGTCGGTCTTCTTCATCAGCGCTTTGGTCATGCGCAGCGCCGCAGGCGGCTTGGTGGCCAGGATCCTGGCCTTGGCCAGCGCCGTGTCGATCAACTCCTCGGGCGCCACGATCTTGTTGACCACCCCTGCGGCGTGGGCTTCGGCCCCGCTCATCGACTCGCCCAGCATCAGCATCGCCGCCGCGCGCTGGTAACCCAGGCCAATGGGCATCAGCAGGCTGGAGGCGGCCTCGGGCACCAGAGCCAGGTCCACAAAGGGGGTCTTGAGCTTGGCGTCGGCGGTGGCGTAGACCAGATCACAGTGGAAGAGCAGCGTGGTCCCCACACCAATGGCGTGACCGGCCACGGCGGCGATCAACGGCTTTTCAAAGGTGGCGATGCGGTGCAAAAAGCGCATCACGGGGCTGTCGGCCTTCAGCCCCCCGTTCATAAAGTCGCGCAGGTCGTTGCCCGCCGTGAAGCACTCCTTGCTGCCCGAGATGACCACCGCGCGGGTGTTGTCCTCGGCGGCCTGACCCAGGGCCTCCTCAATGGCGCTGTACATGGCCTGGGTGAGGGCGTTGCGCTTCTTGGGCCGGTCGATCTGGATGTGCAGGATGTTGTCTTCGCGGTGAAGCACGATGTGCTCGGTCATGATTCTTCCTCTTGGGGGTTTGTGGGGAGTGTTTGAATCCGTTCAACGGTCGTTTGTAGAAAGCGAGTCACCACCGCCAACTCTTCATCGGTGAAGTCTTTGGCGATCCAGTCGTTGAGTTGCGCCACTCGCGGCACAGCGCGCCCGATGGCGGCCTTGCCTTGCGGCGTCAACCTCAGGCAATACGCGCGCCCATCGCGCTCCGAGCGACCCCGCGTCACCAACTCCTGGCGCTCCAGGCGGCTGACCAGCGTGGTGATGGCCGAGCCACCGATGTGCAGCCCGGCGGCCAGCTCTTTGAGCAAACAACCCTCATGCTGGCTTATGAAAAAGAGCGCGCCAAGCTGCGTGGCGGTCAAACCGGCCCGCTGGGAGAGTTCGGCGTTGGCCTGACGGCGAAGCTGAGCGCTGCAGACCTGTATCCAGTAATAAAGCCGATGGTGGCGTTCGTTCATGGAGCGCGGTGGCCAAGGCGCGTTTGCAAACACGCGCTGGAGCGGTGGTGAGGGATGTGTTGAGTCCTTTTGAGGCGAGCAGAAAAGGCGGCGCCTCCAAATATACTTCGCATGTGTAGTATATTTGTTCGGCGCTGGCAAGCCTTGCGTGTTCTTTGGGTCCTGATGGCGGCGTGCGTGCGACAATGCAGGGGATTAGGCCACTGTGTCGGTGGGTTGAAATAACCGTTGCCCTGTGTTGTGCATCTTGTCAGGGTGGAACCGAAGCGTGTGCAAGACCCGGAGAGTGACAACGTGAGCAAAGAGCCGATCCAGATCCGTGTTTCTGATTCTCTAAAGGTGGTCCAGGCCGAAGACTGGGATCGGATGGTGGGCGAAGGTTCGCCGTTTCTGGAGTACACGTGGCTGCGCGGCCTGGAGGAGACGGGTTGTTTGGAGCCCGACGAAGGCTGGATGCCGCAGATCCTGACCGCGTGGCAGGGCGAGCGTCTTGTGGGCGGCGTGCCGCTTTACTTGAAGGGCAACAGCTATGGGGAGTTTGTCTACGATTGGTCGTGGGCCAACCTGGCCTCGCAGCTTGGTGTGCCGTACTACCCAAAGTTGATCGCGGCGGTGCCTTTTACCCCCGTGACCGGCCACCGCTGGTTGGTGGATCCGACCTTGGAGAAGGACGAGCAGGGTCGCGTGTTGGAGGCGCTGGTCGAGGGTTCCAAGGCCTGGGCACGGCAAAGCGGCGTGTTGGGCCTTCACTTCCTCTTTGTGCCCCAATGGCAGGCAGAGTTTCTGGCCGAGCGCGGTTTGATGATCCGTCTGGCCCACCAATACCACTGGCGCAACCCCGGCTACAGCAGCTTTGATGACTTCCTGGCGCGCTTCAACTCCCGGCGGCGCAACAAGCTCAAGCGCGAGCGCAAGGAGTTGGCCAAGGCGGGCATGTCATTGGAGTTTCTGGCGGGCGACCAGATCACGACCGACCACATGGCCCACGTCTTGCGCTTCTATAAGGACACATGCCGCAAGTTCGGTCCCTGGACCTCGCAGTACCTCAAGGACGACTTCTTTGAACTGCTGCACCAGAAGTTCACCGACCGGCTCCAGCTTGTGCTGGCGCACGACAGCGACGGCGAGGTGATCGCGGGGACCTTTAGCCTGCACAAGGGCAAGCGGCTTTATGGGCGTTACTGGGGTTGTTTTCGGGATGTGCCCTTTTTGCACTTCAACGCCTGCTATTACGCCCCCATTGAGCGGGCCATTGAGCTGGGGGTGGACGTCTACGAGCCGGGGCAGGGCGGCCATCACAAGTACAAGCGCGGTTTTGAGCCCACGCTGATGTACAGCGCCCATTGGCTGGCCGACGAGCGCTTCAGAGGCTTGATTGAGCACTTTTTGGAGCGAGAGCGGGCGGCGGTCAAAGAGGAGGTGGGCCACATGCTGGAGCAGTCGCCCTTGAAGCCCTGGCCGCTGACATGAATCAGCCGTACTTCATGGCGTGGTCGAGGCTGGCCCAGGCGATGATCCCGTACATGGCAAACTGGCACAGGAAGGCGACCAGCAAAGAGCGGGTGCGCCAGTAGATGATGGCAAAGGGAAAGCCCATGCCGCAGCCATAGAAGAACATGACGTAGAGCAGCGCGCCCGGCGCGAGCGCCTGGAAGGGCGCGTAGGTCAGGGTATAGAGCGCAAAGCACAGTGAACTGACCACCAACGCCACGGCGGGCTGTTCGGATTCAATCAAGAGCGTCCGCGTGATCAATCCCTGGAAGAGCATTGTCTCGCCAAGCGCGCGTATGGCCACCATGGCGATCAGCGCGCCGATGGACGCCTCGGCCGAGACATCAAAGCGGCCAACCAGACCGCCGAGTTGTCCCATGATGACCGCCGCAGCCAGCGCAGGCAGCAGCGCCACCATGTTTGGCATCCAGCCCAGGCGCGCGGGGCTCTCCCGGCGCAGCCCAAAGATGAGCGCCATGGGGATCAAGGTCAGAATCCCAGCGCGGGCCATGATCATGGTCTCGTCGCTGCTCAGCGCCAATTCACCGGCGCCCATGCCCATGAAGGCGACCATGGCGTAACAGGCCGCGAAGCAGATTCCAAAGCCTGCCAGCGCGTGGCCAATGCCGCGCCCCATGCTGCCCACACCAAAGGCCAGCGGTCCTTTGAAAGGATCGCCCTCTTCTCGCCATTCGGCGCCTGCAAAGGCCTTGTTCTTCTTCTTCTTCTTCTTTTTGTCTGGCGAGCGCTCCTTTTTGGCGTGCTTGCCTGTGCTGCGCGACGTGGTCGGGGCGGCCTTCTTGGGCTCGTCCACAGGCGCGTCTGGCCTGGAGGCGATGGTCTCCTGGATGGCTTTTTCGCGGTTTGCGGCCGCCTCCTGGGCGGTGGAGAAGACGATCTCTGACTCTTGCTCGGCCTGCGCCCCAAAGACTCTGGCGCCGCTCTGATCGGGGTTGTGCTGGGGTTGGGGTTGGGGTTGGTCGGGCGGCGTGTTCTTTGGCAGGGCAGCCATTCTGGAGCCACCGACGCGAAAGCGGCCGCTTTGGTTGGCGACGGCCTCTCGTTTGGCCTTGGGAATGGCGGCGACTTGAGAGCCACCGACGCGAAAGCGGCCGCTTTGGTTGGCCTTGCTGGTGCCCTCTTGTTCGGGCTTGCGGCGCGCTGCTGCGGCCACCGCGGCAACTCTGGAGTTGCCGACCTTGAAGCCGCGCCCGCTCTCTGAGGGATCTGAAGGGGTGTTGCCCGCACCGGCTGGGTTCTGGCCAGAGGCAGCGGCAGCGGCGGCGCGCGAGCTGAATCGGCGTTTGGTGGTGGCGGTGCGTCCGATGGCGGTCGCTGCGGCGGCCCCGCGCGATTCGTTGGCTTGCTGCGCGGCGGCGGCCTTGGCTTTGGCCAACTGGGCCGCTTTGGCCTTCTCCAAA
>CAKZKQ010000164.1 GCA_937123825.1 uncultured Pseudomonadota bacterium
AAGCACATCTACTCCCCTGGATTCCAGGGCTCACTTTGAGGCGCTCCGTTCTAGCGCTTTCAGTCTCTTAAACCAAATTCTTTCATTTTGTTTTGCAGAGATTTGCGGCTGATTTTCAAAAGTTTGGCGGCCTGAGTGACGTTTTGATTGGTCTCGGCCAATGCCTGAATGATGTATTCACGCTCCAGGCGCATGGTGGTCTCTTTGATGGCCTCTTTGAGTCCGCCGTCGGCGGCAGCGGGCAGGTGGATGGGCGGGATGGGCATGGCAGAGACGTCGCCGGCCTTCTCGCGCAGGTCAGCGGGGAGGTCATCGGCGTCGATGACGTCGCTGTCGACAAAGAGGAGCATGCGCTCCATGACGTTTTCCAGCTCGCGGATGTTGCCGGGCCAATGGTAGTTGCACAGCGTTTGGAGGGCTTCGGGGGTGACGTCCTCGACGTTCTTTTGAAGCCGGTCGTTGTACTTCTGGATGAAGTGTCGGGTCAGCGGCTCAACGTCCTGGCTGCGCTCTCGCAGGGGCGGCAGATGGATGGGGACGACGTTGAGGCGATAGTAGAGATCTTCGCGGAACGCGCCGGCTTCAATGGCCTCCTGGAGGTTGCGGTTGGTGGCGGCGACCAGACGCACCGAGACCTGGACGGTTTTGATGCCGCCGACACGCTCAAACTCCGACTCCTGAAGGGCCCGCAAGAGTTTGACCTGCATCTCCATCGGGATCTCGCCGATTTCATCCAAAAAGAGCGTCCCGCCGTGGGCCAACTCAAAGCGTCCCGGCTTGGCGTGGTCGGCGCCAGTGAAAGCGCCCTTTTCATGGCCAAAGAGCTCGGACTCCATGAGATCTTTGGGGATGGCGGCGCAGTTGATCTTGATGAAGGGCGCCGACTTGCGGTCGCTGTACTCGTGCAGGGCCTTGGCGATGAGCTCCTTGCCCGTACCGGACTCTCCGGTGATCAGGACCGTGGAGGGTTGGCTGGCGACCTTGTCGATGATGTTGAAGATGGCCTGCATGCGGTCGGTGGCGCCGATGATGCCGTAGCGGCCACGCGAGGCTGAGTCGGGTTTGTCGTCGGTGGCGGAGCCCGCATGGAGCGTGGCCTGGTTCAGGGCGCGGGTGCGGATGGCTTTGGCCACGGCGTGCCGGATGGCGTCCTGCTCGTAGGGCTTGGTGATGAAGTCAAAGGCGCCGCGCTTGAGCGCATCGACGGCGCCGTCGATGGTGCCGTGTGCGGTGATGATGATGACGGGGGTGTCGGGGTAGTGCTCGAGGATGTGTTCGAGCAGCGCCAGACCCCCAATGCGCGGCATCTTCAGGTCTGTGATGACCACATCAAAGGGGCGCAGTTTGAGTTCGGCCATGGCAGCGGCGCCATCGGCGGCGGCGCGCACGCTGTAGCCATCGCGTTTGAGCATGGCGGACAGGACGCGGCGGATGTTGAGTTCATCGTCGACGACGAGGATGTTGTGTGCCTTGCTCACGTGTTCCCTTGCCTGGGGTGCCGCGCTGTGGTTGAGCGCCGCGCTTTTCAATGATGTTGCGCCGTAAGGGCGAGTTCGCCACAGGATGCCGTCACAAGGGTCTAAGAATCAACCCTGGGGGCTCTTGTGGGGGGAAAAGCGTTGCTGAGGTCGTGCCTGAGGGGTTATACCCAGGGTCAGCGACAAAGACGGCACTGAGAAGAACCTGGGCTTTGGCCCAGGGCGCATGCTGTGGTTGTGCCACGGTGTGTGCGGCGGCTGGGGCCGTGTCGCGGGTGTGGAGAGGGTCTGTTCCGGCGCTGTCTGTGGCCGGTGTGGCTGGGATGTTCGGGGATGTTGACGGTCGGGAGGTTGCGATGGGTCCAAGGCCCAAGCTGTTTGATTTCAATGCAGAGCGGGCGTCGCTGATCGAAGCGGCCAGCCGCCTGACGATAGAGCGCAAGATCGCCCAGGCGGAGCGCGGCAAGAGCGCCGGACTGGAGTACGTGCTCAACGAGGCGGCCTACCATGAGATCGAGCGCCTGGTGAAGTACGGCGCCGACGACTCCATTGGAGAGGTCGGCGGGCTGGGGTTCTGGCGCGGCGTGGCCAAGCGTGTGGGCGCGGCTGGCGAAGGCGAGAAGAAGCGCCTGCTGGGCAGCATCGTGCGTTCGTACATGCGGGACCTGGCGGGGAACTTTGATCCGAAGGTCTACCAGTTTGCCAACCGCGTGTTGCCGGTGGCGCTCGGCGGGCTCTTCAACGCGCAGGGGCTGCAGAGCGGCCGCGGGCTGCGCAAGCTCTCTGAGCGGATCCGGATCGAAGGGCCACTCGATACGCTGCGGTCGCTGGCAGACAAGGGGACCTTCATTGTGGCCCCGACCCACATCAGCAACCTGGACAGTCCGGTCATCGGTTGGGCGCTGCAGGAGGCAGGTTTGCCGCCGGTGACCTACGGCGCGGGTAAGAACCTCTTCTCCAACCAGCTTCTGAGCTTCTTCATGCACAACCTGGGGGCCTATAAGGTGGATCGTCGCATCCGCCATGGTCTCTATAAGGATTGTTTGAAGGGCTACAGTGAGGAGCTGCTGGTGCGCGGTTTCCACTCGCTCTTTTTCCCGGGCGGCACGCGCAGCCGCAGCGGTGAGGTGGAGACGAGGCTGAAGCTGGGTTTGCTGGGCACGGGGTTGTCGGCGGCGCAGCGGCTGCTCAAGTCGGGCACGGGCCAGGGCATCTACATTGTGCCGATGACGCTCAACTTCAGCCTGGTGCTGGAGGCCGACGGCTTGATCAACGATCATATGCGGTCGGTGGGCAAGGAGTACTACCTCTTGCCCGATGATCCCTTTGAGTCTCCCCTGGAGGTGGCCAGCTTTGTGATGAAGCTGGCGTCGATGGAGACCTCGGCGGTGATTCGCCTTGGTGAGCCGATGGATGTGCTCGGTCACCGGGTTGGTCCGGACGGCCGCTCTTACGATCGCCACGGCCGTCCGGTGGATCCGGCGACCTTCTTTGAGGTCAGCCCCGGGGAGTTGGGTCCAGATGCGGCGCGCGACCGGGAGTACACCCGGGAGACGGGCGAAGCGTTGGTGGACGCGCTGCGGGACAACACGGTGGTGATGCCGACGCAGTTTGTGTCGTACGTGCTCTTTGAGGCGGCCCGGCGCCGCTTTCCGAAGCTGGATCTGGCGCGCGTGCTGCGCTTTGGTCGCGATTTGCATGTGCCGTGGGACGAGGTCAATGCTGAAGCCAGCAAGGTTCGCGATGAACTCCTTGTGCATGAGAAGGCTGGGCGCGTGATGCTCTTTGAGCCGCTGCAGACCCGCAGCGTGCCAGAGTTGATCGACATGGGCCTGAGGGATCTGGGCAGCTACCATGCGGTGGCGGCGGCCACGGCCACGGGTCAAGGGATTCAGTTGGGCAATATGAATTTGCTTTGTTACTACGGCAATCGCTTGCGTTGCGTGTTGGATTGATCGAAGGGGGGTGGTGAGCGCCATGACGATGGAGATTGGTCTGGCAGGCGCGGGTCCGCGCGTGGAGATGTTGGCGGAGCTTCTGACGCGTGCAGGTCAGCGGGCGGTGGTGTGGTCGCCGGAGGGCGACGTGGGTGAGTTGGAAGGTGCTCAGGTTGTGGACGGCGCGCAGGCGTTGGCCGAGCGCGCGCGCGTGATTTTGGTGGCGCCGGCGGCCAAAGAGATGCGCGTGGTGGCCCAGAGCCTGGGTCCGTACATCCAGGGTTACCACCACCTTGTGCACACGACGCACCATTTGGAGCCTACGACGGGGTGTCGCGGCAGCGAAATTTTGCGCCAGGAGACGGTGACGCGCCAGATTGGTGCGTTGGTCGGTCCGACCGAAGAAGGCGGCGCGCTGGGTCAGAAGCCAGGCGCGGCGGTGGTGGGCAGTCGCTTTCCGGCTACAGTGAAGGTGGTGCAGGAGGCGCTCAGCAGCCCTCTCTTCAGGGTCTATGGCAACATGGATCTGGTGGGCGTTGAGCTTGGCGGGGCGATGTCGAACCTTTTGTCGGTGTCGATCGGCGTGGCGGACGCGTTGGAGTTTGGTCCAGGGATCCGCGGAACGCTCTGCGCGCGAGGGGTGGCGGAGATGGGTCGCCTGGGGGTGGCCTTTGGTGCCAAAGAGAAGACTTTCGCGGGGATGTCGGGGCTGGGTTATCTGGTGTCGTTGATCACCGATGGTGAGCGCGCGCCGCATCAGATGGGCAAAGCGTTGGCGTTGGGTCAGTCGTTGGAGCAGCTCGAGGAGCGCTTTGGCAGCTACGTGGCGGATTTGGCGGTGTCGGCCGGTGAGCTGGTGTCGCTGGCGGAGCAGCGCGGCGTGCAGGCGCACATTCTGGATCAGGTCTGGAAGATGTTGACGGCGCAGAGCACGACGGCCGAGGCGCTGCGGGCGCTGCTGGGTCTGGGTCAGATGATGGAGTAGAGGGGGCTGGTGATGGTCATCGGTGTGAAGTGGCCTGTGGTGTGTGGGCAGTGGGTGCTGTGCGCTGCGTTGGTGTGTTTGCTCTGGGGCTGCGTGGGCGGTCCTCAGCAGCGGCCGACCGAGCGTGCGGCGCTGAAGCCTGAGCGGGCCGTGGCGCACATTTTCTATGCCGATTTTGACTCTCCGGAGCATCGCAGCGCCAGTGGTACTGGCTTTGTCATCGATGGCGACGGTCTGATGGTGACGGCGGCGCACGTGGTGGCCGAGGACAAGATCATTGAGGTGCGCTTTAGCGGTTTTGAGGGCCAGGAAGACGAGATCTTTTATCCCGCGCGTGTGATCACGGTCGATGAGGAGCGCGACGTGGCGTTGTTGAAGCTCGATGTGGGCGCGCAGGCGTCGACGTTGACGCCGGCGGCGCTGGCGGCGAGCGACTCTGGGATTGGCGCGCCGGTGAGCATTTTTGGTTATCCGGAGTCGAACGTGGTGGGGATGGAGATGCGCCGCTCGTCGGGGATGATCTCGGCGTGGCGTCAGAACCCGCTCGACAGGGACGACAAGACCCGGATGTTGGAGTTGGAGGCCAAGATCGAGCCGGGCAATTCGGGCTCTCCGGTCTTCAACCAGCAGATGGAGGTTGTTGGCGTGGTGTCGAGTCGTTGGGAGACGACGGACTCTTATGCGCTGGCGGCGCCGGTGTCGGTGGTGCACGATTTGTTGCAGACGCGCTACGAGGATGACCTGCGCCGTGCGCAGGTTGAATTGGAGGCGTTGCCGGAGGCCTACATTATAGAGATACGAAAGGGCCGGGATCTGGCGTTGACGATGCGGGATGTGTTTCCGGTTGGCAGCGAGGGTGCGCAGCGCGTGGCAGCGTTGGAGGCGGGGATGACCGAGGCGCTGGATTTGGCGGCGCAGGGTGTGGAGGCGTTGGAGCGCCAGGAGATCGCCGTGGCGTGGCGCCATTTGCAGTTGATGAGGCACAAAGCCTTGATGCACCGGCAGGATGTGGCGGTGTTGCGTGCGGCGCGCAAGGCCATCATTGCAGGTCAGGAGTAGTTGGAGTCCCGCCAGCACGACGTCGCACTTGTTTGGCTGGGATTTGGTGCTTCGAACGGCCGATTTTTTCTGCAAGAATGTCTTGACCATCCCGGCCAGAAGATCTAAATAGCCAGTCCCGCTGACGACGGCGCATTTGAAGACGCTTCGGTCGGCAGGAAAAAAGAACTGAACGGCAAAAATAACGCTTGACAGTTCGCCGCAGATGACTAAAATCTGCATCCCGTCGCTGAGAGATTCCCCGCTGGGGCAAATCAACACAGCGACAATCAATCAAGCAATTGGTTGTGTGAAGGCAAAGTCATTCGCTGCTTTGCCCCGGCCCAGAAGTAAGGCCATGTCTTACGGAGGGTTGGTTTGTGCGAAATTCGAGTCGAAAGATTCGGTCTTTGAAAACTGAAGAGAAGAGAGTGAGCAAATCAGCATCTGAAGTTTAGGTGTTGAAAGCTAAGCGTGTGCAGCAATCCCGCAACGTCGGGGCCGCCTTTGGCGGTTAAACCGGTCGATGTGGTTTGTTGCAGGCGGGCCTATAAAAATAGATTTGAGTCATTGGGTGACGATGCGGTTGTCATCCATAAAAGACTCAAGCGACGGCGCCCGATTTCGTAAGAAAGAGGGTGCTTGATCAAGCTTATTTCATTGATTGCGAGCAGTTGGCAGTCATTGGAAACCATATATAAGTGGAGAGTTTGATCCTGGCTCAGAACGAACGCTGGCGGCGTGCTTAACACATGCAAGTCGAGCGCGAACGTC
>CAKZKQ010000165.1 GCA_937123825.1 uncultured Pseudomonadota bacterium
CGGTGAGCACGCTTGCGCTGTGCCGCCTTCACATGCCTGCGCCGATTGGGCACATACCCCTTCAGTCAGGCCACAAGCGGTGGTGACAAGGTCACTGTCTTCTGCGTCAATGTCGCCGTCACAATCGTTGTCCTGGCCATCGCAGACTTCGGGTGGGGTTTGGCCACATTGGCCGCAGTCGTTGAGCAGCCCTTCGTCGATGTTGCCGTCACAGTCGTTGTCGTGGGTATCACAAACCTCAACGCCGTCGGTCTGGCATTCGCAGCCATCGCCGTTGGGGCTGTGGATGTCACCGTTGGCGTCTGCGGAGCCGTTCGAGCAACGGTAGACGCATCGCCCCGCCTCACACTGGACGCTTTCGGCGTTGGGCGCGTTTGGGCAGCCGTCGCATCCACCGCAAAACTCAAGTTCGGTGCGTGGATTGACGCATTTTTGGCCGCAGACAATCTCTTCAGGTTCGCATATGGGGGGTTGGCAGCGCTGCAAGAGGCAACGTTCGCCATTTGTGCATTCATCGTCGCTTGCGCATCCCGTGTTTGGGGGGGTGGTGTCAGTGCATCCTGAGGCCATGACCATGAGCGCCATCAGGGTGTTGCACACCAGCTCTCCCACCGGCGCGGTTGTGCGCAGACTGCGTTGGGTTGGTTTCATGGATTTTGTGGCTCCGCAGTGTCAGACCGTGCACATCCATCATGCCCGAATCAAATGGTGCTGAGCCAGTGGTTGGTGGTGCGTGGTTTGGGATTTTGTGGGAGCGATGAGCAAGGTGCAGATCATTGGTTTGAGGCAGGGCCCTGCTCTTTGACGGTGTAATACGCGCTGTAGAAGTGGCGTCCCAGCGCATCGGCGTAGAGCGGGGAGCTTCTCTTGACGCTCATGCCGCATTTGGCGTGGGTGTCCCCATCATAGTCTGAGTATGTGAAGGTCGCGTCGCCTTTGATGGCCGCCTCAAACTTTTTTGAGAGCAGATCGAGGTCAGCCTTGGGCGCGCCTTTGGCGGCTTTAAAGGTGGGAAGCCCCTTGGCGGGCACGGTGACTGAGCCAAGGTGTGTTTTGGTTTTGTAGATGTGGAAGGTTGCTGGCAAGGGCAGCTTTTTAAGCCCCTTGTCCCCACTGCAAAGGCCGGGCTCTTCGGCCTTTAAGCAACCCACAAAAAGCACTGCCACCATCAAAACGAAGCATGCTCGTATCATAAATTGCCCCCTGGTTTGAGGGATTTAGGATGCGTGTGTGTGCGGCGCGGCGTCAAGCCAGTGGTGCTGGCGAGGCTGGCGTCAGTCCATATCCAGAAGCTCTTCGAGGGGGACCATGTCCTCGCTCTCCAGCGAGTCTGTCCAGAACGACACGACCATGCCCACTGGATGCTCCCAGCCTTCTTCCAGGACCAGGAGGTGGAGGTTGCGGCCGTTCTTTGGCAGGACGGGGAGCAGCGCGGGCAGCCCCTCAAGGATGCCGCACTCGGCGTGGAGTTCTTCCAGCAAATCGAGTTGTTCGTCGATGCTCTCGGGCGTCAAGAGGGGTTCGCACTCGACGTGGTCTGAGTCCAGCGGGCCGTCCTCTTCAAGCAGGTGGTAGTGGGCTTTGAGGGCGTCAGGGATGGGTGCTCCCAGGCGCGTTTCGGTGCGGGCGAACCAGGATTGGAGGTCGTTCATATCTGGGGGTTTTGCCTGAATGTCGGACAAGCGCGGAGGGCTTTGTGGTGGCCACCATGCTTTTCTCGTTGGTTGATGAGCGCAGGTGCGTGGGGGTTGTGTGCCGTCAACGGTCAACCGCCCTTCATCATGCCCGAACGGACCTGTTTTGGGCCAGTTTCAAATGGCGCCAGACGTGGATGTGGGGGCTGTGGGAGCTGGTTTGGGTGAAGAGAAGTCGTAAAGGAGGTCTCTGTTGGGGTTTTCTTGTGGGCCTTGGTGTGTCGTGCACAATGCTTTGTGTTTGAGAATGCATGGTTTGCGGGGTGAGCATGAAGTGGACGCTTTGTCTTTTGGGATTTGTGTGTGTGGTGATGGTGATTTCGGGCTGCGCCGGGGTGCCGGAGCGGTGGGCCGATGAGTGCCGCTTTTTTGATGTCAGGGCGCCGCTGGTGTGGGAGCGAGAGGAGCCCTTTGAGCCCAGCCACGATGACGTCTTTCAGGTGTCGATTGTGTTGCTTGAGGAGCACGATGAGTGCGCCCTTAAGACCAGCCGCGCCACCATGTTGATGGGCCTTGATGGCACCGTTGAGCACCTTGAAGAAGAGGATCATTGGCAACCTCTTCAGACCCATGCCCGGGCTTGGCTGTCGGAGCAGGAAGACGGCAGCATTCGGTTGATCGCCAGGGGCGGGGTGAAGCTGGATGGCGAGGCGAAGCACGTCTTTTATATTGATGAGGAAGTGACCCACAACGGCCTGGTGGCCCACGAGATCGTGGCGCTTGGCGATGGGGTCTTTAAATACATTCTCTTCAGGGTGAGGAGCGTCCCCATGCATTGGAAACCGGCGTGAGCCAATGCCTTGTTTGGTGGCGGTGTTGTGGGAGGCCGTATGTGTGCTTGCGTGGCTGTGGAGTTTGGTCCTTTTGATGGTGTTTGGGTATCGAGATGAACGCAGAAAATGCTCTTGAGACGCTTCGTGAGGTGTTGCACTCGGCGCCATCAAAGGATGGTTGGTTGGCGCTTTGTCGGTGTTTTGATGAGATGCCAGGGGAAGTCCTTGAGGTGGGACTGGAGTATGCCCAGAAGCATCTGGAACACTGGGATGACCGGCTGCGTGCAGCGCCCGAGGGTTGGGTTGATGATGTGCTCGGCGGTAAGGAGCAGCCGCGTCTTGGGTTGACCCGCGTCCTGACTTTGAACGAAGCCCAGTGGCTGCATGGCGGCTTTGCCGATGTGCTGACAAGGCCTGAGTTGCGGCATACGACGGGCGTGGATGTCTGTGTGGACTATGGCTCGTTGGGCACGGGTTACCGGCATCTTAAGGTGAACGTGGGGTTTATTGAGCCCCTTCAGGGAGCGCCCTGGGCGTCGAACCTGACCCACGTGGGGTTGACCGGCTGCGATTTGGGTTGGGGGGCGGCTGCTGAAGGTGTTCTGAGGGCGCTGCTGGGGTTTCCGGCGTTGGCGTCTTTGAAGCTCAGGGCGTGCAGGTTGAACGCTCTTTTGAGCGTTTTGGGGCAGAGCGCTGGTCTTGCGGGGCTTAAGTGCCTTGATGTGTCCAAAAACGAGATTTCGCGCGATGGGCTGCGCCATTTGATGGCTTCCAAGCACCTGGGCAACCTGCGCGCGTTGGACTTGTCGGCCAACCCCATTTATGGGGCGGACATCGCCTGGGGCCGCGCCAAGACTTTTCCTGACCTCCAGGCGCTTTACATGTCCTGGTGCCCGCTGGGCAAGACCGGGGTGGCCAAGCTGGCGCGGGCCAAGGTCTTGAAGAACCTGGTGACGTTGGATTTGGACAGCTGTCGCCTGGACAGCAAGAGCGGCGCGGTGGCCGCCGTGGCCCAAAGCAAGATGTGGACGAAGTTGGAGCATTTGCGCCTTGGAGACGTCGCATACTCGGGCCGCAAGGAGTTGGATGCGCTGGCTGCGTCGGCGTGTTTTGCCAATCTCAAGTCCTTGAGCATCCACCGAGGGCTTTACATGGACCGGGATTTGGGCGCCTTTGCCCAGTCGGAGGCCTTTCCTGTCCTTGAGCATCTGGACATGAGCGACCATCGCCTGACCTGGAAGGGGGTGGAGGCCATCGTCAACGGCCCGGCGATGCCGGAGCTTAAGACGCTCATCGTCAAAAAGAACTTTTTTGGCGAGGAGGCCTACAGCGGCCAGAATTTGCAGTTCCGGCGCGATTCAGGGAGCAGCGATCCCGTTGTGCTTCCCGATGCCCTGGCGCAGGCCCGTTGCACCATCATTTATGAGTGATTTTTGGGTGGTCTGGGCGCCATGAAGTCGGCCCTTATGGGTGGCACTCTTCATGCATTCGTTTGTGG
The DNA here is from genome assembly GCA_937123825.1 of uncultured Pseudomonadota bacterium. Lineage (GTDB taxonomy): Bacteria > Myxococcota_A > Bradymonadia > Bradymonadales > CAKZKQ01. The sequence continues at coordinate 3,966 of CAKZKQ010000165.1, forward strand.
CGTTGAGCCTACAGGAGGCATGCAAGGAGAGACTTGATGGCGTACGTGCGTTGGTGGTCGATCGCGTTGTGCTCGCTCTTGTTCATGGGAGGGTGCGCGGCTTTTGAGCAATGGAAGGCCTACAAACCCAAACAAGATTATGGGTATCGCGTTTTACGGGTGCGTGAAAATCTTCACATGTGTGGTCCTGACGCCGCGCTCCAGATGGTGGTGAAGCAAACGGAGGCGACCGAGCGGCATCAGGTTCACCCCATCAATATGGGTGAGTTGCCGTTGTGGTGGCGAGAGCGGGCGAGTTTGGAGGCAATGTTGGGTCGGCATCGCGAGGCGGCGCGTCATTTTGACAGGGCCTGGCAGCTTTTGGACGAGCGTCAGATTGCCGCAGCGGGTGACAATCGCCATCTCTTTTTTGACAGTTGGCAGACATTGGGTCCGGCTGCGTTGCCCTTTGTCCCCCCGGTTCATGAAGACATGATGTTGCCGCTGCTGGCGGCCGCTTCAAGGAGCGCGGCGGGGGATGACCAGGGGGCTTTGGTCGAAGTGCGTCGCTTTGAAATGGTGCGTCAGCGGCATCGGCGCGCTGCGTCCGATAAGTTTCGCGGCCTGGGTGGGTTCAGTTGGTTGGCGGCGCGCATTTCGGAGCGCATCGGCGACCATCAGCGCATGTGGCGCCATGAAGAGGACGCGGGGTTGGCGCTGACGGATCCCACGCGCCTGACGCCGTTGGTGGTGTTGGTGCATCATGGGCACGGACCGCGAAAGCGCATCGAGTATATGCACTCCTCGTTTGGGCACCAGATGGTGCAGACCTTCAAGAGCCGTCAGTGTATCAAGGGAATCAGCGGACTGCGCCCCAGTGAGGCCCTGAGTATGGCCAGATGCACCATGCCCGAGTGGTTTACGGGTCCGCGCCAGACCTATGATTTCGATTTTGCGGGGCCTGTGTTGATGACCGAGGCGCCAGAGTGTGAGCCCGAACTCAGGGTGGACGGCGAGCCAGTGCATCCCGAAGCGTTTGTGGGGGTGAACATGTTGGCGTCTCGCGCCTGGGTGAAGGGGCGTCGGATGACGGTGGGGCTCTCGTACCTGCAAGCCAAAACACGGCATAAGAACAAGAGCGCTGAGCCATGGGAGTGTTACAACCAGCCGGCGCGGTGCGGTCTGGACTCGCGCCATTGGGGGTTGCTGCCCGGGGCGCTTTATGGGTACGCCGTTCACCCCGACGCCAAGGTCCTGGAGCTGGTGGGGTGTGGCCAATACCGGCGCGTGGCGCTGCGCGGCGACGGCACAGAGGCGATGGTTCAATTGTGGTCGCGCAGGCCGTTTGTTCCATCTGAGCAAGCACCCGCACCTGAGATGGTGGACTGACTTTTGCGGCCCATGGTCAGCATGCCATATGTCCCAGCACGCATGCTTTAAAGGATGGCGTTGACGATGGGTCGATGGGACCGGTTGGTGCGTTCGCTGGCCTGGTTTGACAGGGGACAGGTGGGGTCGTAGACACTCATATTGTTGATCGGACAGCTTTGCCACGACTCACGCCCATTGCCCTGCAAGTTGTTGCCTCTCAGGACAACTGGGAATGGAGCCCACTGCCTCCCACCCAGGAGACGCCATGTCCAGCGCCCCAAATCCGTCTCGTCCCCAACACATCGAACTCGACTACCGCGACCCCCGCTTTAGCTGCTACCCCGCCGACTTAACGTCAATGCACGGTCGGCTGCTGGTCATCTCCCTGAGGGATCTCGTGCTGTGGAGTCGCGAGGGTGAGGAGTTGGCTCGGGTGCCATCGGTCGGCGGTTCTCAACGGTTCTACCCCAGCGCTCGCCCCGACTGTGTGCTGCTCGGCCCCACCAGCCCTGGCGCGGGCAATCCCCTGCGCCTCTTTCAAGTCACAGACTCCGGGCTGACGCTGCTGAAGGAGCGTTTGACGCCAGAGTTGGAATTCAAGATCGGCAACATCCACGCGGTCGATACCGAAGAGGGGCTTTACATCGCCACCTCAGACCTCTTTGCGTTCTGCGACTGGGAGCAGGACGAGCCCATCCGCAAGCACCCTCTGCAAAGCAGCACCCGTACGATCTGTTTCTCCCCGGACGGCACTCGTCTGGCGGTCTCTCATAAAGGTCGGACCACCATTGAGATTCTTTCGACCGCCGATGGCACCGTGGTTCAGGAGCTGTCCTGCGAGGGCACCCCCTGGTCGGGCTACGTTGTTGTGGACTGGGGTGAGGGTGGTCACTTCCTGACG
>CAKZKQ010000166.1 GCA_937123825.1 uncultured Pseudomonadota bacterium
GGCTGGATGTAGCCGGCGATGTTCATCAAGACGTCCAGCGAGCCCCAGGAGCTGACGGCCAGGGTGATGACCTTGCTCCAGTCGTCGGGGTTGGCCACGTCGAGCTTGCGCACCTGAACCCTGGGCGCCTTCCAGCCCCGATCCGTGGCCAACTGCGCCAGCCGCCCGTCGTCGATGTCCGTCAAGATCAGGCGATGCCCGCGCCGCGCCAACGCGTCGGCGATGTGCAGGCCGATGCCGCTGGCGCATCCGGTCAAGACCATGTTGAGAGGGGTTGCGCTCATGTTGTTCCTGGGCTGGCGCCGTGTTGATGGGCCAGCGGTGAGCCGAACTCAAGGTTGCCGAAGCTGAAGGTGGGTTTGATGCCGGGAAAAGCCCAGTAGGCGGCCATCTCGGATGAGCACACCACGTTGTAGAAGTTTGGGTCGCGCGCCGATGGTCCCGCAACCTCTTTTTCTTGAATCATGGACAGGTATTGGTCAAGCCCGCCTTCGAGGGTGTTGCCGTTGAGGATGACCTCAACGCCCGTTTGGCGCGCGTAGTCGGCCAGCCCGGGGATGCGGCTGCGCAGCGGCGCGTAGGCATCGGGGCTGACCCCGTTTTCGCTGGTGACCATCAACCCCTCGGGGGTGTGGACCACAAATGAGTGGTTGCCCTCCGTATGTCCCGGTGTGTGCATCAGCGCCACGCCCTGGCCCAGCATCGTGTCCCCTTGAAGCAGCACGATCCGATCGGGATCGATCCCGTCAAGACCGCCCGGACAGTACCACTCCTGCTGGGGAGGCAGCAACCCGTGGGCCGAGTGCCACTCCTGGGCCATGACCAGGAGGCGAGCATTGGGCAGCAGCCCCGGATCGTGCTTGCCCTGCCCGAGCCACCGGCGCACATCCTGGGTGTGGAGGTGGTCGTAGGAGATGTAGTCGACCGCCTCTGGGGCAATCCCGGCCGACTCCAGGCAGTCCATGACCGTGCCCGATGACGGGGCGATGATCCGCTCCCCCAGGGATTGCAGCGGTCCCATGCTCTGGGCCAGGCGCTTGAAGAAGGGGGTGTGGCGGTTGCGGTCGTAGTCGGACGGCGAGATCATCAAGGTCCTGGTGCCCTGGGTGCTCTTGTACTGGACCACGATCATCCGGTTGACGATGTGGATGTAGGGCGTGGGCATTTTGCAGGCGTTGAGGAAGGCAAAGCGGGTCGGGTAGGGCGCCCGGACCAACTCAAAGGAGCGGTAGTAAGGCACCGGCGGCCCATCCATAAGCTCTTCTCTGAACGCCGCAGCGCCCCTGCGCACCTGACGCAGGCGGTCCTGTGGACTGGCCAGCAGGCGCGCCCCTTTGAAGTGTGTGGCGGGTGTCATCTCAGGGGGGAGGTTTGTCATCGATGCCGCTCCAAGCAGGCGCGTTGGCGCATACCCCGGGTTGTGTTGACCCTGTCCACCGTTTGTCGCGGGTCGTTATGGCTTGATGGTTGTGGATTTTCTCACAAAGCAGACTTTTTGGTAAACCGCCCGCTCTCCAGGCCTCCCCGCGCGCTCTCTGACACCTGCTGTGGAAGGTTTTGGGAGCCTTTAAAGGCCGATGAATGCGGTGTTGGTTGTCTTTGAAGGCGTTTTTCTTCAAAAAATCTCAAAAAATCTCAAAAAAGATTCAAGTCCACCCCGCACCCTGCCGATCCTCCAGGGCGTACGTGCGCGATGACGCTGGCCATCCACACCGCGGTGTTGATGGGAGGGGCCTGGATGGGTTGGGCCCGGTCTTGTGGTGCGCGGTCCTGGTTGGTATCGCCGGGCCGCACGCTGTGCCGCCAGTCGACCGCGTGGGGCCTGACAGGAGTGAGGGCTTTATAGTCATGAGCATGTGGATCCTGGGAGCGATCCTTACTGCGGTGCTGGCGTTGGCGGGGGCGGGAGTGAGCCTCTTTGCGCTGGCGGAGCTGGGTCGAAGACAACGCGAGATGCAACACCAGTTGACCCAGCGCAGCACCGCCGAGGTGCCCGCGCTGGCCCCGGCAATGCATCCAAGGCATGGGTTCGAGCGGCCAGAGGTCGCAGGCCCAAACGAACGCTCGCCGAGGGAGATCGCCCTCGAACGGACCGTGAAGGCCCTTGGCGAAGCGGTGATCGAGGCCGACGTCAATGGCCGGGTGGTCTGGATGAATCCCGCCGCAGAGGCGCTCTCGGGGTGGAAGCAGCGCGAAGCCATCGGCCAACGCCGCAACGACATCTTTCCCCTTGAAGAGCCCCCGCCGTCGATGAGCATGTCTGGCGCCATGGCCCAGGTCATGCGGGTCATCAACCGCGATGGAGACCGCATCCCCGTGGTCCACCGACGCTCCATGCTCATGGACAACGACAAACAGTTGATGGGCTCGGTCCTGATCCTGCGCGACGTCTCTCAGGAACAACAAACGCTCGAAGAGCTCCACAGCTCCCGGCGCAACTTCCAGGAGGTCATCCGAAAAACCCCCTACGGCGTGGCCATCGTCCGCGACCACAAGGTCGTGTACGCCAACCCTCGCTGGGCCTCGTCTCTGGGCTACCACTCCTCGCGCAGCCTCGTCGGGCTCAACATCGCCGACATCCTCCACCCCTGCGAGCGGCTCCCCGAAAAGCTGGCCTTCTTTGAAGGCGGCCGAGACCTGCTCGACGCCGTCACCTCACAGATGATCGCCCCGCTGGAGATCCCCCAAACCCCGCCCGAAGGCACCGAGTTTCGCTTTCTGCGCCAGGGCGGCGGCGTGACCGTCCTTGAACTCTCACCCATCCAGGTCATCCGCTTTGACCGCGCGCCAGCTTGCCTGCTGGTCGCCCGCGACGTCACCGACCTGAAAAAACTTCAGACCCAGCTCATGATCGCCGACCGCATGGTCTCGGTTGGCACCCTGGCCGCCGGTGTCGCCCACGAAATCAACAACCCGCTGGCCTACGTCATCGCCAACGTCGAGTACATGCAGCGCCGCCTCAAAGGCCTGGCCGGCGGCATGCCCGAAGAAGAGCGCCAGGACCTGCTCGAAGTCCTCTCTGAGTCTTTTGACGGCGCCCAACGCGTCAAGACCATCGTGCGCGACCTGAAGACCTTCTCTCGCTCCGACAACGACCGCCGCGAAGCCATGGACGTCCACGAGGTGCTCGAATCCTCGCTCAAGCTGGCCTGGACCGAGATCCGCCACCGCGCCACCCTCGTGCGCGACTACGGCAAGGGCGTCCCCATCATCGAAGCCAACGAGGCTCGCCTTGGCCAGGTCTTCCTCAACCTCATGGTCAACGCCGCCCACGCCATGCCCGAGGGCGAGGCTGACCGCAACATCGTGAAGATAAAAACCTGGTGCACGCCCCAGGGCCAGGCGGCCATCTCTGTCCAGGACAGCGGCTGCGGCATCGGCGCCGAAGACCTCCAGCGCATCTTCGACCCCTTCTTCACCACCAAACCCGTGGGCGTCGGCACCGGCCTGGGTCTGTCCATCTGCCACAACATCATCACCGCCATGGGCGGACAGATCACCGTCGACAGCACCGTGGGCGTTGGCACCACCTTCCAGATCACGCTGCCCGCCGCCGCCGTCTCGCAGGTCTCCCTGCCCATCCCCATCCCACCCTCGCTCCAGGACATCGGACCCCGCGGGCGCATCCTCGTGGTCGACGATGACCCCAACGTCGGCAAGGCTCTGTGCCGAACCCTCGGCCGCCACCGCATGGAGGTCGTCAACAACGGCCGTGAAGCCATCGAGCGCTGCATCCAGGAAGACTACGACATCATCCTGTGCGACCTTATGATGCCCGAAATCAGCGGCATGGACGTTCACGCCGAGTTGGCCGCGCGCCGCCCCGCCATGTCCCAACGCATGATCTTCATCACCGGCGGCGCCTTCACCCCCCGAGCCCGACAGTTCCTGGATGGGGTTGACAATTCGCAGATTGACAAGCCCTTTGAAGAGCGTGAACTGCGCCTACTTGTCCGCGAGCGCCTGATCCAACAAGCCGGATCCTCGCCCAACGTGGACGCAGCCTGAGCCCTGACGGCATGCCCCGCCCCAACACGGCAGACACCCTTGACCGCCAAAGGCGCGGCCGCCACCGCGTGTCGTCAGAGCCCCTCTTTTGACGGGGATGCGCCATGCGCCCATGGATGTGGACAATCTGCTGCGCCTTGCTGATGGCCGCCTGTGGCCAAGGCCAACCCCCCGATGGCACCCCACCGGCCATGCCCGACGGCGCCCTCTGCGTCCCCGACCCACAAACCCACAACGGGCTCCTGCTGGCGGGCTCTGGCTCCAATCTTGCCGCCACCCGCTTTCTCCTCCAACGCTACCGCGCGATGGGACACCCCGAGGCGCTGCGCGTGGCTGAGAGCATCGGCACCGGCGGCGCCGTCCGCGCCGTCATGGACGGCGTGATCGACGTGGGGTTGGCCTCCCGAACGCTCAGCCCCAAAGAAACCTCCAAAGGCGTCGTTCAAACCCCCATGGCCCGCTCAGTGCTTGCCTTTGCCACACACCGAACCCTCGGCGTCCAAGCCCTGACCACGCAACAACTGCTCGACATCTACGCCGGGCGCACCGCGCGCTGGCCCTCGGGCGAACCCGTGGTGCCGCTGCTGCGCGAAGAGGGCGACAGCGGCATGCGGGCCATCGCCGCCCGCTCCAAGACCCTCGCTGAGGCCATGTCCAATGCCCGTCGTGATGGCCGCGCCCTGGTCTTCCACACCGACCAGGAGATGCGCGACGCGCTCCTGGCCATCGAAGGCGCTGTCGGACCCCTCGACGTCGGCATCATCGAGTTGGAAGCGCTCCCGATTGAGGCGTTGACCCTCGACGGCGTCCAACCCACCGCCCAGGAGGCCGCCGCAGGCCGCTACCCCTTTACCAAGTCCCTCTACTGGCTGACCGACGGCCCCCCCAAAGGCCAGGCCGCCCGCTTTCTGGAGTTTGCCACCGCACCGGCCCAACGCGCCGCCCTTGAAGTCCATGGATACCTCCCACTCCCATAACCCAAACGGCGGCGCGCTTGGCGTCGTGGCCAACTTTGCTCGCCGTATGGCCCCCGTGGCCGTGGCTGTGGCGCTCCTGGTCGCCATGGGGCCCCCCGTGCTCTACGGCTGGATGGGCTGGCAACGCCAAGGCGAAGAAGGCCGCGTCTACGCCGAGCACCTGGCCCTGTCCATGGCCAACCCCGCCGCTCGCCAGCCGCGCCTGTGGCGCTACAACGTCCACAAAGTCGTCGAAGCCGTGGCCGTGCACCGCGCACTGCGGGATCTGGGCCAGGTGCGGGTCACCGACTGCCGCGGCCAACAACTCTTCACCGGACAAGAACTCGGCATGGGCAGCGGGATCGCCAACGGACCCACCCGCTGGGCCCCCGTCATGGTCGCAGGCCAAGTCGCCGCCTGGGTCCAGGTCACCATGGACCACAGCCGCGTCGAAACCCGCACCGGACGCCTGGCGCTGCTCTTTGGACTCGTCGGCCTCCTGCTCGGCGTCCTGCTCTACGTCCTGCCCACGCGCGTCGTACGCCGCCAGGCCAAGGCCCTCAACGTCGCCGAACAACAACTCGTCAGCGCCAACGCCGACCTCCAAGCCCGTGTGACCGAAGCCGTCGCCGAAGTCCGCGACCTCTCCGAGCGCATGATCTCCACCCAGGAAACCGAACGTCGACGGATCGCCACCGATCTCCACGACGGCATCGGCCAACTCGTCACCGGCCTGCGCCTTGAGCTTGAGCTTGCCGGACCCCAGCCCACCCCCCAGGCCGAAACCCACCGCGCCGCCGCCCTGGAGCTGTGCGACACCATTGTTCACGAAATCCGCGCCGTCGTGCGCGACCTGCGACCCATGGAATTGGAGTCCGCCTCCCTCACCGAGGCCCTCTCCAACCACGCCGAACGCTTTGAAACACGCACCGGCATCGCCGTCTCCTTCCGACACAGCGGTCCAGAAGTCACCGCCGAATCCTACGCCGTCTGCCTCCTGCGCGTCGCCCAGGAAGCCCTGCACAACGTCAGCCGTCATGCAGAGGCCACCGAAGTGGGCCTGAACTTGATCGTCACCACTGAAGGTGTCACCCTCGACATTGAAGACGATGGACGCGGCTTTGACCCACTGGCCAGCACCGACGGCACTGGGCTCAAAGGCATGCGCGAGCGCCTGGCCTTCCTCGCCGGGCGCCTTGAGGTCGAAGCCGCCGATGGTGGTGGCACCCACCTGCGCGCCTGGCTCCCGCCCATGTCCAAAGCCGGGTAATGGATCGTGAGGGTACTGCTCGCCGAAGACCATCAGGTGGTCCGCCAAGGACTCAAAGCACTGCTGGACCGCGTCGAAGGCATCAAAGTCATCGCCGAAGCCGACGACGGCGCCCAAGCCGTTGAACTGGCCGAGGCCCAAGGCCCCGACGTCGTCATCATGGACATCGGCCTGCCCGTCCTCAACGGCATCGAGGCCACCCGAAAGCTCGTCCGCAGCCGCCCCGACATCCGCGTCGTCATCCTCTCCATGCGCGACGACGCCACCGCCGTCGACGCCGCCCTGCGCGCTGGCGCCCGAGGCTACGTTCTCAAAGGCTCCGGCGTCGACACCCTCTGCCAGGCCGTCCAAAAAGTCGCCGAAGGCGGCGTCTACCTCTCCCCCGGCATCTCCGAATACATCCTCCAAGGCTACCTCAAAAACGACAGCGCCCCCGTCGACCCACTGACCGAACGCGAACGCGAAATCCTCCAACTCATCTCCGAAGGCTACACCAGCCGCGAAATCGCCGCTCGCCTTGGCCTCAAACCCAAAACCGTCCAAAACCACCGCGCCAACATCATGGACAAACTCGGCATCCACACCACCGCCGGACTCGTCCGCTACGCCCTCCAAGCCGGCCTCACAACGTGAGACGAGAACGCGCGGGGCGCGTTCTCGTCGGTTCGCGGCGCCCCGTTGGGGCTTGCTTTCGGTTCGCGCGCCGGCGCTGCGCTTGGCTTGCTTTTGGTTCGGTCGCTCGCTGCGCTTGCTTCCTTTTGGTGCGGTCGCTGCGCTCCCTTATGGCATTTGCGATGGGTTGGGTTCTTGGCTTCGCCGGTACGAGTTGGGCATTGAGGCGAAATTGGTTCGTTTTTGGGGGCTGGTTGGGTGGTGGTGATGGATTGGGGGGCTTTCCTGGGGGTTTTGTGGTCGGTGGTGGTGGGTTGGGGGCTTTCCATGGGGGTGGGCGGCTTTTTGTGGGGTTTTGAGGTTGCGGTGGGCTTTGGGGGTCTTACTTGGGGCGCTCGGAACGACGAGGGCCTGCTTGTGTGGGGCCTGAATGCTGGTGAGCTTGGCTCTTGCCACCGCGATGGTTTGCCGGACGTCAAAAGAAAGGGAGAGTGGCCGTGATTGTGGTGGTCAATGGAGGGTTGGATTGGAGTCCCTGGTTTTTGGGGATGAAGGTGCATCAGACCTGGTTGGGGCGCAGCCGTTGGTTTTTGCAGGATGGGCGGTTGTGGATTGTGGACAGGGCTGGGACTTGGCGGCCAGAAGGGATTTTGTGGCGGCTGGGGGCGGTCAAGCCCGAGCCGATGCACCGGGCTTGTCTGGAGATGATCCGCATGGCCGGGGTGCCGTGCGTGAACCCTGCGGCGACCCTCCTGCGGGGTTACGACCGGCTGGGGATGCTGGCAGAGTTGAAGCTGGCCGGGCTGCCTGTGGTGGACTTTGATGTGGTCGCCGGTCACGGTGCTTTGGAGCTTGCTCGGCCCGCGCTGCCCGCTGTGGTCAAGATGGACAACTTTCACGGAGGCATGGCCAAAGCCAGGGCCCTTGATGAAGGACAGTGGGACGAGCTGGTGAACCTGGCCACGCCATACTTTGACTATGCCACTGTCGAGCCCTTTGTGGATTACCAGGCCGATGTGCGGTGTCTGGCCGTCGGAGAGCGGATGTGGGCCATGGAGCGCCGCTCGCCAGGCTGGAAGGCCAACGTGGACACCGACCACCATCGACTCATCGAGCCGCCCGAAGCGCTGGCTGGATGGACTCGGCAAGCCATGGCTGCGCTGGGCGCCGATGTTCTGGGCCTGGACTTTCTGGTTCGGGACGATGGCTCGGCGGTCTTGCTGGAGAGCAACGACATCCCCGGCGTCATGGGCTTTCCCGAAGAGGTCCGTGTCGAACTGGCCAAGATCCTCAGAACGAAGATGTCATAACGCACCCACAAAGGAACAAATCCCCCTCATAGGGGCGAACATGGGCGGCGCCAGCTCGCCCTGTGAGCGGCCTTCGAAGTTAAAAACCACCCCCCGACAATGGTCCCACAAGGGCGAAGGTAGGCGGCGATAGCCCGCTGACCTGAGCGACCCCACGAAGTTAAAAACCACCAAAGTCTACGCCCACAAAGGCCGGCAGAAAGGCGAGCTTCGCCGCCTACCCTGCCCCCCTCACAAAGCCGTACACCCCCTTGGAAAGCCATTCAATTCTTCACCACCCATCCCAAAACCCTTGGAAAGCTCCACAAGACGCAGCCGTCCCCCAACCAGCCCCCAAAAACGAACCAATTTCGCCTAAATGCCCCACTCCGACCGGCGAAGCCAAGAACCCACTCATCGCAAATGCCATAAGTGAGCAAAGCGAACGCACCAAAAGAGAGTGAACGCAGTGAACGACCGAACCAAAAGCAAGCCAAGCGCAGCGCCGGCGCGCGAACCAAAAGCAAGCCCCAACAGGGCGCCGCGAACCGCCCCCAAAGGGGGCTACGCTTATGTTGGCCCAGAAAGGCTCAGGGGGCTAGCGTTGGAGGAGTTTGAGCGGTTTGAGCCGGAGGGGCCGGGGGCGGCGGCGGCGTTGGCGGCGTGGATGCGGCGTTTGGGGTTGGGGGATTGGGCGACGGTGACCTATGTGGTGACGTTGGAGGGGAGGTTGAGGGTTTCGGAGCGCTTTTGTGAGCATGTGGCGTGTGCGCAGGGGCGGGATGTGCTGGCCGCCGGTGAGTTGAGCCTTGTGGTGGACAAGGGCAGGGCGGAGGTGGAGTCGGTGACCAACCAGTCGACGGGGTATTGTCCTGAGCCGAGGTGTTTTGGGGCGGTGGCGGCGGCGCTGGAGGCGGCGGGGTTGGAGGCGCCGGAGGGTTTTGAGCACGCCTTTGTGTTTCGGCGCTGTGAGGCGTGTGGTGGGATCTCGATTGTGAAAGAGGGCGTGTTTGAGTGCGCCGAGTGTGGTGCGTCGCTGCCGCAAGCGTGGAATTTTGGGTGATGCCGTGTTGGTGGGGTGGTGAGCGTGTGGGGCGAGCGTTTGAGGTGGGGGCGATGGGGCTTGATGTTGTGGGTTTGGTGCATATGATCTGGGCGCCGTGGCCCGGTTGAGTGTCCGTGTTTCTCAATGGAGGGACTTTGGGCGCTGCGGGGCGGCTTGCGATGGAGCATTTGAGCCTTTTGAGTGACTACACCCCACCTTCCAACCCTTTGACCGACGTTCGATTTGAGTTTGTGGACCTTGACGGTGAGCTTGTGGCTTGCTGGCGGGAGCGTTTTGCCGATGTGCCGGCGGTGACGGCGCGCCAGGGCAGTATTCTTGAGGTCCAGACCGACGCGATTGTCAGCCCAGCCAACAGCTTTGGCTTTATGGACGGCGGCCTTGATCTGGCTTTGAGCATGCACTTTGGTTGGCAGATGGAGGCCAATGTGCGGCGCGCGTTGTTGGAGGAGCACGATGGTGAGCTGCCTGTGGGGTTGGCGATTGTGGTGCCGACGGAGCATGGGCAGGTCCCTTGGTTGGTCAGCGCGCCGACCATGAGGGTGCCGATGGTGGTCAAAGACACCGCCAACGCCCATCTGGCCTTTCGGGCCATTTTGAGGGCGGTGCGGGCGCACAATTTGAGTCGCCCCGACAGCCCGATTGGTTCGGTGGCGTGTCCTGGTTTGGGGACGGGCAATGGTATGATGCCTCCTGACCGATGCGCCCGGCAGATGCGCGAGGCCTATGAGGTCTGTGTTCATGGGCGTTTGCTGCGAAAGGGCAGGTTGGCCGCTGCGGCGCGTCAGCATATGGCGATGATAGACTATGATCCCGACGCCCGAGGGGGCCGGTCTTGAGCGTGCAACTCAAACGTGTTGATGAGGGCGCCGTTCGGCTGGTTTGGCCGTTGTGGTTCCGCGTGCGGGGTTATCTGTGGCACCTGATCGCCACTGTGGCCTGGTATCCGCTGGCGTTTGCGTTTTTGGGGGCGGTGGGGCCGTTTCCCAACCCCTGGCCAGAGTTGATGATCCTGGCGGCGCCCATCCTGGCGATGGTCTTTTGGGTGCCGCGTCTGACCGAGGCGCTGCGCACGGTCAGCCTGGAGCTGCGCAAAGAGGGCCGCAAGTTGATCCTCAACCGCCAGGTGTCCATCCCCACGACCTCGTGCGTGGTCTTGCTTGGCCCTGGCCGCTCCAGGTTGCCCGGCGGCGGGGGTTTTGAGGTCAGTTTGCTTTCGCCTTCGTTCCGGCGAGCGATGCCGTTGGGGTCGTTTTCAGCGCGGCGCGATGCGGATTCCTTTGCGCAGTCCATGGCTGACTTCATCGGTGCTCGCCTTGATGAAGTCGCGCACATCACCGAGATCGCCGAAGGCTGACGCCGACTGCTTCCCCTCCCTATGCACCACCTTGCGACGATGGGTCCCCGTGAGTGCCGATGTGGCGAGCGGCTTGCTGTGCGGGTCGCGGTGCAATGTTGTTTTGGGTCACATTCTGTTAGGTTCTGCCCCATTGTTGTGGTGCATGATGCCCGCAAAGGACGATGATGACGGGATGCAAGCATTCAAGGGAGCGTGCCATGTTGGAACTGAAGACGCTGAAGTTTGAACGCCACGGGGACCACGTGGTGGAGGTGGTGCTGAACCGGCCCGCCAAAGGCAACGCGATGAGTCCGCAGCTCTTTCGGGATCTGGCCGAGGCGTTTGAAGCCATTGAGGCCGACGAGAGCGCGCGCGCCGTGGTGCTGCGGGCCGAGGGGCGCAACTTCACCTACGGCCTGGATCTGGTGGAGTCGATGGCAGAGCTGGGGCCACACTTTCAGGGCGGGCTGGCGGGCAAGCGCAAGGCGCTGCGGGCCGTGGTCAAGCGCCTCCAGCACCAGACTGGGGGGCCGAGTTGGTGCAGCAAGCCCGTTGTGGCGGCTGTGCAGGGGTGGTGCATTGGCGGTGGATTGGATCTGATCTCGGCCTGCGACATCCGTTTGTGCACTGCCGACGCCCGGTTCAGCCTGCGCGAGGCGCGCATTGGGATTGTGGCCGACCTGGGAAGCTTGCAGCGCTTGCCGACGATCATCGGCGACGCCGCGACCCGGGAGTTGGCGCTGACGGCCAAAGACATCGACGCGCAGCGCGCCGTGCGCATGGGTCTGGTCAGCGACATCCTGGAAGACCACGAGGCGCTGGTCGCCCGCGCTCGCCAGGAAGCCCAGACCATCGCCGAACTCTCACCGCTGGTCGTCCAGGGCGTCAAACACATCCTCAACGCCCAACAAGATCAGGCCATTGAGCGTGGCCTTGATTACGTGGCGACCTGGAACAGCGCTTTTCTGGCTTCTGAAGACCTTGGAGAGGCCATGGCTGCGTTTTTTGAGAAAAGAACGCCCGAATATAAGGGGCGTTGAGGCCAAAGGGGGAAAAGTCCCAGGGGGTTTTGGGGGTTTTCCCCTGTCGCGCGTGTTCAAGGGTGGCGCTATGATTGTCGATGTAAATGGCTCAAGCCGACAATCACTGGATGCCGACCCTTATGAGTCATGGTTCCCACATCTTTTTCGCTGCCCTCCTGGCGTTTTTGGCGTTGCCTGTTGCGGCCGCTGCCCAGGACGAAGGACAGCCGCTGACCGACGCAGAGTTGGGGCCAGACGAAGACGACGACACGCTGGTCCTCGATGAGGAAGACGACGAAGACATTGTCCTTGACGAGGACGATGATCTGGAAATCGATGGGTTCATCGACGTCACCGCCACGCGCCTCTTCAACCCTGGCCGCGCCACCTCCCGCATCACCCGCGAAGAGTTGGTCCTGAGGCTGCCGCGCTCGGCGCCCGACGCGCTGCGCTACGAACCCGGGGTCTACGTCCAGCAAACCGCCCACAGCCAGGGTTCGGCGTTCATCCGCGGCCGCACCGGCCAGCAGACCGTGCTGCTCTTTGACGGCGTCCGGATGAACAACAGCCTCTTTCGCCAGGGACCCAACCAGTACTTCTTCACCATCGACTCGCGGACCATCGAGAGCATCGACGTCCTGCGCGGCAGCGCCTCCACGCGCTACGGCACCGACGCCATCGCCGGGGTCATCAACGCCTCGCCCATCGAACCTTTGATGGACCCCAACGCCGAGGGCTTTGTCATCAAGCCGCTGGGCGCCGTGCGCTTTGCTTCGGCCGATGCCGACATTGGCGGCCGTCTGCAGCTCGACATGCAGTTCACACCCCGAATCGGTGTGGTGGCGGGCATCGGCTACCGGCGCGTGGGCCAACTTGAGAGCGGCGGCCCTGTGCTCAACCCCCGCAACGGTCTGCCCCCCGAGGTGCCGCGCTTTGCGCCCGACGGACGCACGCAGCTTGGCACCGGCTTCAACGAGTTGACCAACGATGTCCGCGCCGTGTGGCAATTTGCACGCCGTTCGCGTCTTGTTCTGGCCTGGTACGACTACCGCCAGAGCGACGCGCCGCGCACCGACAACTGCGCTCCTCCCGAGGCCCCTTTTAATGAGTGCCTCCAATATGATGAGCAAAACCGTTCGGTCGCCTTTGCGCGCGTCGAAGGGGATTGGGGCTCACTGGCCTCGGCGGCTCGCCTCACCCTCTCCTGGCAACGCCAACACGAGCGTCGGACCCATGAGCGGCCCTCTTCGTTTGTCATCAACGGAGGACGCGACGACGTGGACACCTTTGGCGGGGCGCTCCAGGCGCAGACCGATACCTGGCGCCCCACCGACAACTTTGGCCTGCACCTGCGCTACGGCGGCGACGTTTACCACGACCGCGTGGAGTCGGTCGCCTGGCTGATTTTTACCGACCTGGACATCACGCGCCTGCGCACCCGTGGGCAGTACATCGACGGCTCGACCTACACCTGGGGCGGGGCTTTTGCGGAAGCCGAAGCCATTTTCTGGGAGCGGCTGCTCTTTCGGGCTGGAGGGCGAGTTTCGACCATCGCCGCCAGCGCCCCCGAAGATCCTGAGTCTGGGACGTTGGCCGTTGATGGGAGTTGGAATGCCCTGGTGGGCAACGCTGCCGTGGAGTGGTGGGCCACCGACTGGATGACGATCATCGCAGGGCTAGACCAGGGTTTCCGCGCCCCGAACCTCGATGATCTGACCTCGCGCCAGCAGACTGGCCCCGGGTTTCAGTTTGAGAATGCTGGTCTTGAGCCCGAAAAAGCGCTCACCGCCGAGATGGGTTTGCAGCTCTTCAATGAGCACCTGGAGTTTGACGGGTGGGTCTTCTACTCGACGCTGGACGACGCCATCGCCCGATCCCCCCGAAACTCCAGCCAGTGTCCGCCCAACACCTCGGCCTGCAACAACTCTCGCTCTCAGTTCCAGTTGGTCAACCTGCCTGACACCGCTGTCATCTACGGTGCGGAAGCCAGCTTGAAGCTGATGCTGCCTTTGAATCTGTCGGCGCGCGGCACCATCTCCTACGCCTTTGGAGAAGGTCCCAACCCCGGTGAGCGTCCCGAGGATCCTTCGTTGCCGTTTACCGAGCGGGTGCCGCTGTCCAGAATCCCCCCGCTCAACGGCACCGCCGAGGTGCTTTGGCGCCACCCCCGAGGCTACTACCTGGGTGGCGGGCTGCGGTGGGCGACAAAGCAAGACCGGTTGGCGCTCTCCGACCAAAGTGATGCGCGCATTCCGCTGGGCGGCACGCCCGGGTTTTCGGTCTTCGACGTGAGGGCTGGGTGGCGCTTTGATGAGCGCGGCCTGATCTCGGCGGTCTTTGAGAATGTCACTGACGCAGCCTATCGCTACCACGGCTCAAGCGTGAATGGGCCGGGGCGAGGGCTGATGGTGAACATGGAATACGGTTTTTAGTGCGAATTTTTAATGGTGTGAATTGCCATAGGGAGGGCAAACGCATGAGAGAACGCAAGATGTTTCTGTTGTTGTTGGTGGCCGTGATGAGCACGGCGCTGGCGGTGGGTTGCACGGAGGATGACCCTGAAGAGAGCACCTTCGAGAACAACGACACCAACAACGATCAGAACAATGACGTCAACAACGACATGAACAACGACGTCAACAATGACATGAACAACGACGTCAACAACGACGAGAACAACGACGTTGATCCCGTTGCTGAGTGTCAGGCGCAGTGCGAAGTCGTGGCGGCCTGTCAGGACATCGTGGACCTCTGCGGCGACCTGGTGCCCCAGGTTGTGGCCGGTTGCCAGCAGGCCTGCGAAGAGAGCGAAGACGCCCGTGGCCAGATCAACGCCACCATTGGGCTTGAGTGCAGCGTCGTGGCGCCCCTGGCCATCAGCGGTTTTGAACTCGAAGAGCTTTGCGGCGACGCGCCCGCGTGCATGCCTCAGGAGACCGACTACAGCCCCGGCGCCGACGACACCTGGCCGGAGTGCATCGCCGACGACGGCGATTACCTGCGCTTTGAGATGACGATCAGCTCGGCGGGCCGCGTGGCGAGCTTTGAAACCATCGCCGACCTGCTTTGGCGGATCGATGGCGATCCCAGCTCGGACGACTTCATCAACGCCCGCGACATCTACGCGACGGCGGAGGGTCTGGATTCGCGCGTGCAGCGCCGCGAAGATGAGCACTATCCCGCCGTCAGCGACGGCATGGGCGGCACGCTCCTGTGCCGCGATGAGGGTGTGCCCGCCATGTCCCCCGACCGCTGCGTCGGCCCGGCCAAGATCCTGCCCATCATCAACGACGCCTTCCAGCAAGGCATCATGGGCAACGATCCCAAGATCCAGGCCGCTCGCCTTGAAGGCGCGCTGCTGTGGTTCCTCTACGTGTCCACCCACAAAGAGGCCATCACCTGCACCGCCAAGAAGAAAGACTGCGACTCGGCCTACGCCTACTACACCGGCGACTTTGCCCGGGATGAAGGCGGCATTGGCCTGGCGGGCTACGTCCGCGAGATCGACTCCGACACCCACGACCGCATTTGGGACGGCATCCTGGCCGTGCGCTGCTGGCGCGACCTCGACAACGGCGATGAGGCCACCGATCTCGAGACCCGCGACAAAGCCGTCGCGCAGCTCGACGTCGCCCTCCTGCACGGCGTGTCGCTGGTCGTGATCGACCGCGCGCTGACCTACAGCCAGCAGAGCGGCGACGACGCCGCCGCCTCCGAGGCCTTCTTGAAGATCATGGGCGGTGTGCTTGACCGCGCCGCCCAGGAGATCGACGCCGACGCCGCCGGCACCCTGCGCGACGAGCTGGCCAAAGACGGCGACTTTGATGTTGAGAACATCATCGGGCCGCTGCAGGCGCTCTTCCCCTGCCCCTGATTCACGCGCACCAGACCACCCGCGGCCACCAACGCCGCGCGTGTGACGTGCGTCGCCCTTAAAAGCCACCTGGCTCGCCGTTGATGGCCCTTGCAGGCCGCAGCAGTCGAGTTGGGTGGCTTTTCTTTTTGGGCACTTTGAGGCGGTTTGTTGTGATCACAACCACCCAATGGTCAGCCTGAACCGGTGTTCGTGGGTGCGCGGCCTGCGCAGACTTTTGCCAGGTAATAACTGGATGTTGTGCCACCCTCTGTTAGCCTGCCCCAAGGCCAGGATAGGCACGAGCCAATCGCGCAACAGGGATGGTTGAGCCGCCCACAACCCCAACGTTTTAGCTCCGTTTGCAGAGCGTCCACGGCGGACATTGGCGATGCAAGCGCGGCGGTTTGGGGCCCGGAGGCGGTCAGAGAGAGGCTGGCAATGAGCAGCGGGAGCAATGTGATGGTGCGTCATCTGGGACCAGGGTTGGTGCTGATGGCGATCTGGTTTGGGGTGTGGTCGAGCGCGTCCGCCCAAGATGATGAAGGGCAGGGCAGTGTCGGCGCTGTGGCCGACAACACCGAGGCTCCGGCGCGGCGGACCGTGCGCCGAACCCTCAAACGCACGCAAGTCCCCGCAGACACCGATGCCCAGGGGGCCAGTGGTGGGCCCGCCAAAGTCTCCATCAAGCGCCTGGAGCGCGTGGTCCCAGCCCCCGAGCCGGAAAAGACCGCCGAGCATGATCACGATCATCATGATCATGGTGATGACGAGCAGGTTCTGGCCGCTGTGGATGTGGTCGACCCCGCGCTGGCGCCCGAGCCGAGCAAGCCCCCCAAAGAGGTCAACCCTCCAGCTCCCGCGCCCAAGAGCGTTGGGCCGCCCAAAGGCCCATTTGTCTTTTTGAGTCCCGTAAAAAAGGTCCGCATCACCAGCCGATACGGCATGCGGCGCGACCCCAAGAAACCCCGGCGTCGGCGGATGCACAAAGGGCTGGACTATGGCGGTCCCACCGGAACGCGCGTGTACGCCACTGGCCCTGGAAAGGTCCTGCGCTCTGGAAACAGCCGCGGTGGGGCAGGGATCCGGGTGGTCATTGAGCATCCCAACGGTTGGGTGAGCCGTTATTTCCACCTCAGCAAGGTCGACGTCAAAGCGGGCACCTACGTCAAGCGCGGCGACGTGATCGGTCGGATCGGGTCCACGGGACGCTCCACCGGCCCCCACCTGCATTTCCAGGTGGAGTACAAGGGACACGCGGTCAACCCAGAGAAGGTGTTGGGGCACAGCTCTGACAAAGCCCACCGGCGAGTGTCTTTGAACAAGCCAAAGAAGCGCAAAAAGAAGAAAAAGAAGCGGTGAGCGGGTGCTGAAGTGTGCAGCGCGGTTGCTTTGCATCGCTCGGGCGCGGTAAACATCCATTCTTGATGTGGGGTGGGGTCTTTGACCTCACTTTGCCTTGCGATGCCTGGTCATGCCCAAGATGCCTGCGGGCGGTCGGTGTGGTTGGGGAAGCTCCAAGGACGTGGTGTGTGCTGGTGGAAGTGCGCCGTGGCGTCTTGGGGCATGTTTGAGCTTTGAGGAGAGTGACGACGTGGGACAGGTTCAGGTCAAAGAGGTCAGCCGCCCCAAGCGCGGGTTCTGGGAGCAGAGCTATGTGCCAGAGATCATCCGCGGTCTGGGGGTGACGCTGGGTCACTTCTTTGGGGCGATCACCAACCCCAAAGAAAACATCTTTACCCGCGAGTACCCCGAGGTTGAGCGCGACGGTGAAGGGCGGATCAAATACTACCCGCACCGTTACCGTGG
Organism: uncultured Pseudomonadota bacterium; assembly: GCA_937123825.1. Taxonomy (GTDB): domain Bacteria; phylum Myxococcota_A; class Bradymonadia; order Bradymonadales; genus CAKZKQ01. Next base: position 17,222 of record CAKZKQ010000166.1, read on the forward strand.
GCTTCACCGCTTGATGCTGCGCGAAGACGGTCAGGTGCGCTGCGTGGCCTGCATGTGCTGCTCGACCATTTGCCCGGCCGACTGCATCCACATCACCGCCGCCGAGCACGACGACCCCGACATCGAGAAGTACCCCGAGGTCTTTGTCATCGACCATCTGCGCTGTATCGTCTGCGGCCTCTGCGTCGAGGCCTGTCCCTGCGACGCCATCCGCATGGACACCGGCGTGCACTGCGAGCCCTTCACCGACCGGGCCGACAGCTTCCTGGTGCGCGACAAGCTCATGTCGCGCGGCGATCTCTCGGCAGCCCAGCAGGGCGGCTCCCAGTCGGCCTGAGGGCAGTGATCCCATGGTCCAGGCCCCGCTTGCCTGCTGCTCTTGAGGCGCCCTGACGTGGATCAAAGCCAAGACCGCACCCCCCCCGCAACCTCAAAGCCCCAGGCCGAGCACGCGGGCCCTTCCACACCCCCAACACAATCTGTGCAAAACCCTCCTGCAACCACCGCGTGGCCGCTTTTGGCGGCCGCCGTCCTGGTGTGCAGCGCTGTGGGCGTGTTGTTGGCCCAGGCTGTGATCTGGAACTCTGTCCCCAGCGCCGAAGACTGGTCCCAGGCCGCCCAGGCCATCTTGAAGGAGGCCCAGCCCGGCGACGCCTTTCGGGTCGAGCCCGTCTGGGACAGCCGCCCCAGGACCTTCATGGGGGACATGGCCTACATCCCTGCCGAAGCGCCCACGTGGACAGACATGGCGCGACACCAACGCGTCTGGTTGATGGTCGAGGACGGACGCCAGGACGACGCCATCGCTGCCCTGCCACAGCCATGGCGCGTGGAAGGGCAAGCGCGTCATTTTGGGTCGGTCTCCCTGCTCCTGGCCACCCGAGGGCAGGACAAGACTCGCTGGGACGCGCTGGGCGGCATTGAGCAGGCCGCCGTCAGCCGCGATTATGGTCAGCGCACCGAGCAGTGCAGCAATTTCCAATCCGGCCGCTGGCCGACCTGGCACTGCAAACGCCGCGACCCCTTTCTTTTTGTCGGCGAGGTGATGCGCAGCGTCACCAACGACACGCATCGGTGTTTGTGGGCCCACCCGATCGCCGATGGCGGCCGGCTCTTGATCGGTTTTGACAAAGTCCCCGCAGGCGGTGGCGTGCTGACGGGCCACTACGGTCAGCCCATCGACGCGATCCGCTCGGGCCGCGGGGCGCCGGTGAACTTTGAGGTGCTGGTGGAGGGGGAGGTCGTGCACCGCAAGACCTTTGGGGT
>CAKZKQ010000167.1 GCA_937123825.1 uncultured Pseudomonadota bacterium
TCGGTCAACACTATGAGATTGAGCACGCTCTGCCAGGGGCCGGCAACGCCGGTGGTCTCGGCGGCGTTTACAGCGCCACACACAAGTTCTTAGACCGGCGCTTTGCCGTCCACGTGATGGCCTTGCCCTCCAGTGAGCAGGAGCGCAGCGAGGTCCTGGACAAGGTCGTGCGCGCCGCCCGCGAAGCCGAGCAGATCATCCACCCCAATGTGCTGCGCCTCTACGAGGTCGGCGACCAGGTTCAGGGACACCCCTGCTTCTACATGGTCACCGACATGATCGAAGGCATCCCCCTTCGCGCCCACATCAAACGCCTCCGCGCCATGGAGCGCCCACGCGCCATGCGCCTCTTCATCGGCGCCCTCAACGGCCTCCAGGAGTTTCACTCCCGCGGCATGGTCCACCAGAGTCTCAAGCCCTCGACGCTCTTTATGGCCAACCCAGGCACCCTCGATGAGCGCCTGATGGTCATGTATATGGGCATGTCTCACCTGGAGCATCGCCTGCGTGAGAGCCTCGTCTCTGCCGGGCGCTCCCCCTCGTCCCCCAGGCACCAAGCCCCCGAATGGGAGCGTTCTCGCCATCTGGACACATCGGGGGACGTCTACCAGACCGCTTTGGTGCTGGTGCAGATGCTCGTCGGCGACCTGACCATCTCCGGTCACAACGCCCTCGACCGCATCCGACAGCACCTCCAACAAGACGTCACCATCTCCCAGGCCCTCCACCTGGGCGAGCTGGGCACGATCCTGGAAAAGGCCCTGCACCAGCGCCCTGACAGCCGTCATAAGGATGCTGCGGCCCTCTCCCGGGCCCTGTGCCGCCTTGAAGGCATGCCCACCCCGCACGACGGCGTCCCGACCGGCAAAGAGTTGACCTCTGGCACCGTCCTGGCCGAAGTTTACGAGATCCGTGAAGAAATTGGGCGCGGCGGCTTTGCCGTGGTCTACGGTGGCGTTCAGCGCGGCATCAACCGCCCGGTGGCCATCAAGGTCCTGACCGTCAAGCGGCCCATGGATCAGGCGCTCGATGAGTACGAGGCGCGCTTCCTGCGCGAAGCCCGCGCCGCCGCCAGCATCGACCACGCCAACGTCGTCACCATCCATCACTTCGGGCTCATCGACGACACCGGCCAGCCCTACATGGTCATGGAGCGACTCCAGGGCCACGATCTGGAAGAAGAACTTGAGCGCCACGGCCCCATGGACCCAGAGCGCGCCCTGCCGCTGGTCTGCAACGTCCTTGATGCCCTCGGTGAGGCCCACCGACAAAAAATCGTCCACAAGGACCTCAAGCCCTCCAACCTCTTCCTCGTGCGCGACCGCCGCAACCGCGAGGTGATGAAAATCACCGACTTCGGCATTGCTCGCCTCATGGCCGAGTCCGAAGAGCGCATCACCCGCGACGGGCGCCCCGTGTGCACCCCCAGCTACGCCGCCCCCGAGTACGTTCAGGACCTGCTGGCCACACCCGCCCTCGACGTCTACCAGATGGCCCTCGTCCTGGTCGAAATGCTCACCGGCAAACCCGTCGTCGACGCCGACACGGTCCTGGCCTGCATCAGAATCCACATGAGCGGCAAGCTCAAACTCCCCTCCAAGCTCCTGCTCGGCCCCCTCGGCCCCATTTTGCGCAAAGCCCTGGCCGTCAACCACCTTGAGCGCTACCCCAACGCCGACTCCTTCCTCGACGACCTGAGCAAAATCAACCCATCGGAGATCGAGATTTAGCGCTGCGCGCTTATCTCGATCGGTTCGCTTGCTGGCGCTGCGCTTGTGGTTCGGTCGCCGGCGCTGCGCTTGGCTTCCTTGTGGTTCGCCTGCTGCGCAGGCTTTTGGTTCGGTCGCTCGCTGCGCTCGCTCCCTTTTGGCATTTGTGATGGGTGGGTTCTTGGCTTCGCCGGGGCGTGCCGTCATTTAGGCGAAAGTGGTTCGTTTGGGGTGGTCGGATGGGTTTGGGTGGTGGTTTGTGGGTGATAAGTTGGAAACCAACGTTTCCAATTTGCGACATTTGGGTCGTGTTCAAAGTGTGAATGGACACCTCTGATGGATGGTCGATCGTGTGGAGACGGTGATGGAGGTGTTTTGGCATGGGATCTGCTCTTTCAGGTCGCCAGATGGCCCCACCGAGGATGGTGAAACGGGAAGACATCGGTGGGGGCGCCATCGTCTTGTGAACTTGAGAGGAGACTGAAGATGACAACGCACCGCAACAACATCGCTTTGGGTCTGGGTTTGCTGGCTTTGTGTGTGCCTGCGATGGTCAACGCAGACCCTGCACCGCCGTGTGAATTGGCGACCATCATTGATGTTGGCCCCAGTGACCTGTCCAAGATTCCCAAAAATGGGCATTTGACGGTCTTTGCCGATGTGTGCAACACCCCACCAAACTTTCGGATTGAAGACGCCGAAGGGCAAGACATCGACCTGGAGGAGCGGCAGCATGACCGCACCACCGAGTTGGTCCCGCTGGCCGAACTGGCGCCTGGTGCCTATACACTCCACTTTGAGCAAGACGGGGTCGCCTTGCGTGACCCACAACCCTTTGAAGTCGTCGATGCGGTGGCCCAACCGGTCACTCAAACACCACAGGTCGACGTGTTCAGCGATGAGCTCTACGCCACACCTGACTCCATCGGCCTCGATGGCGTCATCCGAGTGTCTAGCACGGACCCAGAGGTGTTGATGATGCATGTGCGCATCCCCAACGCAGAGTTCACGTTTGACAGAATCAACTTTTGGAAAGGTGAGAGCCGAGACTACTTTGCGTTGGTTGAAGTCCCCAATGGAGAACCCTTCTGCGTCGAAGTCCAGGCCCTGAACATGGCCGGTGAACCTGGCCCGACCGGCACCAAGTGCCTGAGCGATGAAGACATCAGCGCAGCCCGAGGCAGCCGCGACACAGGGACCAGCGGCGATGAGGGCTGCTCCATGGCCCAGAGTCCTCACCGTCCGGGCTTGGCGCCGTGGATGCTGATGCTTTTGGTGGGCCTGCTCTTCCACAACCGCCGCCGCACCGCCAGAGTCTGAGCACAACCCCCACCGATGCGGGGTCAGTAGGCGGCGAAGCTCGCCTTTTGACCGGCCGCCGATGTCTTGGACGCCTCTTTCAAGCGTGGCCTGCCTTCAAAATCGTGTCATGGGCGCAATCAAACCCCCGTTGACGCGTCCGAAAGGTGTGAACGCGGCCGTCCGTTGGCTGCGCAGACCGAGGCCCTCATGAATCAAGCCACATCCAAACCGTCTGACCTGGGCCCTCCAAAGCGCCTGAAAACCTTTGCGGGCGCTTGTGTGCTGGCCAGCCTGATGGTGGCAGCCTGGGCCTTCTCGCACACCCTCAGGGGACCCTACCCAGAGGCACCGCGCCCGCTGGAGTGGACCTTTGATGACGCCATTACGGCGCTGAGCACCAAGCCCGTCATGGATTGCGATGGGATTGGGAGGTCCACCGAGTGGATTGAAGACCACCACCTGTGGGCATTGTGCACCTTCTCGTCTCACCCCACAGACCCCAACGCTGAACCCGGTGAGCAAGCCGGCAAACACAAGGCCCTGGCCAGAATTGACGCGCGCACCGACAAGGCCCACGGCGCGTGGCTGCTCACCAACACCTTTGAGCGCTTGACCCTGATTGGGGTTCGGCCCGAGGACAACGGCCAGCGCCGCGCGCTGATCTTCAAAGCGGAAAACGACGAGGGCGAGCAAACGGGGCTGATGGTGGCCATCGCTGGTGTGTCGGGGTGGTCGGTGGCCCCAAAGCTGGTGCCGGGCAAAGCGCTGAGGTTTTTGGGGATGGCCTGGGTGGATGGGCGCCTGGAGGTGGTCTTCTCGGCGCACAACAATCGCTTTGAGCTTGAGCAATCGCAGGCCTTTGAACAACCGCCCTTTGTCTTCACTGTGGGCACCGACGGCCAGGAGCAAAGGCGCTCCATTGCCCTTGACGCCTTAAAAGACCACCGCAGCTATCGAAACAACCATGTGGAGTTTTTGGGCGCTTACCGAGCCGAGCACAAAACCAGGGACACACCTCCACGGACCGTTTGGCATGTCCTGAGCCGAGGCTCGCTGAAACACGACGCCCACCACAACACCAGCGAGCTCTTCATCATCACCGAAGCAGGTGACACCATCTCGGTCCACGGCATGTCCCAATGCGGTCTCTTTGAAGGCCTGGGCAGGCGATGTGTCTGGACTGACATTGAGCATGGGGTGCTCACCGCCCCCCAATCCAAGATGTTTCAAATCGGAGAAAGCCTGTCGCTGTCGGCCAACGCAGAAGGCAACCTCCAGTACGAACGGGCCGTCGACCTGATCTCGGGAGGCCTGGGCCTGCAGTTAACCCGTGTCCCGGTCTTTATGCCCGGCCAACGGGCCACCACCTCCGATCACTGGAACGGCATCAACAACGCCATGTTCACCGCCGTCTCCCCCAATCCAAACGCCGCCGACGGCATCACGCGCACCGCCGTCGGCATCACTGACATTGAACCCGAAGGACACCGGTGGGGGCATTGGAGCCTGGTGGACTTCTCCAACCTGGGCGCTGGCCGCGTTCGCAACGTCGGCTACTCAACGTCAGCCCACTCATCCTTTGCCGTGGTCGCAGTCCCCATCGACAACGGCGTCGCCGGACACAAGCTCTTCTTCCTTAACCAGGGCGTTCATGTTCTCGCCCTGGACAAAGCACTCAATCCGGCGCGTACCATGGGCGCCTGGACATTTTTATCCACCAAGGGACGCGGCACACCGTGGGAAGCCAGCGAGCCGGGCTACGCCGTCACCATGGGCCTCATCATCGCTTTGCCGCTCTTCTTTGTGCTGGTGTTGGGGTTTGCCGAAGCCACCAGAGGGCGAATCGTGCTCAAACACACCGCCTGGACGTGGGTCGCGGCGGCATCGGTGGTTTATCTCTGGTTTGTGTACGCTGCCAGCGACGGCCTGAGCACCTTGTTCATGAGTTCGGTCTTTGAACTCTTGCACCCTCTATGACGCTCGGCGTCCTTTGCCCAGGGTGATGGTTTTGGAGCACGCAAACCCCACACACCACAACGGTTCACTTCTTGGCATCGCGGAATACGATGTCGTTGGTCAGCTCGGGGTACTTGCCGGTGATGGTGGAGTAGAACTCGCGCAGCGTGTCCAGGTCAGCCTGGGGATCACCGGTGGTGTGGAGCACGGGGCCAAAGCCGCCGCGCTTGTTTTTGTAGTCCAGAAAACCGGTGGCGACTGGCACACCGGCCCCGTGGGCGATGTGGTAGAATCCGGTCTTCCAGTAGGGCCGCTTGCTGCGGGTGCCCGAGGGCGGCACCGCCAGAATGAGCGCGTCGCTGTCATGGAAGCGGTCGATCATCTGTTGGACCACGCCGTTGGGGGCGCTGCGATCAATGGGCACACCGCCGAGCCACTTCATAAAGCCCCCAAAGGGCCCCTTGAAGAGCGAATCCTTGCCCATCCACGAGATGCTGATGCCAAAGTGGTAGGTGTAGGCCAGCATAAACACCAGGTCCCAGTTGGTGGTGTGCGGCGCGGCGATGGCCACCCACTTTGGCTCGCTGGGCGGGTCGCCAGCGATCTCCCAACCCGCCATCTTGAGGTAAAGACGGCCAATGCGGGCGCGCAGGGTGTTGGGGTAGGTCCGGGTCGAGGTTGCGTTGTCTGTCATGAGGCCACTTGAGAAACAATGGTGGACGGTCTTTTGGAGAACTTTCGAGTCCTCCCGTCGTTGGATGTGTGGAAGCTATCATAGGGAAGCGGCAAGAAGCGACCTCTGGGCCGGTGCTTGAGCGGCAGAAACAAAGCAAAGGTGTGATGATGCAAAGAGTGGCGTGGTGCATGGCAGCGTTGGCGCTTTTGGTGGTCTGGCCTGCGGCGGCCAGCGCCGAGATCAACATCGGAGAGTCGGTTCAGTGGCTGGTGGCCTCCAACGATCACGTCGCATCGGGCACCATCACAAAGGTTGAGGCTGTCAAAGGCGAGCTTCATTGGAGCAAGCTCACCGTCAAGGTCGCCGAGACGTTTCGGGGTCAACACAGCGATGTCCTCACCTTTGTGGCGCCCCACTACCACCACTTCAAATGGATGACCGAGCCCAAAGCGGTCGGCACCCAGGTCCTGGTCTTTTTGGCCGACGCCAAGCGCCCTGATTTGAGGCTGCCCAAAGGCGGTCCCTGGACCTGGAAGCTCAACACAGGGGGCGATGGGCCCTTGATGTGGCGCGTGGGTCAAAAGCGCCTCGACAAGGATGTGCCGACCATGGAAGGCTTCAAGATGCTCGGAACAGGCCCGGCGCTGCTGGACGCCGTGCGCAAGAGCGCCACCTTCACCGGCATCGACGCCCCAGCAGACACCAACGCCATCAACCTCGACGTGCCCTGGGGCACGCCCGTGGCCGGGGCGCTCTACGCGGGCAGCGCCGTCTGGCTGCGCATCCCTGTGGATGAGCGCGCCGCGTCGATGGGCCGCAAACTGGCCACCTCCGCCGACGTCAGCGACCGCGTTCAGGCCGTCCATATCCTGGGTCACTTTCGCAGCACGCAGCACGAGCGCATCCTGCGCCAGCTTCTCAAGGATGAGGGCACCTGGAAGGTCACACAGAACAACGTCTCCACGCTGCGCTATCCAGTGCGCGAGGCCGCGTTTAAGGTCCTGACCCAATGGGGTTTGAAAGTAAAAAAACCCAGGTTCACAGCCCCTCAAAAGCCCTGAAAGGACGGGTTTGGTGGGGGGGGGAACGCTGGGTTTGGGGTGCGATGGAGGAGAAGTCAGCAGGCGGCGGTGGGTCTTGGAGCAGACCTCAGCGCGCCGTCATTGTCGCACCAAGACTCAGATGAAAGGCATCAACCCTTCTTTTTGATCTCGATGCCGTTGGCCACGATGGTGACCTCGACGGTGTCGCCCTTGATGCCGGAAGGGTCTTTGCCCTGGTCTTCAGCAAGGTGCTTGCGCATGGCTTCTTTGACGACCTTCTTGGAGATGGTGCCTTCCACAATGGCGTCCTGGCCGTCGCACTGCTTGGGCACAAAGAAGCCGTAGTCCTTCATGGTGATGCGCACACCATCCTGGTCGGCCTTGTCGCTCTTGAGGACCATCCAGCAGCCCTTCTTCTTGCAGACCTTGTCGACCTTGCCCGAGACCTTGATGGTCTTGTCGGCGTGGTCGTCGACTTTGTCGATGACAGCCGAAAGCGCGATCGGGTCCTCTTTGACGGTGAAGGCGGCGCCAAAGTGGCCATCTTCACGGCCTTCCATGTTGGCGGGCGCGCTGGCGGGCGCACCTTTGGGGGCGTCGGTGACCTTCTCGTCGGCCTTCTTGGCGTCGGCTTTCTTCTCATCAGCCTTGGGCGCCTCGGCCTTCTTGTCGTCGGCTTTGGCGGCCTCTTTGGCCGGCTCCTGGGTCTTGGCGGGGGCGTCGGCCTTGGGCTGACAAGCCGCCGCCACAAGCACAAACGCAATCAGCAGCAACTTCTTCATGTCTTCAGATCCTCTTGTTCGGGGCGGCGCGTCGCCAAAGGCCTGCTTCGCAAGCCGTCGCCTTTGCTCTAAAGGCTTTGCATCCAAGACGACGCACAGAGACTTTGTTTTGCGCACGATTGGGGGAGGCGTTGGCCATAAAGACCAGCGCCACAGTCCTGCGCAGCGGCCACGAAGCTACCAACCCATGCGACATTTTGTCCAGACCGAGCCCGGTTTAGGTTCTGTTGATGTTTGCTCCCGTCGGGCTCGGTCCACAAACATCAACAGGACCTAGGGCCTCACCGCCGGTTGCGCACGCGCATCGGCATGCCAAAGCGGGGACGAAGGGTCACCTTGCCATCGGCGGCGATGGGATGACCGGGCACAAGATCAAAGGTCAACCGGGGCAGAATCGTGGCCAGGATGAGGCTGGCCTCCATCATGGCAAAGCGGTTGCCGATGCACATGCGCTGGCCTGCGCTAAAGGGGATGTAGGCCAGACGCGGGACTTGCTTGATGCGCTCGGGCAGAAAACGGTCCGAATCAAAGCTCTCGGGGTTGTCCCAATAGCGCGGATGCCGATGGAGGACGTTGGGGCTGACAATAACATAATCCCCCTTCTTGATGGAGAGGCCATCGATGGTGTCATCATCCTCTGCCATCCGGGCGATGTTGGGCACGGGCGGGAAGAGCCTCATGGACTCCTTCAAAACGCGCTCCAGCCTGGGCAAACGCTTCAAATCGGCAAAAGTGACGGGCTCGCCATTCAAAGTCTCCTCAAGCTCTTTGATGAGCAGGCGCCGCTCGGCGGGGTGGCGCGCCAGGAGGTAGAGCGTCCAGGTCAGCGCTGTGGCGGTCGTCTCATGGCCCGCCAAAAACATGGTCATGATCTCGTCGCGCAGTTGGACATCGTTCATGCGCTCGCCGGTTTCTTCATCCTGAACAGCCATGAACATGCTCAGCAGATCCCCGTGGTCCTGCTCACCATCCTTACGACGCTCCTCAATGATCCCCAGGACGATGTCGTCCAGCTCTCCGAGGGCCTGCTTGAAGCGCTTGCGCCCGGGCGTGGCGATGAACCTCGGCAGCGCCAACCCCACAGTCTCGGCCAAAACCTGGTCAAGCAGCACCTCCACGGAGTGTCCGACGGTCTCCATCGAACCGTCTTCGCTGTCGACGCTGAGCATGGTCTCGCAGATGATCCTCAGTGTCAGACGCGCCAACTCCTCGTCCATCTCCAGACGCATCCCCTCGTCGCCCACCTGCGTTGACCAACGCTGGGCAAAGTCATTGGCGGCGACGACCATCTTGTCGGCCATGATCGCCAGACGCTTGTGGTGAAAGGCCGGCAGCGCGATGCGGCGCTGTCGCATCCAGAAGTCCCCCTGGCTGGTCACCAGGCCGTTGCCCAGCACCTGACGCAGGTTGTCGTAGCCGCGCGTATTCTTGCCATAGTTTTTGGCGTTGCGGACCAGCACGTGGTGCGCCATCTCGGGGGTATTGAGGAAGAGCAGATCCACCAGCTTGAGCTTCAACCGGATCGCATCTCCGTGGCGGTAAAAGAGGCCTTTCTGAAACGACAGGAAGTCGCGCTTCATGGCCCGCAAGGCAGGCAACAGGCCCATATGGACCACAGACATCTGGGGGGCGGATTGGGGTTCTGGGGTAGACGGCATGGCGAGGCTCAATTTATCCTCCTGGATGAAGGTTTTGGGGTCACTTCCAAGTGCCCCTTAAATTTGATCTCCGCCAAGCTCCCTTCAACTCGCTTTTGTGCTCAGGATCTCTCATGGCCCCCAAAGACCCGTTTGAGCCCCGCCGTAAGCCGGTCCAGGAACGTGCGCGCGCCACCGTCGATGCCATCATTCAGGCCACCGCTCAGGTTCTGGTCACCGAAGGCTATCAAAACGCCACCACCAACCGCATCGCAGAGGTCGCCGGGGTCAGCATCGGCACCCTCTACCAGTACTTTCCCAACAAGGCCTCGCTGCTGGTTGCGCTGATTGACGACAACATCGAAGAAGGCCTCAAAGAGATGACCCACAACCTGGGCAACCTCTGGGACGCCCATCCTCGCCATACCATCCCCCGCGTCATCGAGGTCTACGTCGGGCGCCACGCCGCAGAGCTGGAGCTGCGCCAGGAGCTGCTGGAACACATCCCCAGCATCAAGCTCTTTGAGAAGATGCGTCAGATCACCGCCGCCACCCAGCCCGCCATCCGCGCCTACCTGGAGCACCACAAAGACAAGCTGGCGCATCAAGATCTGGACATGGCCGCGTTTATGGTCGTCACCACCGTGCAGGCCGCCACAGAGTCATCACTCTTGCAGCGCCCCCACACGATCCTCGACGGCACACTGCTGAAACATCAAATCCATCTGGTCATGAATTACCTGCTTGAAGATCCGCATGGCACCGCATAGAACGTGCGGGTTGCCATGAACCATTGGGGGAGAAGAGCATTGAAGAATCACAGAACGACGCGCTGGGCGCTCTTGCTGGTGCTTGTTGGAGGGTTGGCGTTTGCTGCGGCGTGCGGCGACGATGAGAAGACCAACAACAACACGCCGCAGCCTCAGCCCGACGCCGGCATGGACGCCGACGACGACCAGATGGACGCCGACGAGCCCGAAGAGGACGCCAACGACGAGCCCGCCGCCGATGGGCCCCGTCAGCCGGGGGCCACGGAGGAAGAGGTCACCCAGTGCGAGCCCGAGCTGTGGCCTGACAGGACCTACGAGGCGACCATCCGCTGGACCAGCTACGGCATCCCGCACATCACCGGCAGCGACCTGGGCAACGCCGCCTTTGGTCAAGGTTACGCGGCCTCCCGTGACCATGTCTGCAACATGGCCGACCTATTCATCCGCGCCCAGGGCACCACGGCCATGCACTTTGGGCCTGGCGAGGGCGACGCCAACGTCGAGTACGACTTTGGGATCGCGGCGCTGCGCATCATGGAAGACGCCCGGTGCAAGTTGGGCGAGCAGACCGACGAGATCCGCGAGGTGCTGGCGGGATATACCGCTGGGTACAACAAGTACCTTGAGGATGTGGGCCCTGATGGGCTGCCCGCCGAGTGCGCAGGCCAGGACTGGGTGCAGCCCATCGATGAGGTGACGCTGCTGGCCACGTACCTGCGCGCCGCACACCGGGCCTCGGGGCTGGCGGTTTTGCGCCTCATCACCTCGGCCCAGCCCCCTTCCAACAAGTCGGGCAAGACCGAGCCGGCCGGCTTTGATTTTCCAGACATGCGCCACCTGGGCATTGGCAGCAACGGTTGGGCCATCGGCCGCGATCGCAGCGCCAACGGCAAGGGCATGGTCCTGTCCAACACCCACTTCCCCTGGGAGAGCGAGCTGCGCTGGCACGAGAGCCACCTCATTGTCCCCGGGCGTCTGAACGCCTACGGCGTGGGACTGCTGGGCAGCGCGGGCATCTTGATGGGCTTCAATGAGAACGTGGCCTGGACACACACGGTGTCCACCTCGGCCCGTTTCAACATCTACAGCCTCAACCTCGTCCCGGGCGACCCTGAGTCGTACCTTTACGACGGCGAGCCTCGGCGGATGACCAAGCGCACGTACCAGGTGCAGGTCAAGGGTGACAACGGTCAGATGGAGACGGTGGAGCGCACGCTCTACCGCAGCCACTACGGCCCCATCCTCAACGTGCCGCCCTTTGGTTGGGCCTCCAACCTGGCCAGCACCTACCGGGACGCCAATGCGGGCAACACGGCCATCCTGCCTCAGTTCCTGGGCATGGATCAGGCCGAGGACATGGAGAGCTTCAAGCAGGTCTTTGCTGAGGTCCACGGCATCCCGTGGGTCAACACCATGGCCGCCGACAAGGACGGCAACACCTTCTACACGGACGCCTCCACGGTGCCCAACATCAGCCAGGAGGGTCTGGACCTGTGGCGCGAGCGCCTGGAGGCCGGCGATTTGCTGACCACCGCGGCCTTTGGCTCTGGCGCCTACCTCTTTGATGGCAGCGACTCTGTCTTTGAGTGGGTGGATGAAGAAGGCACCGTTCAGCCTGGCACCGTGCCCTTCTCCAAGGCGCCCCAGCTTGAGCGCACCGACTTTGTCTCCAACTCCAACGACAGCCACTGGCTGACCCACCCCGAAGAGCCGCTGGAGGGTTACTCCCCACTCTTTGGTCAGGAGCGCCTCTTCCTGCCCCGCACCCAGATGAGCCTCTTGATGCTGACCGAGACGGGTCCCGAGGCGGCCGCAGGCGAAGACAACCTCTTTACGCTCGATGAGTTGGAGGCGACCTTCTTCCAGGATCGCACTTTGGTGGCCGAGCGGCTGCGCCAGGAAGTTGTCGCGCGTTGCACCGACGCGGCCCCCATTCGCCTCAACGGCGAGTCGGTGGACTTGGAGCCGGCCTGTTCGGTGCTGGCGGCCTGGGACGGTGGATTCCGCGTGGAGAGCGTCGGGGCGCCGCTGTGGCGTGAGTTCCTCTCGGAGTTTGAGCAGGAATTTGACGCGGGTCCTCTCTTTGAGCAGGGCTTTGACAAGGACAACCCGCTGACGACCCCCAACACGCTCCCGGCGGCCTCGGGGCCTCAGGACGCGGTCCTGGTGGCGCTGGCCAACGCCACGGTGCGCCTGCGCGCGGCGGGCTTTGACGTCGATACGCCCCTTGGCGACATGCAATACGGCCTCAAGGGCGACGAGCGCATCGCCATCCACGGCGGCACCGAGGCCGAGGGCGCCTTCAACATCGTGGACTACAGCGGCACCGAGCAGCGGGTCAACCCCGCAGGTCTGCCGCGGGCCACTCCCGGCCAGAGCGTCAACGAGTCCAGCGATCTCTTTGAGGAGGGTTACCTGGTCAACCGGGGCGCCAGTTGGATGATGTTCATGCACTTCACCGACGAAGGCCCCGTGGGCCGCGCCGTCATGAGCTACTCCCAGTCGGCCGAAGCCGCCTCCGAGCACTTCGCAGACCAGAGTCGCCTCTTCTCTGCCTCACAAACTCGCCCCATCCTCTTTACTGAAGAAGAGATCAACGCCGATCCCAACCTGGAGACCCTCACCATCCAGACTGGAGAGTGATGCACGCTTGGCCGCCCCACAAACATCACGAGGCAGATTCTGCCTGTGATGGGGTGGCGGCGTCCCTCAAGGCCAGCGCTTCATCGATGTGATTGAGGAGGTCGTCGGCGGCAAAGGGCTTTTGCAAGAAGCGGTGGCGCCCTTCTGAGAGTCCCCGGCGCAGCAAAAGCTCATCGATGTGGGCCGAGCAAACCAGCACGGGCACATCGGGCCACATCACCTCAAACTGCTCCAGGAGCCCCACGGCCCCCAGATTGGGCATGATGGCGTCGGTGCAAAGCATGTCGATGGTGTGTTTTTGGGACAACTCAAGGGCTTCCAAGCCGTCTTTGGCCGCCAACACCTTGTACCCAGCGTTTTCCAACAAGCGGACCATCGTCGCCAGCAGCGGCGCCTCGTCTTCGGCCACCAGCACGGTGGCCCCAGACCGGCGCGGCGACGCGGCCCTGGGCGCTTGGATTGAAGCTTCCAGGACGTCTGCGTCGGACTCGGCCAACGGGAAGGTCAGCGTAAAGCGGCTGCCGTTGCCGAGCGTCGACTTGATGCTCATCCCCCCCTGCGCCCCGCGGACAATGCCGTAAACCGACGCCAACCCCAGACCCGTGCCTTTGCCTTTGGGTTTGGTGGTAAAAAATGGCTCCACGATGCGTTCAAGGACATCGGGAGCGATTCCCACCCCAGTGTCCAGGGCCTCGATGATGACAGAAGAGGTCGTGGGCTGCTCCACCAGGCGCACGGTGAACGTAAAACGCCCACCGATGGGCATGGCGTCTCGGGCGTTGAGCGCCAGGTTGAAGAAAATCTGTTGGAGCTCGGTGGCAGAGATGGGGATGAGCGCGTCGGTGGAAATCTGTGTTTGCAGGGCCACATCCTCGGGCATCAGGGAGCGCAGCGCGGGCAAATTGTCCCGAAGCACCTGACCGGGTTCACAAACACGACCGGTCTGCACCTCTCGGCTGGCAAACTCCAACAGGCGCCGCGTCAAACCAGCGGCCGTGTCCACAGCCTGCTGGATGCCTTCAGTGGCATCCATCAAGATCTCGGGATCGTCTTCTTCATCCTCGTCATCGCTGGTCTTGAGCATGTCATTCCAGACCTGAATGACCGCCAACGCGTTGTTGAAATCGTGCGCCACGCTGCCTGAGAGTTGCCCCAACGCCTCCATCTTCTGGGCGCGCTGGAGGGCGCGCTCGGCCATCAACTGTTTGTCTTCGGCCAAACGACGCTCGATGATCTCCTGTCGCAAGGCCGCCATGGTCTCTTCGACCTTATCGAGCAGGTAAGACACCAAGAGCGTCATCACCGCCAGCAGGCCAAACGACACCCCAAAGATCCGCCCGACATTCTTGGCGATGCTCAAATCCAGGTCGCCGCTGCCGGGCAGATGGGTCAACCCAAGCAGATGCCCTATGGCAACAGAGCTGAAAATCAGCGCCGAGACCCCCAGCGCAACCAACGCCAGACGGCGCCCAAAAAAGAGCCCCGAGGCCAAGAGCGCCACCGACATCGACAAAAAAGGCGCCGGCAACGGCCCCCCAACCCACAACACCGAAGTGCTGAGCATGAACGCATAAAAAATGAAATAGGCCGCAAGGAGCTTGAAGGGCAAAAACCTTGAAAGGAGCGTCGCCAGGACCTGTATGCCCTGCAAAAAACACAGCAGCACCAACAACCAACGGTTGGCCTCAAATGTGTCGAAGGTCAGAAGCAGCACAAACATCAACACCGAGCCAATCACCGCAGAGAGCCCCATGAGGAGATCGAGCGCTTTGCGGCGCACCACCTCCAGGGGTGACTGCGCGACGTGCGTATGGTCGGGTTGATTCATGTCAGAAACACAGATCGGGCTGGTTTGTGGAGTCCGATGTTTATGACAAACGTCGCCCTGCCACACGGCCTCCATCATCGCCCCAACGGCGGCGCGGAGCCGTAACCTCCCACAGGGCTGATATGGTCTGTGATGATGCCTTTATGCGCGCAATCCACGGCCACGCATTCAAGCGCAATCCAATTGCACCAAGACATCGGCACAGGCACCGACCAACGTAAACCACAAGGCTCGCCCCAACAACCCCGGCAAAGCCCAAAGTCCCCAGGGCCGTCGGCATCTGCCAAACAAGCCGCAGTGGTCGCATTGGGGCATCCGTGCGTGCGTCGGCCTGCCTGCGTCACCGGTCAGATGTGTCGCGGTGGCTGTGGAAGTCCCGGGACACACCCGACCCTTCACGGTCTCCCCACCCGCATCTGCCCTTTCCAATCTGCTCGTTCCAAGTGCCCACCTGTAAGAGCAAGGCATGTGCCATGGTTGGGCAATGTCCACGATCTCGCGTTCTTCGGGATCGTCTGACCGCCCTGCCCCAAACACAACTGTCCACCCAACTGTTCAGCCAGCAAACAAACAGTTCAGCCAAGGCCACTGAACGGTTTATGCCGGGCCATCAAACCACTGTGCACAGTATTGAAGAAAGGTGTGGCGGTGGGTGTTTTGTTCCGAGAGCAGCGCTTCGTACCACAGGCGCCAACCTTGCGGATGGTCGCGCTCGGGCTGGTGGTCATCGGCGGCGATGGGCAGCTTCTGGCCTCGGTCGTTGCTCCACCACATGTGGCCGCGCTCCTGGCCGGTGACCACCAGGAAGGTGAAGATCCCGCAGCCTTCGTCGGTGATGGGGATGATGCCCACCTCACTTTGGGCGCGGATGGCGCTGAAGTAGCGGTGACGCGCCACATCGAGGTCGTCCACATCCTCGCCCGGAGGCTCGGGGGCTTGCTGGAGGGCACGGCGAGGATGGACAAAGGGGCTAGACCAGTGTTTGGGGTGGTTTAAGACGGGGTCGGTGGGGTCAAATGGGCGCCAATCCAATGCCTTGGAGCCGTTGCCGATGCGGGTGATGAAGCCCTTGAAGTCGGCGGGCAGCTCGATGCTGTGGCGCGCTTCAAAGGATTGGACCTGCACCAGCGGCAGCGGTTTTTCAAAGCGCGGGAGTGTGTTGGGCCTGCGGGGGCGTTTGAGGCGCGCGGCCAGTTCGTCGAGCGCTGCGTCAATGTCTGCGTTCATTTGGACTCTCCTGCCCGGCACGGTTTGACGCCCGGGGCGCGCTCTGGTTATCTGCCTGTCACGGGTCCGGTCCGGGGCCCGCACACGCCGCCACAAGATAAAGAAGATATCCCAATGAACATCCTGATTGTCGAGTCCGCCGCCAAAGCCCGCACGCTGGGCCGCTACCTCGGACAGGACTGGAAGGTCCTGGCCACCGGTGGCCACGTCCAAACGCTGCCCAATGACCGCAAAATCCACGGCAAAGACGCCAAAAAGGCCTACTGGTCCAGCAGCGAGGGCAACCTGCCCAAGCCCCCCTGGGTCTGGACCGACCGGGGTCAAAAGGCCATCAAGGCCATCGTCGACGCCCCCGGCGGCAAGCGCGCCACCTTCTGGCTGGCCACTGACCCCGACCGCGAGGGAGAGTTCATCGCCTGGCGCCTGGAGGAGCTGCTCAAGGAGCACGGCAAGACCCACCGGGTAACCTTCCACGAGGTGACCAAGGAGGCCGTCCAGGACGCCGTGGCCAATCCCAGGGATGTGGACATGGACATGGTGCGCAGCGCCCTGGTCCGCAAGTTCCTTGATCGTCTGGTGGGTTTCCGCACCTCGAAGCTGGCCCGGGGCGTACTCAAGGGCGGCAGCGCCTCCATGGGCCGCGTCCAGACCCCCACGCTGGGCTTTGTCGTCGAGCGCGAGCTGGAGCGCGAGGCCCACATCCCCATTGCCTACTTTGAGGTCCGCGCGCTGGCCGCCGGCATTGAATTTCAGGTGCAGTTCTCCTCACGCGGGGATCAGGACGCCTGGAGGGATGAGGCTGGCCGGGCCAACACCGCCAGGACCAGCGACAAGGCCAAAGCCGAGCAGGCCAACGCCGCCCTGAGCAAGGCCAACGAACTGGTCATCGCCCAGGCCAACACGCGCGACCGCAGCGTCAAACCTAAGCCGCCCTTCACCACCGACACGCTCCTGCAGGCCGCAGGCTCGCGCTTTGGCTGGTCCCCGCGCAAAACCTCGGCGCTGGCCTCCATGCTCTACGAGGCCGGTCACATCACCTACATCCGTACCGACTCCGTGCGCCTGGCCGACACCGCCGTGGCCGCCGCCAAGACCGCCATCAAGGCCGCCTTCGGCGCCGACCACCTGGGCACCGGCACCACGACCGCGCCCGCGGCCAAGGGCCCGGTTCAGGACGCTCACGAGGCCATTCGCCCCACCAAACTGGCCCTCGAAGAGGTCGCCATCGACGACAAGGACGCGCAGACGCTCTACAAGCTCATCCGCGCCCAGGTCCTGGCCTCGCTGATGGCCCCCTCGACTCACCGCAGCGTCCAACTGACCACGCGGGTCGATGGCCTGCCCAACCCCCTGCGCGGCAACGTCTCCTGGCGGACCTTCGCTGGCTGGGAAGCGGCCATGGCGCCCTTCATGCGCGCCGCCACACTGGCGCCCCCCAAACTGGATCTCTCCGAAGGTGGCCACCTCACGCTGGCGAGCGCCACCGAGGAAGAGCCCAACCCCCGACTCATCGAAGACGCCACCAAACCCCCGGCCCGCTACCGCGCCCACACGCTGATCAAAACCATGAAGGACGCGGGCATCGGCCGCCCCTCGACCTACGCCAAGACGGTCGACAAACTCACCGAGCGCACCTACCTGACCGAAGAGAGCGGCGCGCTCGTCCCCACCGAACGCGGCCGCGCCGGGTGGCTCCTGGTCGCCCCGCTCTACGTGGCCCCCGACAACGACGTCGAACTCTTCAGCGCCGACTTCACCGCCGCCATGGAAGAGCGCCTCGATGAAGTCGCCGGCGGCGATCTCTCGGCAGGCAAAGCCTGGACCCAGTGGCGCGACACCATCCGCGACCTGCACGAGCAAGCCCGTGCTCGCCGTTCCGCAGGCAACCTCACGCCCCGCACCCGCGACCGCCTCCTGCGCCTGCTGGCCAACACCCCCGATGGGGTCGAGCGCCCCCCCGAAGACCTCGACTCGCTGACCGAAGCCCAGGGACGCGACTGGGCCTCCAAGCTGACCGAGGCCGGTGTGCAGCCCGCCCCGGCAGAAAAACAGCGCGCCTACGCCCAGCGTCTGATGGACGATCTGGACATGGACGGCCCCCAGGCCGCCGCCCTGGTCGATGCCTCCGACATGGATGCCATCAAGACCAGCGCCGCCTTCTCCAGCCTCATCGACCAGCTCAAGACCCTCCACGATGAGCGCCGCCCCCCGTCGCGCAAGCAACTGGGGCTCATCAAGCGCCTGCTCGACAAGGCCGAGATGACCGCCGAGGAAGCCGCCAAGCTCGTCGAGGTCGAAAACCTCGACGCCCTCACCGGCGGACGCCAGGGCAGCGCCAGCGCGCTCATCGATGTCCTGCTTGAGCGCACCAGCGACAAAAAGTCCAAAGGCTGACCCACACAAGCTCGCCCCCCAAAAGCCAGACCACCACCCCCACCTTTTGCGCCCACAGTCTGGCCCACTGCACACATGGACCCACAACCGCTTGAAAAGCCCTCCAAAGGGGTCTATGAACATGGTGTCTGTTTTCGATTGACAGCCGTTGGGTAGGGACAGGGCTGGTTCCCAACCGCATTCGCACGCACCCCTTGCGACCCCAGGATCTGGTGACACCACCACACCCGGCTCGCAACACAAAATATCAAAACCTGATAAAAACACCTGAAAAACGTTGTTCAAAACATTTCAGGGACCCAAAGGAGACGATCGATGGATTTCATCAAAAACCTGGCCTCAACCCTCGGTGTGGAAGAAAACATGGCGCAGGCCGTCGCAGGCATGGCCCTGAAGAAGGTCCAGGGCGCTGTGGCCGGCGAAGACGAAGGCGCTGCCAACGAATTGGCCGACGCTGTGCCCGAAATGGGCCAGTGGCAGCAGGCCGCCGAAGCCCAGATGGCTGGCGGCGGCGGCGGTGATGAAGGCGG
>CAKZKQ010000168.1 GCA_937123825.1 uncultured Pseudomonadota bacterium
GGTCCCTACCTGCCGTTTTTCGTTTTGACAACCTACATCACTTCTTAATTTGGCGCCTATGGGGCGGCAGCCCCCATAGAACACAACCCTACCGACCTCCCCCGTCCTCTCCTTTCTCTTGCGTCTCCCTCTTCTTCTTGTTCTCAAGGGCCTTCTTAAAAAGCTCTCCCAACGGTCGCCCGTCTGAACCGACGACTTCACCGGCTTTGTTGCGCGAGAAGGTCGGCACCTCTTCATTCCGGTGGGCTTGCTCGTGCTCAAAAGAAGGCAGCACAGAACCCACCCCTCCCTGGGTCTCAAAGAAGATGTCGTAGCCTTCCCCATGCGTCACCACGCGAACCATCGGGTGACGCTGCAGGTAGCGCACGATCTGCGCGTCGTTGCTGCGTCCGCGCTTCAGCGCCGCGTCGCGCATCGACATGACCTTCTCCATGATCTTCTCCTGAGCGGCGATGAGGTCGTCGGTCAGCGGTTTTCTCACCCTCACCGTGCGCCACAGCCCCGGACGCAGCCCGCGCCCCTCCAACGCCACCACAGGACGGATCTGACAGTCCTGCTCAGGCCCCTCAAAGACAAGCTCGCCGGAGAAGCTCTGCACCCCCGAACCCGAAGCATCGCCGGAGGGTTCAAGCGGCACAAAGCGCCTGCCTCTGCGCTCGCACTCGATCATAACCTCGACCCCAACGACACGCTCGGAGGTGTTGAAGGAGACCTTGGTGGGGATGGGCTTGCCGGGTTCGGCCAGCATGGGGAGCCGGCTGGCGCTGTCGTGGGAGAATTGGATGTCGGACCAGTGCACCAAGAGGTACGCCGCCCCGCTCCAGCGCCCTTTGGAGCCCTGGGCCTGCACCTCCAGCATGTGTTCACCGTGGACAAGAGGATGTTGGAGGGTCCAACAGCGGCCTCGACGACACGATGAGGAGATGCGGTAGTCCCCTTGGCCTCCTTCCTCTTTGGTGAGCGCCTTCAAGGGCTGCCATGGCCCGGCGTTAAGGCGCCAGCGCAGCGCTTTGATGGGCTCATGGCCCCCAACATCACCAATGAAGCGTGTTTGGCCCTCATCCTGGGCCATCCATTGGTGGTCAAAGACGAGGGGACGGATGATTCGGGCGGCGCCCTGCGATTTTTTGCCAGTGGGACCGTGCTCAAAGCCGAGGATGGTCTTGCGGGTGGGTCCGGCGAAGGCTTTGTCGTCGTTCTGTGGCGCGGTTGCGGCTTGAGCAGTCGCATTGAGAGAAGGTTTGGAGGGTTTGGAGGATTTGAGGGGGTTATACGAAGCCAAAGAGGCCAACTTGTCGGCGCTGATGAGGCGTTTGCGGTGTGATTCGGTCCAATGCCGCGGCCTGGAGCCATCGACGAGGTGCGAAAATGCCTCCAAAGCCAGGGTTTCACCGGCGATCTGGCCCTTGGACCACACAATGGGCGATGTTTTGGCCGCGATGGTCCCCGACCAGCGACGTTCATCCCCACCATTGGCCCAGACTTCGACGTGTCCCGCGCCGTCGACGATGACAACCTGTCCTTTTTCGCCCTTGAGGAGCCACTTCGGGGCCACCTTGGCGCGCTCCAAGGAGCGAGAGTGAACGTTTTGGCCCCTCCTGAGGCGCCAGATGTGGCCGTCGCCGTCCACCAACGCCGCCCCAACCGCTTCTGTGTCGCCCCAAAGCGTGCCGTTCACCGGCCTGCGATGCTCAAAAGGGGGCTTCATACGGCCTGCGCCGATGGCTTCGTCGCCGATGGCGAGGAGTTGCACTGTGCCGTAGCGCCCAAAGAGGGCCAATTGACCCGACGGGGCGTGCCAATGGAGGGTTGCGGGGTTGGGTTGGCCGCGCCTGAGGTTGATTTCAAGGGGTTCTGCGGCCTGGCGCGTGATGGTGAGCGACTTTTTCCCGGTGTGGAGCGCCATTTGGCCGCCGGGTCCCCAGAACGCAGCGGTTTTGGCCCTTGAGGTGTCGTACAAAATGGTCTCTCGGGTGTCGTCGGACCAGGACCAGACCTCCAGGTGTTGGCCCAGGAGCGCCAATTGTTGACCTTTGGGATCAAAGTCGATGTCTTTGAGCCTTGAGGCGGACGTTTGGGCCAGGGTTTGACCGGTGGAGGGGGCGACGATCGACACATTGTCTCTTGTAACGAGCGCCAGAAGTGGCTCAGGACCGCCTTTGATCGCAATGGAACCAAGTTGTGGGGGGCCTTGAAGGAGCCACAGGAGCTTTCCACCGGTCACCGACCACACCGCCACCCGATTGTCCTTGTATGCGACGGCCAGAAAGCGCCCATCGGCGCTGGTGTCTGCGTCTAGAGCCACATCGGGCGAGCTTCCGAAGGGGTCGGTAAAGGTCCCGGTGGAGAGATCGACCCTGAGCAGCCCTCTTTTGTTGGCCACAAGGAGTGTTTCCCCAAGTTGGTCCGCCGCAACCGGCGTCTCCATCGCTGGGCTGCGCCCTTTGAACCACTGGACTTCACCCGTGAGCGAGTCCCAGGCCCCTCGGGCGTTGTAGGCCCTGGTGCCATCGGACGACATCGCCTGGATGTGACCGTTTTGGAAGTTGGGGTCGGACCAGCGGTGGCGTTCGGCGCCATCTGGGGAGAGGACCGCCATGTATCGGTCGCCCAGGGCGGCCACCAGTGAGCCATCGCTTAAGAAAGCGGCGGCGTGTGGCCAGCGGTCAACCTGCCATCGGCAATCGGGCTGGGTTTGCGCCCCTTTGCCCCACAAACAAAGCTTCCACTGACGCGCGCGCCCCACCTTGACCGAGGTCAGGACCCGACCGTCATCGGTCACGTTCAGAACCTGGTGCTGGGTGTATTGGGGATCATCAAAGCGGGCAGCCACTTCCCATGACCCAATTCGGTGGGACGATGCGCCTTTGCTGTGGGCAACCACCAATACATCGTCATGGGGACCAAAGCGCAGGCTGGGCCGGGTCATAGAGGTTGGATCGCGCCACACCACCGCGCCGTCGGCCGCTGCGCTGACCACCGCCCCCATCTTTCCGGCGGTCGCCACCCAGTTGCCATCGGCGGACACCGCCACGGTCTGGGCCGAGTCCGTCAGCCAGGTGCGCAGCAAACGACCGCTGGGAACGTGCCACACACAAACCCTGCCCGCCCCATCCAAGCTCGCCCCCAGCGTCCCATCGGCGTCCATCGCCACAGCCACCACCGGCTCGCCGTGACCCAATTGGACCTGCACACGCAGATTTTGCTCGCCCCCACCACTGCTCGGCGGTGGCTCCGGCCAATCGGGCATCTCCAAAAGGGCCGAGGGATCCGCAGCGACTTGCTTGAAGGGTTCATCACCAGCCGTTGCCGCGCTGGCATCTGCCTGGGCGCCCTGCGCAGGTTCGGGCGACACCTCTTGCCCACCCTGCCCCTCACACGCCCACAGCCCCACACCTGCCCACAGCACCAACGCACACACGCACACCATGCGCATCGCTCTACCCCTTCTTTGGCCCACAGAAGTAATAGACGCATAATATGTGAAAGGCTGACACCCTTCCACCGGGCAGGCCTCAACGGCCTTGTGCCTCACCGGGTGGGGATGAAGTGGATGTGGTCTTGGCGGTCGGGGATGAGGCGCGCGGGGTGATCGCGCCTTTTTTGCGGGGACATGCCCTGAACCGAGTGGGTGTAAGCGTCCAAAGCCGCGCGGGTGCCTTCGAGCCCATCGGCGTCCCAGACCATCAGATCACGCGCGCCGATGGCCATGGCAGACCAGCGCCACTGACCACTGCGGCCATCGGTGACCTGAACAATGCCAGCACGATCCACAGTGGCGATCAACCCCGAAGAGGTCGTCTCCATCCATTCTGGCTCATGGTGCAATGTGCCCAGCGGTCTTGGTCGATGCTCCCCCTGGACTTCTACAGTCCACAGGTCTCCCGAGGCGTCTGCCAGAAAAAGGGCAGGTGGGTCGGTGTGTCTGGCAAACGCCATGGTCTTCCAGTTGCGCGCATGGCCCCCAGCAAACTCTGGTAACGCAACCAAGGGCTTCATTGCCTCCTGAGTCGCCACGTCAAAGAACTCCAGCAAACGCCCATTGGACGGCTGGAACACGTGGCTCCAATGAGGGGTTGGGCAGTCTCCCACGCCAAGAGCATCCCTCAGCGTCTCGCACCATGCGTCATCATCCTCCGCTTGCCCCAAAAAGACCGCCAGATGTTCCATATCCGCTCCAAAAGCGAACGGAGAACCTTTGTGGAAGGGCTCCATCGTAGAATGTTCTTTAAAGGGGTACTCCGAAAGCTCCAGACCGGCACTGATCGCATACTTGCGCCCATCAAAGACCGCAAAACCCTGTTCATGGATCCCTTTGTCTGGTTTTCCCTCTGCAGCATGGGCCGCAATCATGTAGACGGCGCCGCTTTGAATGTCCCAGACCTCGATGTGCTGCGCCGAGGCGACCAATTGGTCCCCATCGGGTGAAAAAACAAGGTCTTCCAGCGCCTCAGCCGCAAACATGGGCCGCTCAGCCACCACTTCATGGCTCGCCATGTCCACGATCACCAACTTCTGGTCAGTCGCCAGGCCCAAGAGCCGCCCCTGGTCCTGTCTTGAGAACGCCGCAGCGTACACAGGCGCGTCCAAAGCGTAAGACAAAACCTCCGCGCGCCGCTCCAAATCCCAGATTTGTACAAATCCGTGCCGATCGGTCACCGCCAACAACGGCGCATCGGGCGCCATGGTCACATCTGTGGCTTCCACCGCCGTATTTTGTGACAAATCAGCCGCCAAAGACGCCTTGAAGATGGCCTCTTTCCACTGCGTGTGTCCTGCACCACCGCCCGAAGACGTCGCCGCTGTGTGCTCCTTGGCCATATCGCGCCCCGTACTGACCTCAACGCCAAACCAGGGCTCATTCCTGCAAGAAACCACCTCACCATGGTCACTCAACTGCCAATCAATCGGATCTGCACACGCGGGCAACTTCAGTCCATGGTTCACCATGGTCTCTGTGGCCACGTCAATGGTGGCCACCCCCTTGTCGTAAACCATCACAAGCTTGCTTTGATCATGGCTTAGCGCAACGTCGTAGGGCGCGGTGGCGATGTTAATGGGCAAATAGACATGTTTGTCTTGGCCATTGGTGGCTGTCCCGTCCCAAAACATAAGATGGAAGCTCCACATCCCTTCCCCCTGTGCCCAAAGCCACCCGTTGGACGCCAGTTGCGGCAGAACGTTGCCCAAAATGGTGGTCTTATGGAGCGTTTCGCCGCTGGACACCTCCACCCGGTGCAACTCAAAGCCCAGATCCTTACCCGCCATTCGGTCCAAGACTGTCAACACACCAGGAGATCCATCAAACGGCATCAAAGACACCGCCTCGATGTCTCCAAAACCCTTCAGGACACGCTCTACCTGCCCCGTTTGGGTCGAAATCACCGACACCTGCGTCGGTGTGGCCAACGCTACCCTGTTTCCATCGGGTGAAAGGTGCGCATTTTGAACGTGACGCTCTGAAAACTCGCGGATCAAACGCCGTGTCGGGATATGCCACAGCCTGGCGCGGGCACTGGAGTGGAGGGTCAGCGCCAAGGTCCTGCGCTGATCAACAAAAATGTCTACAACACCACCTCCAAGACCCGCCTGAGACAGATGCCGGGTCGCGCTGCGGGCATCGACGGTCAAAGGTTCGAAGGGCTCCCACGACGACAGCCGCTTAAGCTGCTCGCCGGTCTTTGACTCCGCTCTAGACTCTGCACCTGTCCACGGCGCAGAACCCCCCCAACAGCCGCCGCACCACAGCACGCAGCACAACACCCACCATCGACCCAACCCACCACCAGACATCTCACTTCCCCATGCCGTCCTCTCCAGTTCGGCACGGAGAGGCCCTTTGGTACGGACAGACTCGTCATCTTTGTGCAGCAGGCCCAACATCTGCCTCTCAGCCCTGGATTCCCACCGCCCCATGTTCCAGACGCGCAGAAACGCAATTTTGACGGCTTTGGGGTGCAGATTTTGCGCGCGGCTTTTAAGCCCGAGGTTGTGATGCCGGGGCTGGAGATCTTGGATCGGGTTTTGCTTTGGGCCACAAGCGCGGGCGCTGGCGCGCAACCCCCTTCCCCCAGGGGCGCGCGTGTTGCCCTTGTGGCCCGCAAGCCAGGAGGCTCAGACCAAGATGACAGTCAATCCAAGTCCCGAACCCACCATATTGGAGTCGCCCGAAGAGGTCCTGACGACGCTGCGCAAGGACGGACGCCGGCGCTGGATGTACCCGACGCTCAGCAAGGGCATTTACTGGAAATGGCGCGCGGTGGTGGGTTGGGCGCTGATCGTGCTCTTTATGGCGCTGCCGGTGGTTCACATCGGCGGCAAGCCCGCGGTGCTCCTGGACGTGATGCACCGCGAGTTCACCTTCTTTGGACTGACGCTCTACGCCACCGACACGGTCCTGCTGATGCTGGGCATGATCAGCGTCTTTCTGGGCGTCATCTTTGCCACGGCGCTGATGGGCCGCGTGTGGTGCGGCTGGGGCTGTCCCCAGACGGTCTACATGGAGTACGTCTTCCGCCCCATCGAGGCCCTCTTTGAAGGCAACGCCAACAAGCGCAGGCGCCAGGATGACCGCGAGTTGACCTTTGCGCTGGCCGCCCGCAAGGGGGCCAAGTGGCTGGTCTTCTCGCTCATCTCTCTGGTCCTGGCCCACACCTTCGTGGCCTACTTTGTGGGCTGGGAGAGCCTGATCGCCTGGATGACCGGCCCCCCGGCCGAGCACTGGGGCTTCTTTGTGATGATGGCCCTGACCACCGGGCTGATGCTCTTCAACTTTGGCTGGTTCCGCGAGCAGATGTGCACCATCGCCTGCCCCTACGCCCGGCTTCAGTCCGTGCTCATGGACCGCGACTCGCTGATCGTCAGCTACGACGAGGGCCGAGGCGAACCCAGAGGGCGGCGCTCCAAAGCCCAGGCGGCCACGTTGGCACTGGGCGACTGCGTGGACTGCGGCGCGTGCGTGCGCACCTGCCCCACAGGGATCGATATCCGCCAGGGCCTCCAGATGGAGTGCGTCAGCTGCACCCAGTGCATCGACGCCTGCGACGCCATCATGGTCAAAACCGGCCAGCCCGTGGGCCTGATCCGCTACACCTCCCTCAACGCCCTTGAAAACACTCGCCCTCGCATCGTGCGACCCCGGATGGCGGGCTACACCGTGGCGCTGGTGGTGATGGTGAGCCTCTTTACGGTGGCCCTGCTGGGCCGCGAGAGCGTGGACATCAACCTCTCGCGCGTGCCGGGCGCGCCGTTTGTCGAAATGCCCAGCGGCGAGATCGCCAACAGGGTCCGTTTCCGCGTCCACAACCGAACTGGCGCAGACGACACCTTCCGCATCGCGGTCACAGAGCCCCAAGGTGCCCGCGTCAACGTCGTCGGAAACCCCGCATTGGAGCTCTCGGACGGCCAGATGACCCACATCGACGCCTGGGTGGTGATCCCCAAAGGCGCTTTTGGTGGAAACAAGGCCACTGAGGGCGCCTTCAAGGTCTCGGCGGACGGCGGCGATCACAAGAGCGCCAATTTTACCCTCCTTGGCCCCACGCCAAAGACCCGATAACCCCCGCAAACCACAGATGCATAGGCCGCCGCCGCCGCGCAGCGGCCATAGAGCGCGCATTACAAAGGAAAGATCATGACAAAACGCATCCCCGCACACATTTTCTGGCCCGGCATGGTGGTCGCGCTGCTGCTTTTTACGGTCGCAACGCAGACCGCGCTCTTGATGGCGGCACAATCCGACGGTGGAGAGCAGATTGAGGCCGATTATTACGCCCGCTCACTCAAGTGGGACGAGCTTCAGGCGCTGCGCGGACAGAGCAAGGCGCTGGGTTGGCAGGCGACGCTGGGTTTTCCGGCGCAATCGGCCCCATCGCCCGAAGGTCGGACGGTCGAAGTCACCCTCAAAGACGCAGACGGCGCCCCTTTGGAGGCCCTGACCGGGACTTTGGAGCTGCGCAGACCCTCTTTGGTCGGCGTCGCCAGCCTGGAGCCCCTTGTCGCAGCCCCGCATCGTCCCGGTGTGTACCTGAGCAAGGCCAAAATCAACGCTGTGGGACTGTGGGACTTCACGATCCACGTCCACAAGAGCGCCGAAGACCCCACCGAGGTCTTTATGGCCGAGATTCGCCAGGAGTTTTGAGCCATGAACGCCACCCAGACCCACTGCGCCCACTGCGGTTTGCCCTTAAACGCCCCGATTGAGAGCCCTGAGCCCGCGTTTTGCTGCGTGGGGTGCGAGGCGGTGTACCACGCGTTGCACGGCGAGGGCTTTGAGACCTTCTATGCGCTGCGCTCTGCGACGGATGCGTGCCCGGTGCCGGTCGCTCAGGCCCCCTCTACGCAGGGAAACGCCCACGATGTCTTTGATCAAGAGGACTTTTTGGAGCGCCACAGCCGGGAAGTGGGTCCAGGGGAGCGCGAAATCGACCTTTACCTCGATGGCGTACACTGCGCAGGGTGTGTCTGGCTGGTGGAGCGGCTGCCGTTTGAGCTTTCGGGCGTCTTGGAAGCCCGTTTGGACCTCCCCAGGGCCAGATTGAGGGTCCGTTGGCGCCAGGACATGCGTCCATTGTCCGAAGTGGCGCGCTGGTTGGCGCGTTTTGGGTACTCGGCGCACCCGCTGCGGGGCCAGGGCGTGTCTCAGCGGTCCTCGGCGGAGCGATCTTTGCTGATTCGGGTGGGGATTTGCTGGGCGTTGGCGGGCAACGTGATGCTTTTGGCCTCGGCGTTCTACGCAGGATTGGACATGGGCCGCGATGGCGGTCTGGCCACCGGGGCGCTGTGGGCCAGTTTGGTCCTCTCGGGGCTTTCGGTGGCCATAGGGGGGCGCACATTTCTGTCACGGGCCTGGGCGTCGCTCAAAGCAGCGGTGTCCACGCGTGGCAAAGGGCTGTTGACGCTCTCAATGGACGTGCCAATCTCGGTGGGCATCGTGGTGGGTTGGTGCCACAGCGCCTGGACGGCCTGGGGCGGCGGTACGGAGGTCTGGTTTGATTCGGTGTCGGTGCTCATCGCGGCGCTCTTGACGGCCCGGTGGCTTCAAATGCGCGGCAGGCGCGCGGCGGGCGACGCTTCGGACCGGCTTTTGTCGCTGCTGCCGACCATGGCCAGACGCGTGGGAGAAGACGACCAGGTCCAGGAGGTGGACGCAGGCCTTTTGGAGCCGGGAGATGTGGTGGAGGTCCGCGCCGGAGAGGTCTTCCCTGCTGACGGGCTGATTGTCCGGGGCCAGTCGCTGGTGCATCGGGGCGTGTTGACCGGCGAGAGCGTGCCGGAAGTGGTGGCGGCAGGGGTCAGGGTTCATGCGGGGGCGACCAACGTGGGTTCGGTGCTGCGCGTGGAGGTGGCCGCCAGCGGTGCCCAGACCCGCGTGGGGCAGCTGCTCGCGTGGATCGAAGAGCGCGGCCAGAATCGGGCGCCCGTGGTGCAGATGGCCGACCGCTGGAGCGGGGTCTTTGTCGCGGCGGTGCTTTTGGCGGCGGCGGTGACCTACGGGGCCTGGAGCCTGCTCGACCCGCAGCACGCGGTGGCGCACACGGTGGCGCTGCTGGTAATTTCGTGCCCGTGCGCGCTGGGCATGGCCACGCCGCTGGCGTTGACCGTGGCCACGGGACGCGCCGCGCAGCGCGGGATCTTCATCAAACACGACGACGTCATTGAGGCGCTGACCCAGGCCACCCACGTCATTTTAGACAAGACCGGGACGCTGACCCAGGGGCGAATGAGCGTCGTGGAGGTGGTGGGCGACGAAGACGCGCTGGCGCTGGCCGCCGCGCTGGAGTCGGCCAGCCAGCACCCCGTCGCGCAAGCCTTGCGCAGGCACATACAGACCGATCTATGCTCGCCGCAAGACGTGCGCGAAGAGCCGGGCGCGGGCATGAGCGGCACTGTCGACGGTCAGGCCGTTCTGGTGGGCCGCCCCGATTGGGTCTTTGCTCAGGTTGGCGATCAGGCGCGGTGGTGCCAGACCCTAGCCGATGTGGCAGGCCACAGAGCGCTGACGCCTGTGGTGGTGGCGGTCGATGGGACGATCAAAGCCATGGTAGGCTTTGGAGACCCGCTGCGCCCGGAGGCCACGGGGTTGATCGAAGCGCTGCGCCGCCGGGGCGTTCACCCGGTGCTGCTCTCGGGCGATCACCCGGACGTGGTTCAGGCCACGGGACGGCACCTGGGGCTCGATGCGCAGGATGTGCACGGCGGCGTGACGCCAGAGACCAAGCGGGCCTTTGTGACCGAGCTGCAAAGCCACCCCGGTCACACCGTCGTCATGGTCGGCGACGGGGTCAACGACGCCGCCGCGCTTCAAGCAGCGGCGGTGGGCGTGGCCGTTCACGGCGGCGCCGAGGTCAGCCTGGTCGCCTCGGACATCTTCATCGCGCGCCCAGGCCTTGAGGCCATCGCGGCGCTCTTTGAGGGTGCGGACCAGGCCATGGGTGTGATTCGGCGCAACATGGCCATCTCGGTGCTCTACAACGCGCTGGGCGTGACTCTGGCCGCGATGGGCATGGTTGGCCCCCTGCTGGCAGCGGTCGCCATGCCCATCAGTTCGCTGGCGGTGGTGGCCTCGTCGCTCTTGCAGCGCCAGTTTGGCGCCCCGCTCCAGCGCCCCACAAACGCGCAGCAAATGCGCAACACGCCCCCAAAAAACGCAATTTTTGCGCACAATAAGGTATAACGTAACCGCTGCGCCCCAGGTTTAGACCCGGACCATAGGGCGCGCGCGGCACAAAGTTGCAAGGTGTCACAGGTTGGCCCGGAAGGTGCACATGTTTTCGTCGCTGTCTGCTGGCAGGTCTAAGACAATTGCAAACGGAGGCCCCAAGATGTCTGTGCTCTACGTGCTTGTGCCCTTGGCGCTGCTCCTTAGCGGCGCCGCAGTGGCTGTGTTCGCGTGGGCCGTGCGCAAAGGTCAGTTTGACGACCTGCAAACCCCGGCCATGAGAATGTTGATGGATGATCCAGGGGTCAGTGACCACAATCGCAGCGCGCAGCGCCAGATCCAAGGGGAGTAGAGACCGACATGTACCTCTTCTACGATGAAATCAAGAGCTACATCGGCTTTTGCGATGACGACGCGACCCGGCTCAAAGCCATAGGCCCGCTGATGGAGCCACACTTTGAGCAGCTCGTGGTCAACTTCTACGACGCGCTGAGTCAGAACCCTCGCTCCCAGGCTGTCTTCACCGGTCCTGACCAGATCGAACGCCTCAAGCAGTCGTTGATGCGGTGGTTGGGTTCGCTCTTTTGCGGGGTGTACGGCGACGCCTACTACGAGCAACGCCAACGGATCGGCCGTGTGCACGTGCAGGTGGGGCTCTTGCCGCATTTTATGTTTGGCGCCATGGACCTGGTGCGCGAGGACATGCTGCGGGTCTTGAAAGAAGAGGGCCGCGCGTTTGAAGACCAGCTCTCCTTGCTGCGGTTGCTCGACATCGAGATGACCATCATGCTCCAGTCCTACTGCGACAAGATGCTGGAGGTGAAGATGCATGTCCCGGCGGTCATCGCCGCCGGTCTGGCCCACGAGATCCGCAACCCGCTCAACGCCATCGGCCTGCAGATGACGCTCTTGCGCCGCCGCCTGCGCAAGCTCAACGTGCCCCAAGACACGCTGGGGCCGATCATCGACGGGGTGCAGTCGGAGCTGCGCCGCATGCGCGGGCTGACCAGCGAGATCCTGGACTTCAGCAAGCCCATCGAGATCGCCGCCAACTGGCACGACGGCCAGCAACTGCTCAGCAACCTGCAAAATGTGCACGGCCCCACCCTGGAGGCCTCCAACATCACCTTGACGACCGAACTGGTCGGTCCCCGCGAGGTCTACTGCGACTCAGACCGGATCATTCAGGTCCTGGTCAACCTGCTGCAGAACGCCGTCGAGGCGATGGACAACGAAGGCAACATCGAGATCAAGCTCGAAAACAAAGAGAGTTTGACGGTGCTGAGCTTCCTGGACGACGGCCCGGGCATGCCCGACGAGGTCCGCTTCCGGGTCTTTGAGCTCTTCTTTACGACCAAGGCCTCTGGCACTGGCATGGGCCTGCCGATTGTGCAAAAAATCATCGAAGGCCACGGCGGCTCCATCCGCATCGAGCCGCGCAGCGGAGGCTCCGGCACCATGTTCCGCATCCTCCTGCCTCGCCCCAGCAAGCGGCAAAACGCATAGAACACACGGGGAGATGAACGATGACCAGGACACACACAACACAGGCCGATATGGCCCACCGGACGCGTCCCAGACGCGTTCTGGTGGTGGACGACGAGGTCCACGCCCGTCAGGCCCTCTCGGCGCTGCTCGAAGACGAGGGTTTTGAGGTCCGCAGCGCCCCCGACGGCTTCAAGGCGTTGGGCGTGCTCAAGTCCTGGACGTGCGATGTCATGTTGACGGACCTGCGCATGCCGGTCATGGACGGGCTGACCCTGCTGCGCAAGGCGCGCGAGGAGTACCCGGAGCTGGCGTGCATCGTAATGACGGCGTTTGGCACGGTGGAGAACGCCGTCGATGCCATGAAGCTCGGCGCCGAGGACTATCTGACCAAGCCGCTGAACTTTGACGCGGTGGAGTTGGTCATCGGCCGGGTCTTCCAGCGCCTGGACATGCGCCGGGAGTTGACCCAACTGCGCGCCGAGCGCAGCGCCCCACGCACGCGCACCCGGATGCTGGGCTCCAGCACTCCGCTGGTGGACATCCACAAGCTCATCGATCAGGTCGCCACGGCCAGAGCCACGGTCTTGATCACCGGTGAGTCCGGCACGGGCAAGGAGCTGGTGGCGCGGCTGATCCACGAAAAGAGCGAGCGCGCCGAGCGGCCTTTCATTCGCCTGCACTGCGCGGCGCTCTCGGAGTCGCTGCTGGAGAGTGAGCTTTTTGGCCACGAGAAGGGTGCCTTTACCGGCGCGACGCACCGGCGCCTGGGGCGCTTTGAGGAGGCCAACGGCGGGACGCTCTTTTTGGATGAAATCGGCGAGATCCCGATGAGCACCCAGGTGAAGCTGCTGAGGTTTTTGCAGCAGCGAGAGTTTGAGCGCGTCGGTTCAAGCAAGACCATTCACGTGGACGTGCGCGTGGTGGCCGCCACCAACCGAAACCTGGAGGATGAGGTCAAGGCGGGCAACTTCCGCGAGGACCTCTACTATCGCCTCAACGTCATCAACATCAAGACACCGTCCTTGCGCACTCGCCGTATGGACATTCCGCTGCTGGCGCGGCACTTCGTGGCCCGCTACGCCGAGGAAAACGGCAAAGTCATCAAAGAGGTCACCCCACCGGCGATGGCCGCGCTGGAGGAGCACGACTGGCCGGGCAACGTGCGCGAGCTTGAGAATATCATCGAGCGCGCCGTGGTCCTGGCCGAAGGGGATCGGATCGAGGTCCGCCACCTGCCACCCGACTTTGGGCACGGGGCGTTCAGCGTCGAGGCCGACATCCACATCCCTGGCTCGACCATCCCGGAGTTGGAGCGCTACGCGATCCTCAAGACGCACGAGTCCACCGGCGGCAACACCGCCGAGACCGCTCGGATCCTGGGCGTCAGCGTGCGCAAGGTTCAGTACAAGCTCAAAGAATACCGCGACCCACAAGAAGGCGCCTGAGACAGACGCCGGAGGCATCATGAAGATCGAGGTCGAAGAACATCGGCGCTTGCTTAAGCGCTACGACAGGAGCGGTCCGCGCTACACGTCCTACCCCACAGCGCTGCACTTTCACGAGGGGTTTGATCACGTCTCCTACGAGGCTCGCCTTGCTGAAGCAAACCGTCAGGGGGCCGACAAACCATGGTCCGTCTACCTGCACCTGCCGTTTTGCCAAAAACGGTGCCTCTTTTGTGCTTGCAATGTGATCATCAGCCCGCGCAAGCAGGCGGTGGTGTCCTATCTGGATGAGATCGCCCGGGAAATCGATCTGGTCGCGGCCCACATCCCCAATCGGCGCCGGATCAGCCAGCTTCACCTCGGCGGCGGTACGCCGACCTACTTTGCCCCCGATGAACTTGGGCGCTTGCTGGACCATTTGCTGGAGCGCTTTGAGTTGGAGCCGGGCGCAGAGGCCAGCGTGGAGGTCGATCCGCGCGTGACGACCGTGGAACACCTTGAGGTCTTGGTGGCGCGCGGCTTCAACCGGGTGTCGCTGGGCGTGCAGGACTTTGACGCGGACGTCCAGGAAGCCGTGGGGCGTCAGCAGCCACTGGAGCAAACCCGCTCTCTGGTCGAGGCCTGCCGCCGCCTGGAGCTGGAGTCCATCAACTTTGACCTGATCTACGGCCTTCCCCACCAGACCCCGCAGAGCTTCGCGCGGACATTGGAGTTGGCCCTGGAGATGGCCCCCACGCGTCTGGCCATCTACGGTTTTGCCTACGTCCCGTGGATGAAGGGCCACCAGAAGAAGCTCAACAATGGCGCGCTGCCCCAGCGAGACGCGCGCTTTGAGCTTTTGGCCACGGCGCGCGCCACTTTGGCCCAGGCCGGTTATGTGGACATCGGCATGGACCACTTTGCGCTGCCCGAAGACGAGTTGGCGGTAGCACAGCGTCAGGGACGCCTGTGGCGCAACTTCATGGGCTACACGGTCTGCAAGGCGCCAGACATGCTGGGCTTTGGGATTTCGGCCATTGGGGACGTTCAGGGCGCCTTTGTACAGAATGTGCGCAAGCTCAGCACCTATCGCAAGGCACTTGCCGAGGGTCGCCTGCCGGTGGAGCGAGGCTACGCGCTCAACGAGGATGACAAGCTGCGCCAGAGCGTCATCCGAGAGTTGATGTGTCACGGGCGGATCGACAAAGCCCAGATCGAGCAGATCTTTGACATCGACTTTGACCACACCTTTGCCAATGAACTCAAAGCGCTCCAAAAAGATGCGCAGGCGGGTTTGGTGACGCTGAAGCGGCAGAAAGTGGAGGCCACCGAGCTGGGGCGGCTCTTTGTGCGCAACCTGGCGATGCCCTTTGACCGCCATTTAAACGTGGCACAGGGCGCCGAGCGCTACTCAAGAACCGTTTAGGTCGCCCACAAGGCCCCCACAGCACGCAGCGGTGCGTCCAAAGGCGAGCGCACGTTGACGCACCGTCTTAAATTCAAAGGATGGCGTTGATGGATTCGGGCGCCCGCAGGCCTTTGCCAGGGGTCAGTCCATGGACATCTCGTCCATGTCATCCATATCGGTGTCGCCCAGGTCAACGTCAAAGATCAGGTCGCCCTGATCTTTGGCGGCTTTGCCGTCGGCGCCGCGCGAGAAGCTCAGCCCACCAAAACGGGCCGCGCGGGCGCGATCCTGGTTGTCGCGAGGCGCATAGGAGCGCTCCTTGCGCTCGGCGTCCTCTTTGCACTCCACACACATCGTCGTGACGGGACGCGCTTTGAGGCGTCGCAGATCAATGTCGTCGTCACAGACTTCGCAGTACCCATAATCGCCCTCGTTGATCAGGCGCAGCGCCTTGTTGATCTTCACAAGGAGCGAACGTTCGCGATCGCGCAGGCGAAGGTTGAAACCCTGGTCATAGAGGGCGCTGGCCAGATCGTTTTCATCGGCCATGTCATCGCTGGAGAGCTCCAGCCCCTCGCGGCGGGTGTGCTGGGTGTTCTCAAGGATGCGCTTGCGCTCCCCAATGAGAACCTGGCGGAAGTATTCAAGCTGTTCCTGATCCATCACTTACTCCTGTCGCAGCCAGTTCGGTGTGGTGCAGCGGGCAGATAGCCCCTCAACCATTACAGAGCTGTCCATCAACATCCCCTGGATGTTTCCCAGAAACATTCGGAGCGATGTTTTTGGAGTGTGGGCCTGAAAAAATAGCCTCAAAAAAGCATTGCAGACATATGGTCTTGTTTGGACCCTTCGTCAACGAAAAAACGCACCATGAAACAAAAATGCACGCTGGGGTCCAGGGAGTTGACGCCCCTGGCCCGTCAGAAGAGACTCCGCACACCTCAGGCTCGCCAGACATCATCGGGTCAGAGGCCGTTGTTTTGACCCAGGAGATTGAACGATGAGCACCGATCCGATCATCAAACGACTGTGTGTTTTTTGTGGTTCGAGCCAAGATGTGGACCCCGAATACCTCCAAGCGGCTCGCCTCATCGGCCAGACCCTGGCCAAGCGCGGCATCGGGGTGGTGTACGGCGGCGGTGACGTGGGGATGATGGGTCAGGTGGCCAAGGGCGCCATGGAGAGCGGCGGCGAAGTCTTTGGGATCATCCCGCAAAAGCTGATGCAGCGCGAGATCGCCCACATGGGCCTGACGGAGCTCTTTGTGGTCGACAATATGCGCACGCGCAAAGCCATGATGGCCACCATGTCGGACGGCTTTCTGACCTTGCCCGGCGGCCTGGGGACCTTTGAAGAGCTCTTTGAGGTCGCCACGCTCACCCAACTTGGCTACCACCACAAACCCGTGGGGATGCTCAATATCAAAGGATACTTTGAACCCTTGAAGGCCTTCCTTGAGCACGCCGCCGATGTGGGCTTTGTCCGGCCCCAGCACCGAGACTTGATCCACTTTGAAAACACGCTCGACGCACTCCTGGCGGCCTTTGAAGCCGATCTGCGCCGCGCCCCCAAAGCCTGAACTCGCCCCACCACCTGCAAGCCTGCAAAGCGCGGGGATCTTGACGATCCAGGTGCCAGGTCGCATGGATAAAGGCATGGTCCTGAACACAGACATGCCTGCAATGCAACCTGAGGCCACCCACACCGGCGCCAGGTCGTCCCAAACACTCAACAACCTCTGAACGCGCAGGCCTCAAGGTTCAACAAGGAGCCTTCATCGTATGGAACCCTTCATTTTCCTGGCCGTGGGCATGCTCGTCATGGCGCTCTTCTTGTTCTTTGCGTACAAGGGCACCCAGGACAACGCGCAGAGTTGGTCGTCGGTCGCAGGCAAGCTTGGCTTGCATCACAACCGCCCCTCCAACTGGTCCCTTGGAAACATTACTGGCTCGATGAACGGCATGCCGGTGGAGATCTTCACCTTCACCCGCGGCTCGGGCAAAAACAAGAGCACCTACACCAAGATCAAGACCAACATCACCCCCGCGCTCCTGTCTGGGCTGCACATCTACCGCGAGACCCCCGTCTTCAGCAGCATCGGCAAGTTCTTTGGGGGCCAGGACATCCAAACCGGCGACCAGGTCTTTGATGACAAGTACATCATCAAGGCCACCGACGAGTCGGCGGCGCTCAAGTTCCTCACCAGCAAGATCCGCTCGATGATCCTGAACTATGACCAGACCGTCGGCGAGCTGGACTTGAAGGCCACGGAGCTGAGCTACACCACGCGAGGCGTCCTGACCGATGAGGCGCAAATTGAGATGATCGTCCGCTCACAAAACCGTTTGGCCGTCGAGTTGACCCGCGCACATCAACACAACACCCAGTGGTGACCCAACCTTGACGCCTCTGAACGGGTCCGTCATCAATGTCTGCAACCGTGCTGACTTGAAGATGGTCCGGAGCTGTATTGGGGGCGGTGATGAGAGTTCTGTGGGTGTGTCTGGCGCTGTTGTCTGTGGCGGCGCTGGGCTGTGATGACGACGCAAAGAGCGGCCAGGGTGGTGTGGACAACAACGCCCCCAACAACGCCAACAACGACACCAACAACGACCAACCCGATGCGGACATCGACGAGCCCGACGCAGATCTGCCCGATGGGGACGACGACGAGCCGGATGTGCCTGAGGGCGAGTGTGAGTCGGGGCAGCGAGAGTGCAACGCGGAGCTTGGGCGCCGCGTGTGTGGGCCTGATCTGAATTGGCTTGAGGACCCCTGCCCCGAGGACTTTACCTGCGAAGGCCAGGGGGAGTGTCGGGCCGATGAAGCCCCCTGCCCGGAAGGACAGCGCGTGTGCATCTCGGACAGTGAGCCGGGGATCTGCGCTCAGGGCGGTCAGGTGGTGGCGCTCGACCCGTGCGATCCAGAGCAAGCGTGCGTGGACGGCACCTGCCGCAGCCGCCGGTGCGCTGAAGCGGCCCGCAACGCCAGTTACCTGGGCTGCGACTACATGGCGGTCGATTTGCCCAACGTCGCCTTCTCGGATCTGGGCGGCACCCCGGCAGCACCTTTGGGTGTGGTCTTGACCAACCCCAATGAGCTTGAGCCGGTGACCTTCTCCGTCTTCAGCCCCGACGGTCAGGTCGCTGAGTTGGTCAGCCAAGCCGTCATCTCGCCGCCCCCGGTGGTCTTTGGGCAGTATCCTCCGGTCACCGTGCAGACCGAAATCCGGGACATTGACGGGCAGGTGGTCATCAGCGCCTTCCCCAGGGCCAACCAGATCCAGATTCCGCCGGGCGGCATGGCCGCGATCCTCTTGCCCCACGTGCCCTACTTTGAGCGCACGCAGATCCTGCGTCAGGCCCACTACATCCGCACCGACAGCCCCGTGGCGGCCTATCAGTTTGGCCCCTACTGCTGCAACTTCAGCTTCTCCAACGACGCCAGCCTGCTCTTCCCCATCTCGGCGTTGGGCACCGAGTACCTCTATCTGGGGGTGCCCTCGTGGGGGATTGTGGATGACGACGGCGAAGGCGGCCAGGAGTTGACGACGATCCCGACGGTGATGAGCATCGTGGGGACGCGGGCGCAGACCTCGGTTTTTGTGGAGCTACCACCCGGCGTGCAGGTCATCCCGGACTCGACCGGCAACGTGCGCATCCAGGGCCAGCAGGTCACCGCCACGCTCAACTCCAATGAGGTCCTTCACCTCTTTGGCCAACCGGCCACGGTCGTGCGCGGCGTGCCCACTGGAACGGATCTTTCTGGGGCGCGCATCTCGGCCAGTTCTCCAGTGGCGGTATTCTCGGGGCACTTGTGCTCGTTCTATCCCCGCGAGTTCAGCGCCTGTGACCACCTCGAAGAGCAACTCTTCCCCACCAACACCTGGGGCCAGGAGTTCTCGCTGGTGCCTCCGATTGCTCGCGCGCCCAACCAGAGCAGTTCCCAGGAGGCGGTCTACTGGAAGATCATCGCGCGCGACGCCGACACCGAGCTTGAGTTCACCACGCCGCTGGGCGACCTCGACCCTCGCGTGCCCGGCTTTGAGAACGTCCCCAACTGCCTGGAGCGCCTCGACGGCACTGGCACGCGGCTGACGCTGGGCTCGGGGCAGTTTTGCGAGTTTGGCACCCTTGAGGCCGTCAACGTCCGAGCCAACAAGCCCATCATGATCATGGGCATCTTCAGCGGCCAGGGCTCCACGGGGATCGCCATGCCCTTTGGCGCGCACGCCGGTGACCCGGCCATCTTCTTGGTGCCGCCCAAACGCCAGTACCGCGACTCCTACGCCTTCCTGGCCCCCACGACCTACTTTGGCGACTACCTGACGGTCATCACCCGGCCCGAGGCCAGCATCATGCTCGACGGCGAAGCGGTCGATCTGAGCGACGCGACGCCCATCCCCGGCAGCACCGACATCTACAAGCACATCCAGATCGACGATGGCCCCCACGAAGTCGTCAGCAACTTCCCCTTTGGCATCCTCACCTACGCCTTTGACGACTACGTCTCCTACGCCTTCACTGGCGGCCTGAACCTCATCAAGCGCTGAGCAGCGCCCTCCCCCTTCCCATCTCCCCACCCCTCCACAAGCCTCAGAGCACCGCTCTGCCTGGAAAAGTGCTTGACAGTGGGGTCTGTCGCACCTAGAAACTGGTCGGACCAATTGGTCGGACCAGTTGGACTGACCAATTTCAGTGGTCCTCACCCATCGCCAGGACACGCGCTGTGAACCAAGCCCAGCCCAAAAGCACGCCCGGCCAGAACAACACCACCGAGGCTGTCTTTGAGATCCTCCTTAAAGACATCGTGGGGGGTCGTTACGGGGCCGGGGCGCGCCTGCCCGCCGAGCGCACGCTGGCCCAGGACCTTGGCGCCAGCCGCACCACCGTGCGCGAGGCGCTGCGTCGTCTGGAGAGTTGGTGTCTGGTCGAGGCAAAGCGAGGCTCAGGGGTACAGATCCTCGATGAGAGCCGGTGGTCCATCGAAGTCCTGCCGGCCTACCTTAAATACAGTCCGGGGCGCGCTCCTGGGGGCTGGATTCGCTTGGTGGGCGACCTGATGTCGCTGCGCCGCACACTCCTTGAAGGCGTGGTGCTCTTGATGGCTGGGCGCGTAGACGACAAGGGGCTTGACGAGGCAAGACAGGCGCTTCACGCCGCCTGGGAGACCCGTCAGCGCCCCGAAGCATTCACCAAAGCAGACTTTGAAATGATGCGGGCGCTGGTGGGCGCCGCTGGGATGTTGCCGGCGCTGTGGGTGCTCAACCGCGTCGCGGGCATCTACCTGGAGATCGCCCGCGCGATGGCTGGCGGTTTGCCGCCGATGGACGACTACGTCCAGGTTTACGAGGCCATCTTTGCGGCGCTGGCCGCCGGTCAAGGCCAGCAAGCCCAAACCCTGATGCGCGACTACCTGGAGCGTCACGATCGCCGCCTGATGGCGGCTCTGGAGGCATGGTCATGAGCACCGAAGACGTTTACCGACACAGCCCGCACACGCGGCGCATTCTGTGGGTCATGGCGCCGATCGCCTGCCCTCCAGAGGCCGTCGAACGAGGCCTGATCGACCCCGTGGTCGATGATCTGGAGTCTTTCATGGAGATCATGCCCCCCGAGATCCGCGCCGCGATGATCACGGGCATGAAGATCTTCGACGCCACCGCCGCGCTGCACCCGGCCAACATGGGCAAGACCTTCTGCGAGTTGGATCAGGACAAGGCCAAGCGCTGGTTTGATCTGTGGTGGCACAGCCCCATCGCCCTCATGCGCGAGTTTGCCAAGAAGACCAGCGGCCTGCTCATCTTCTGTTACTACGAGCGCCCCTCAGTCCGCATGGAGTTGGCCTACCACCCTGACCGCTGGATCGCCAAAGTGGCCCGCGAGCGCATTGAGCGCTACGGCGAAGAGATCCGCACCAAAGAAGCCGCCATGACCGCCGCCGACCCACTCACTGCGGCCATGATCTCGGGCACCGGCAAGCAGGAGGCCAACCCATGATGTACCAAACCCGCAGCGCTGCATCCCAGGCGCGCTCTGCTTTTCGGCTCCCCGACGGCGTCTACAACCGCCACGACCTCAAGCGCAACACCACGCTCGACTGCGACGTGGTCATTGTCGGCTCAGGGGCTGGGGGCGCCACCGTCGCCGCCGAGTTGGCCGAGGGCGGCCTGGACGTGATCGTCCTTGAAGAGGGTGGCTACAACCCCACCGAGAGCTTCAACGCCAACGTGCGCCAGATGCTGGGCGAGCTCTACCGCGACGCGGGCGCCAGCGCATCGCTGGGCAACCCCCCGGTGCTCTTTCAGGAGGGGCGCACGGTGGGTGGCTCGACCGTCATCAACGGCGGCATGAGCTGGCGCACCCCCGAGGCCATCCTCGACCGCTGGGACAAAGAGGCCGGGATCCACAAGGTCAGCGCCAAAGAGATGGACCCCTTCTTCTCTCGTGTCGAAGAGCGGATCCACGTGGCCTACCAGGACCCCCACACCGTCGGCCGCGACAACGCCTTGCTCAAAGAGGGCGCCGACGCCAAGGGCTGGAACGTGATCGACAACCGGCGCAACCAGCTTCACTGCGCCGGGACCAACAACTGCGCCTTTGGCTGCCCCACCGGCGCCAAGCGCTCCTCGTTGGTGACCTACATCCCCCGCGCGCTGCACTTTGGCGCCCGGATTTACAGCAACGTGCGCGTGGAGCGGATCCTGCGCAAAGGAAAGCGCGCTGTGGGCGTCGAAGGTCGGGTCTCGCTGCCGGGCTGGAAGCTTGGCGCCAAGGTCCGCGTCCACGCGCGCCTGGTCGTCTCTGCCTGCGGCTCCATCCACACCCCCGCGCTCCTGAAGCGCTCCGGGTTTCGGTCGCCTTCTGACCAGCTTGGCCGCAACCTCAGCATGCACCCCAACGCCAAGGTCGTGGCCGT
Source organism: uncultured Pseudomonadota bacterium (assembly GCA_937123825.1). Classification (GTDB taxonomy): domain Bacteria; phylum Myxococcota_A; class Bradymonadia; order Bradymonadales; genus CAKZKQ01. Next base: position 21,899 of record CAKZKQ010000168.1, read on the forward strand.
CTTTGATGAAGACGTGCGCGGCTGGGAAGGCGTCCATCAGGCCTATCAGGTCCGCCAGTTCCAGGAGGAAGGCTTCCTGATGGCGGCCGTCAACATCCCGCCCAGCGTCCTGGCCATGACCGCGCCCAGCTACGGCGCGGCGCTGGGCGAGCTGATGCAGGAGTACAACCGGACGGTGATCGCGGGGATTTTGGTGGAGGACACCACGTTGGGACGCGTGGTGACCTTGCCGGGTGGCAAGCCGGTGGCGCTCTACCAGGTCAACGACGCCGACGCCCAGCAGTTGGTTCGGGGCGTGACCCTCCTTTGCGAGCTGCTCTTTGCCGCCGGGGCCCGCAAGATCTACCTGCCCTTTGATGGCGTTGAGGCGCTGCACAGCCCCGACGAGGCCCGCAAGCTGCTCTCGCGCAAGATCGACAAGTCGGGCATGGAGATCGTCACCGTGCACCTGATGGGCACCGCGCGGATGGGCGCCGACCGCTCCAGCGCCGTCTGCGACAGCTATGGCCACGTCTACGATGCCGACCGGCTGATGATCGCCGACGCCTCGCTCTTCCCGACCCCCATCGGCGTCAACCCCTGCCAGACCATCATGACTCTGGCCACGCGCAACGCCGCCCACATCCTCAACAACCTCTCGCGCTACACGCGCTGAGCCACAGGAGACCCACACCATGCACACCCAACCGACCCCCTCGTTGGCCTACCGTGGTCTGGACTCGATGAGCCTGGACGAACTGGAGAAAGTCTTCCTGGACGGCATCACGCCCGACCCCGAGCTTCTGGCCGGGTGGGTCTTTCGCGGCTGCAACACGCCCGATTGGATGCGCTTGCTGGGGATCAAGAAGTTCATGAAGGGCTTTTGGCGCTCGCGCGGGCAGCTTTATGGGTACAACCAGCCGGTGGTCCAGGACAGCCTCAGCAAGCCGTGGCGCGCCCAGCCCAGCGACGACAACCCCAAGCGCTTTGGCTTCTACAGCGTCGAGCCGGTCGACTCGACCGCCACCGACAACGCCTACCTCCACGCCCTGCTGCTCGACTACGGCCAGGGCGGCAACCCCTTCTACGATCCCAGCGCGGGCCTGCGCGACTATCTGGTCCAGGTCTCGGCCGACAACCCCGACCTCTACCTGGGCAAGGCCTACTTTGCGCTGGGGCCGAAGCGGGTGCCGACCTTCAGCTTTTTTGTGCTGGAGCGCGACCGGCGCGGGCCTGAACACCGCCCCCATTGACACACACTGCTCTAATGTATAGCTTATCATTGTAAACCGGGAGCCCCTTGTTGGGTTCCGAAGGCCGTCGTGCGTGTCTCGCGTGGGGAGACACCAGACGTCGGTGGAGGTGCGCAATGAACAAGCGTGCATTTGAGCAGAAGCTGCGCCAGTGGGCAGCCAACCTGGGGTTGGGAGACAAGACCCCGGGATTCAATGAATCGGCGGCGGTGGCGTCGGCGGTGGGTCAGAACGTGTTCTGGGGCCACGCCGACGCGTGGTCGGCCATGGAGGCGCTGCGCTTTAGCGCGCGCACGGACGATCTTTGGGGCGGCCCGCTGGGCGAACTCTGGCACCACTTTGTGCAAGAGCGGCTGCGGATCATCGGACACATCTCAGAGCGCGGGCTGAACGCCGGGGCCTTCCGACACCCGCGCCACGCCACCAACGCGTTGGCCAAGCTGCGCCGCACAGGCTCCCCAGGCAGCGATCTGGTCGATGCCTGGCAAGAAGAAGTCGAGCGCCGCATCGCCGACAGCGCTCGCCAGAGCGCCTGATACCGCGGGTCCAGGGAGCGCGCTCCCTGGCGGGGGTTTGGGGGTAGAACCCCCATCCATCATCAGCCTCTCAAGCCGCGTCAAAAGCCCACAAGGGCACCAAAAAGCGGGGGCATAAGGGGGCGGCAGCCCATAGGCGCCAAATTAAGAAGTGATGTAGGTTGTCAAAACGAAAAACGGCAGGTAGGGACCCA
>CAKZKQ010000169.1 GCA_937123825.1 uncultured Pseudomonadota bacterium
TGCCGTCGAGCGCCACTCCTCGCCCTCACCCAGGTTCTTTGGGCGATTGTCCACGCACCCGATCCCCGCCGCCACCAACACACTGGTCAGCGCCGCCAGGATCCACACACCACCAACTGCATTACGCATATCGCTCCCCGAGCTTTTCACACCCCACAAGGCACATCATCATTGTGTCTGGTCCGGACACTCTGACACACCCCGCTCTGCACGCACGCCGGGACACTCTACCGACCCGACCTGCCCACTTCAATACGGACCCGCTTGCGCTTATGGTCACGATGCTCAAAATCATGAAGATCTGTGTCGGCGATGGTGCCCAAAAGGGCAAAATCCACAGCGCCGCACCCAACCCCACACTCATGAGGCCATGAAAGAACCCCCCAGTGCCCCGCAACCCCCCGCCCACGCCGTCACCATCACGCGCACCTCGGTCCTCCCCATCGACCGTGCCGCCCTCTGGGAGGTTGTCGGCACCATGGACGGCGTCAACGCCGAGTTGATGCCCCTGATTCGCATGACCAGCCCCAAAGAGGCCAGAGGCTTTCGGATCGAAGACGCCCCCCTTGGTCAGGTGGCCTTTAAAAGCTGGCTGCTGCTCGGCGGCCTCTTGCCTGTGGATCTTCACGCCCTGCGCCTCTTTGAAGTCCACCCCGGCCACGGCTTTGTCGAGTCGTCCACCTCCTGGCTCCAGTCACTGTGGCGCCACGAACGCACCCTCCAGGACACCCCCGAGGGCTGTCGCATCACCGACACCGTCACCTTTGTGCCGCGCCTTGGCCTTGCCGCGCCTTTGACGCGCTTGATTGTGGGCGCGGTCTTCAGCCATCGGCATCGCCGCCTGCAAAACCGTCACGCTTGAGGTGGTTTGGGGCGTTTTCTGAATGATTTTAGAGGGTTGTAAAGGTCTCCGGCACCTTCCCAGGCAATGTCGCGCCTCTTTTTTCTCGCCCCTATGTCGCTGCGCTGTCTTTCGGAAGTCGCCGTGGGGAGAGGGTGAGGGATCGGCGGTGTTTTCTGAATGTTTTGGGGGACTTGTAAAGGTCCCTGACACCTTCCCTACGCGCCTTTCTGGCCATCAGAGCCCCAACGCACTACAACACAACACACCGATCCTCCCCTGATTGGTGCAAAGGCAGCGCTTGGTGTGGGCTTGGAGGCTATCCAAGTGGATTCTGGTGTCTGAAGTGAGGTGTTGAGAGCGATGGTTGAGGTGTACAAGTTTGGAGGCACCAGCGTGGGCAGCGCCGAGCGGATGCTTGCGGCTGCAGAGCTGGTGGTGTCCCAGGGTGTGGCGCGCGGTGAGCTTGTGGTGGTGGCCTCGGCCATGACAAAGGTGACCGACGCGTTGGTGTCGGCGTGCGCTGCCGCAGGGCGCGGGCTTCGTCAGGAAGCGATTGAGATCATCGATGGGCTCCAGGCGCGCCACAAAGAGGCCCTGAAGGTCTTGGCGACCGACGAGGATTCAGCGCCGGTGTGGGAGGAGGTTGCGGGGATCTGCGCGCAATTGAAGGAGCTGCTGGGGGCCTCGGCCCTGTTGGGGCAGCTCAGCGCCCGGACGCGCGATCGGGTCCTGGCTTGCGGGGAGAAGATGTCGGTGCGGCTGGTGGCGGTGGCCATGCGTCGGTGTGGTTTGGACGCGGTGGCGTTGGACGCCGATGTCTTTGTGATGACCGATGGTGGGTTTGGTTCGGCCAACCCGCTCTACGGCGTCACAGAGCGGACCATCGGCGCGGCGCTGCGGCCCCACCTTGATGCTGGACGTTTGCCGATCGTCACCGGGTTTTGTGGTCAGGCCCCCGATGGGGGGACGACGACGATGGGTCGGGGCGGCTCGGATCTCTCAGCGACGCTCCTGGCCTCGGCGCTTGAGGCGTCCAAGGTGACGCTGTGGAGCGACGTGGATGGGGTGTATAGCGCCGATCCAAGGGTGGTGCCGCAGGCGCGGGTGATCCCCCAACTCAACTTCCGTGAGGCGGCCGAGATGTCGTACTACGGCGCCAAGGTGCTCCACCAGCGCACCATGATCCCGGTGGCCACCTTGGGGATCCCGGTCTGGTCGCGCAACACCATGCGCCCAGAGGCCCCCGGCACCGTCATCGATGGGCGCTTTACCCCAGGGTCGCACCCGGTCAAGGCGATCAGCGCCGTGCGCAGCCATGCGCTGGTGTCGGTCGAGGGCAAGGGCATGGCGGGGGTGCCTGGTGTGGCGGCGCGGGTCTTCAAGGCTCTGGCCAGCGCCCGGATCAACGTCACCATGATCAGCCAGTCCAGCTCTGAAGCCTCGATCTGCTTTGCGGTGCCTCAAGGCGACGTGGCCGCCGCCGAGCGTGCGCTTAAACGGGCGTTTCGAGCCGAGCTGTCCCGCGGTGAGGTCGAGGAGATCTCGGTGCGCCGGGGCGTGGGGCTTGTGGCGGCGGTGGGGCTGGGGATGGCCCACCGTCCGGGGATTGCGGGGCGAGTGCTGGATGAACTGGGCAGCGCCCGGATCAATATTTTGGCGATCGCGCAGGGGTCGAGCGAGTTGAACATCTCGGTGGCCGTCGATGAGCGCGATACCGACAGGGCGCTGCGGGCGATTCATCAGGGGTTTGGGCTGCATCGCCTGGATACGGGTGTGGATACGGCCCAGTGTTTGGATTTGATGTTGCTGGGTTTTGGCAGCATTGGGCGGACGCTCTTGGAGTTGGTCCTGGAGCGCCAGGCGTATGTGTTGGAGCGCTTTGGGCTTCAGATGCGCGTGGTGGCGGTGTCAGACCGCTCGGGCTTTATTTTTGAGCCGTTGGGGCTGGGGGCCGAGCGTTTGCGGGCGCTCTTTGAGGCCAAGTCCAGGGGCGGCGCGCTGGCGAACCAGGCAGAGGCGACCAAAGGGGGTTCGGCGGCTCAGATGGTCAAAGAGGCCATGCGTTGGCGCCTGTCTCGGCCGGTTTTGGTGGATGTTTCGGACAGCGATGATGTGCAGGAGGCCTTTGAGGCGGCTTTGCTGGCGGGCGCCGATGTGGTGACGGCCAACAAGAAGCCGCTGGCGGGCCCTTGGGATTCGTTTCAGGCGCTCGCTGCGGCGTCGGGGCAGTCGGGTCGGCTTTTGAAGGCCGAGGCGACTGTGGGCGCTGGGCTGCCTGTGGTGGACACGCTGCAGATGCTGATGGACACCGGCGATCGGGTGGAGCGTGTTGAAGGTTGCCTCTCTGGGACGCTTGGCTTTCTGATGGGGCGACTTGAGGCGGGCGTGCGCTTTTCTGAGGCGGTGCGCGAGGCGGTGGAGCTTGGCTACACCGAGCCGGATCCGGTGGCAGACCTGTGCGGCGCTGATGTGGGTCGCAAGGCCGTGATCCTGGGGCGCTTGTCAGGGTTGCTTGGTGAAGGGGCGCAAGTTGAGGTCAAGGGACTGGTGGATGAGGCGCTGTCTGGGATGTCCATGGCGGCGCTGATGGAGCACCTTGAGGCCATGGACGATGACATGGGGCGTCAGGTGACCCAGGCCGCCCAGCGCGGTGAGGTCTTGCGCTATGTGGCTCGGGTGTGGCCTGGTAGGGCCGAGGTGGGGCCGGTGTCGGTGCCCAAGGGCTCGGCAGCGGGCATGCTCAGCGGCACCGACAACCAAATCCTCTTTGTGTCCGACCGCTACAACACCAGACCGCTGGTGATCACGGGTCCTGGGGCGGGGGTGGAAGTGACCGCGATGGGCGTGCTGGGCGATGTCCTGCGCGTTGCTGCCGAGAGGAGGCTTTGAGGTGAGTATGACGATGAACAATCAAAACGAAGCGTCCGTGACCGTCTTTGCACCTGCGACCGTGGCCAATCTGGGCCCTGGTTTTGACATTCTGGGGTTGGCGATCGAGGGGGCTGGTGATGAGGTCACGGCCCGGCGCGTTTCGGGGGCCACTGGCGTGGTGATCGCGTCGATTGAAGGCGATGGCGGGGTCTTGCCGCTCGACGCCGCGTCCAACACTGCGGGCATCGCCGCTGCCCATGTGCTGAAGATGGCCGGGGTCGAGGCTCGCGTTGAGCTCTCGATCGTCAAAGGCATGCCGATGGGCTCGGGGATGGGCAGTTCGGCTGCTTCGGCCGCCGCAGCCGCCGTGGCGACCAACCTCCTGGTGGGCTCACCGCTGCGCAAAACAGCGCTGGTGGAGGCCTGCGTCGAAGCCGAGGCGGCGGTCAGCGGCCGCCACGCCGACAATGTGGCGCCTGCGGTTCTGGGTGGGTTGATCATGGTGCGGCGCGTCGAGCCGTTGGAGTTGATCCGTTTGCCGGTGCCCGATGGTCTGACGGTGGCGGTGGTCACGCCCCACTTTGAGTTGCCCACGCGTCAGGCGCGCGCGGCGTTGCCCGAGGCGGTCTCCATGGGGGTCATGGTGCGGACGATGGCCAACGTGGCGGCGATCGTCAGCGCTTGCCACACCGGCGATCTGGCGCTGCTGGGCCGCAGCATCCACGACGAGATCGTGACGCCTGCCCGGGCGGCGCTGATCCCTGGTGGGCAGGCTGCCATGGACGCGGCGTTGGACGCCGGTGCGTTGGGCAGCTCCATCAGCGGGGCCGGGCCGTCGATCTTTGCGCTCTGCCGCAGCCCGCGCAGCGCCCAGAAAGCCGCCGACGCGATGATCAGGGCTTTTAAGGCCGCAGGCCTGACTTGCCGACCCGCAATCGTGTCGCCCGCCGAGTGCTCCGGCGCGCGGATGATCTCGGGGACCATTTAAGAAGAGCAAAGCCGCGGGTCCAGGGAGCGCGCTCCCTGGTCAGGGGGTTTGGGGGATGACATCCCCCATCGGCCTGTTGCAGTGGGGGTTCCACCCCCAGACCCCCGGCCAGGGGACGCGCCCCCTGGACCCGCACTTTTGGTGGCCGTAAGGAGGGGAGGAGATGACCCAGTACCCATGGAAGATGGTCTGCACATCTTGCGACGCCGAGTATCCGGCGCTGGAGGTGCGCTACCGCTGCGATTGCGGCAGCACGCTGGACGTCAAGCACGATTTGGCTCGATTCACCGATGGCCGCGCGCCTGCGCCGACTCGCCAGGGCTTTGACGCGCGTCTGGCCAGCCGCAAGCGCCTGGATCGTTCTGGCGTATGGCGCTTTCGGGAGTTGATCCTGCCTTTGGAGCCCGAAAACGTGGTCACCAAGCCCGAGGGCAACACCAACCTCTACCCTGCGCCCCGGGTGGCGTCGTGGGCGGGGATGGACGCGCTGTGGCTCAAGCATGAGGGCGAAAACCCCACCGGCTCGTTCAAAGATCGCGGCATGACCGCCGGGATGAGCGCCGCCAGGGCGCTGGGGATGGAGCGCGTGGCGGTGGCCTCCACCGGCAACACGTCGGCCTCGGTGGCCTCCTACGCGGCCCAGGCCGGGATGAAGGCCTACGTCTTTGTCCCAGATGGCAACATCGCCTACGGCAAGCTCTGCCAGGCGCTGGCTTACGGGGCGCGGACGCTGCAAATCCGTGGGGACTTTGACGCGGCGATGTCCTTGGTGCAGGCCGTCTGCCAAAAAGAGGGGATCTACCTGCTCAACTCCGTCAACCCGTTTCGCATCGAGGGTCAAAAGGCCATTGGGATGGAGATCGTGCAGGACCTGGACTGGCAGGTGCCCGATTGGATCGTGGTGCCGGGGGGCAACCTGGGCAACAACACCGCCATCGCCAAGGGGTTGGTGGAGATGAAGGCGGTCGGCCTCATCGATCGCCTGCCCAGAATCGCCGTGATCCAGGCCGCAGGCGCCAACCCGCTCTACAACGCCTGGCACAGCGACGGCGTGTTGAGGCCGGTCAAGGCCAAGACGCTGGCCTCGGCCATCAAGATCGGCGATCCGGTGTCGTTTGGGCGCAGTTGGGGCTGGCTCAAGGCGCTCGGCGGTGTGGTGGAGCAGGTCACCGACCAGGAGATCATGGACGCCAAGGCGCAAGTCGACGCTCAGGGCATCGGGGCCGAGCCTGCGTCGTGTGCGACGGTCGCGGGGCTGAAAAAATTGGTGGCGTCCGGGATCATTTCACCGCAGGCGCAAGTCTGCGGCGTGCTGACCGGACACGTGCTCAAGGATCCAGACGCAGCAGTGGCGTACCACCGTGGAACGCTGGAGGGAATTGAGTCGTCGTCCGCCAACAAGCCCGTCGTGGTTGACGCGCAGTTGGACTCAGTGCTCAGAGCGCTGGATTGACGCCCGGGGCGTCACTTGGAGCGGTAGACGATGCGACCGCGCTTGAGATCGTAGGGGGAGAGTTCGACGGTGACGCGGTCACCGGGCAGGATGCGGATGTAGTACTTGCGCATCTTGCCAGAGATGTGCGCCAGCACGACGTGTCCGTTTTCAAGCTCGACCCGGAACATCGCTCCCTTGAGCGACTCAAGGACGGTGCCTTCTACTGTAATGCCTTCTTCTTTAGCCACGGGGCCTCCCTGATGGTGAGGGGGCTTCCCCATCACCCTGATGCTGCTGTTGACCCCTGGGTCAGGTCGCAGCGGATTTTTCACGCCATAGCGCCTACTCCGAAACCCGTCGCAATGTCAAGCCCGTTGTCGGCTCTGCGATGACCTTCGGACATCGCAGGCGTTGTCCCAGGACGGTGAAGAGTGGGTTTTCTGACACCGTTGGCGCAAAGAAGGGGCACTCTTGGGTGCGTGAGCGCATCAAGGACTGCGGAGCCGTGCCAAACCGGACACGAAAGGCCCACTTTGGGTTGCCCTGGGCGCCGGGCCGTTATACGGATACAGGCACGCTTTACCGGCGATGTCGCACCGTGCGGCGTCGTCGGGGCAGACTCATTTGGAACACGTTTGAAACACGCAAGGGCAGGGCACACTGGCCAATCACACACCACCGCACGCCCATTTGGGGTGCGTTGGGTCCGGGGTCTGGTGTCACGCTGCCGCATAAGGAGGATAGAGTGCCTGCTGAATTTTATCGGATCATGCACTTCGTGGGGATCATGTTGACCTTCCTGGCCTTTGGCGGGGCCTGCCTTCACGGAATGAATGGCGGCACCAAGGAAGACAACAAAGGGCGCAAGTGGATCGCGATCTCCCACGGCGTCGGGCTGCTTCTGGTCCTGGTGGCGGGCTTTGGCCTGCTGGCCAAGGGCGGGTTCTCGTTTGCTGGCTCCCCCTGGGTCTGGGTCAAGCTGGTGGTCTGGCTGGCGTTTGGCGGCCTGATGGTGCCCATCCAGCGCAAGCCCCAACTGGCCAAGGCCATGTGGTACGTCGTCCCGGCGCTGGGCCTGCTGGCGGCCATCATGGCGGTCTTGAAACCCTTCTAGTTCAAGACAGACCTGTGTGTTCATAACCCTGTGTGTCGCGCTGTTTTTTGCAGCGTTTTATACAGCGTTATGGACGGCTGTGACGGCACGGAGCCGCATTTTACGGACTCCGCATGTGGCACGCCTTTTGCCTTTGTGTGGCGGCGCGATTGACGAGGATGTCAGCGCGCGTGCTCAAGCCAAAGGAGTCCACATGTGTCATAGAAGAAACGTTCTGCTTGGTGGGTGTATCCTGGCGGCCAGTTTGATGCTGGCCACCAGCGCATTTGCCCAGACCGGCGTCAGCGACGACCGCGTCAGCCTCCCCGAAGGCCCCGGCAGCCTCGAAGGCGTCGGCGACAACACCACCATCAGCCCCAGCATGGGGACCATGACCCACTCGGTGGCCATCAACGTGCCGCCGGGCTTTGGGGCCGTCACCCCCGAACTCTCCCTGAGCTACAGCTCCGGCGGCGGCAGCGGCCTTGTGGGCATGGGGTGGTCCATCTCATTGCCCACCGTCGAGCGCATGACCTACCGGGGTCTGCCCGAATATGGCCTGGACGACGATTTTTCGGCCAGCGGCGGCGCCCAGCTTGTCCGCCTGCCCGGCACCAACCCCCCCGTCTACCGCGCCCGCTATGAAAAAGGCTTTATACGCTACACCTGGATGGAGGCCGGCAGCGGCGATGAGGGTTATTGGATCGCCGAATATCCCGACGGCTCCAAAGCCTACTTTGGCGCCACCGCAGACGGCACCCTGGTCCCCGGCGCCCGCATGGGCGACGCCGAAGGCACCGCGGTCTACAACCTGACCGAAAAGGTCGATGTCTACGGCCACAGCATCCGCTGGACCTACCAGAAATTTGGCTTCTACAACCTGCCCGTGCATGTCGGCTACGTCTTCGTCAATGACAACCCCACCTACGAAGTCACCTTTGAATACGAAGAGCGCAGCGATGAGGGCGGCCTGGACCTGCTCAGCGACGCCAGCTTTGGCTTCAACGCGGTCCTCGACCAGCGCATGACCGGCATCAACATTTTGAGCCGAGGCGTGACCGTCACCCGCTACGCCATGAACTATCTGCCGCTGGACCAGTCCGGAGGCATCTCTCTCCTTGGGCGCGTCTCTCGCCAGGGCGTACGCGGCACCACCTACCCCATCCAGTTCGAATTCGAATACTCTCAAAGCCTCGGCGGCGACGGCAACTCGCCGCGCATGATGGACATGGGCCAGGTCGAGGCCAGCTTCGGCGCCCGCACCAGCCAACTCATCGACATCAACGGCGACGCGCTGCCCGACATCATCGACGCCACTCAGAACGGCGCCCACCGCTTCTTCCTCAACATCGCCCAGGAAGACGGCACCGGCGTCTTTGACGCCACCCCGCGCCTGAGCAACGTCGGCACCCGCAGCAGCCACAACCTCACCCAGCCCACCGTCCAGGTCCTGGACGTCAACGGCGACGGCTTCACCGACCTCATCAACGCCGCCACCGGCCAGACCCTCATCAACAAGGGCAACGGCGACTGGGACCAGGACGCCAGCGTCGAGGGCACCAGCGCCCTGGCCGACGCCCTCTCTGAAGATTTTGACGCCGAAGAGGGCGACCTCCAGTCGCTGCGCTTCATGGACATCAACAACGACCGCCGCATCGACCTCATCCGCGCCACCGCCTTTGAAACCAGCTTCTTCATGAACGGAGGCGACGACGGCTTTGAGACCGTCGATAGCCTGGTCAGCCTTGAGGCGGGTTTTGAAGAGAACAACCTCCAACTGAGCGACATGAACGGCGACGGCTTGTTGGATGTGGTCCAACTCCAACTCGGCTCGCTGCGCTACCGGCTCAACTACGGCCGCGGCATGTGGGGCGACTGGGTCAACATCAGCGGCCTGTCGCTGAGCCAGGCCGAGGTCGAGCTGGCCGAGCTTGAGGACATCAACGGCGACGCCCTGGCTGACATCGTCATTGTGCAGGGCACGTCCGTCAGCTTTGCCCTCAACGACAACTCCTCGTCGTTTGATGACCTGATTCAGCTTGAGAGCGCCGACGTCGAAGGCGAGATCCCCTTGCGCGACGCGACCACCACGGTGCTTTTTGCCGACATGAACGGCAACGGCTCTTCGGACGTGGTCTGGATCCAGGCCAACGGCAAAGTCGACGCCCTGGAACTCTTTCCGCTGCGCCCCAACCTGATGACCCGCATCACCAACGGCATCGGGATGGTCACCGACATCACCTACGAGACCGCCGCCCAGCAAATGGCCCGCGACGGCGGCTGGGAAGCCTGGAACTACAAGATCCCCTTCCCCATGAACGTCGTGCGTCGGCTCGACAAATACGACCTGCTGACCGACCTCCACGAGATCACCGAGTTTGTCTACAAAGACGGTTTCTACGACGGCAACGAGAAGCAATTCCGCGGCTTTGAGCGCGTGGAAATGGTCACTTTGGGTGACGAGACCGTCGAAGAGGGCCGCGTGGTGCAGACCTACGATGTGGGCGCCCAGGATCCCTACTTCCACGGCCTGTTGCTGCGCGCCGAAGCCTCCAGCGGCGGCCGCGTGCTGACCACCAACGAGACCACCTACGACGACTGTGAGGTCGCCGAAGTCCCCGATGGCACCGAGTTCCCCGTGCGTTTCATCTGCCCCGTCGCCATGCGTGGCGTGAGCATGGAGGGCGCCGCGCAGTCCGAGTGGATCACCGTCGAGAGCGCCTACGCCTACGACGGCTACGGCAACGTGACGCGCTCCAACAACCAGGGCGTCACCAGCGTCGGCGGCGGCTCCTGCGAGCCCTGCGGCGACCGCGACGCCGAAGACTTTGGCCGCCCCTGCGGCAGCCAGTGCCTGGGCGATGAGACCTTCACCGAGACCGAGTTTGTCCCCACCTCCCAGACCGACGGCCTGTGGCTGATCAGCGCCCCCTTCCGCATCCGCACCTATGGCCGCGAAGGCAGCGCGCTGGTCAGCGAGCGCAACGTCTACTACGACGGCAACGACTTTGAGGGCCTGCCCCTTGGCTTCCTGACCCGCGGCGACACCACCCGCGTCACCCACAAGCGCGACATCGACAGCGACGACGTCATCGCCAGCACTCGTCGTGCCTACGATGACGACGGCAACGTCGTGGCCGCCCTCGATCCGCTGGGCACTGCCCAGGGTCAAACCCACCGCCGCGAGTACGTCTACGATGAAGAAGGCCTGCGCGTTGAGCGCGCCGAGCTGCTGCTCGAAGACGCCGAAGGCAGCCCCTACCGCCTGCGCCGCGAGGTCGTCTACGAAGACCTCTTTGACAACGCCGTTGAGGTGACCGCCTGGATGCGCGTTGTGAACGATCAGGTCGTCTCCACGCGCCGCGCCTGGACCATGTCCTACGACGAGTTTGGTCGCGTCACCGAGCGCTACCAGCCCGGCAACACCACCGCCGCGCCCAACGAGACCTTCGAGTACGACCTGCAGAGCCCCGCCAGCCGCATCATCACTCGCCAGCGCTCCGAGGTGAACGGCGACTTTGACCTTGAGACGATCCTTTGTGTCGATGGCCGCGGGCGCGCGTTCCAGAGCCGCTCGCGTCTGGCCCAGAACCGCTATCAGGTCTCGGGCCTGACCCGCTACAACCTGCGCTCCAACGGTGTGGAGATCTTCCAGCCCTACGTTGATGAGGGCCCCGACGCCGACCAGTGTGACACCAGCGCCCCCCAGGGGGTTCTGGCGACGACGTCCCGCTACGACGCGGCCGGCCGGATCCTTGAGGTCACGGTGCCAGACGCTGGCATCTACGGCACCGCTTCGGTGCGCCGCACCGCCTATGAGCCGCTGGCCACGCTGAGCTACGACGCCGAGGACAACGACCCCGAGAGCGTCCACTTTGACACGCCCACCGTCACACACATCAACGGTCTGGGGCTGGCCACGCACATTGAGCGCCAGTTGAACGCCGACGATGTGGCCACCTACAGCCTGATCTACGACAGCCTGGGCCGGATTCATAAGTCCATGGACCCTGAGGGCAACGTCAAGACCCAGACCCAGGACCTTGTGGGGCGGATCGTGCGCCGCGAAGACCCCAACACCGCCGCCGAGGCGACCTTTGAGTACGACGACGCCTCCAACCTGGTGCGCTTCACCGACGCGCGCGGCGTGGTGATCGCTGCCGAGTTTGATGGCCTCAACCGCATGACGGCCCAGTACGACGCCGCCGACCGTGAAGGCACCCTCATTGAGTACAAGCGGGACTTTGACCCCGACTGCGATGAACTCCTGTGCACCAACGCCGAGGGCGTGGTGACGTCGGTCAGCTACCCCGGTCCCGATGGCCAACGCGCCTTTGAGTACACTGGGCTGGATCTGCGCGGCCGTCCGGTCATCAAGCGCCGCGTGATCGCGGGCCTGTCGCTGGACACGGAGCTGCGTTACGACGACGCCAACCGCCTCAAAGAGGTGGTCTACCCCGATGGGCAGGTGATCTCGCGCAGCCACGACGATGGCTCGCGTCTGGTGGGGATCGACGGCTTGCTTGAGGACATCACCTACGACGAGCGCGGACTGCGCACTGGTGTGACTTACGGCGACGGGACGCAGACCACGCGCGACTATGACGCGCTCTTCCGCCCGTCTGAGCGCCGCGTGACGGGCCAGGGTGGCGAGGTCTTGCAGGGCTTTGCCTACGAGTTTGACCGCGTGGGCAACGTGCTGTCGATCGACGATCTGGCCGACGCCTCCCCGGCGCACCCCAACTTTGATGCGCGCTACACCTACGACGCCTGGTACCGCAACCGGACGATCGAGATGGAGGTGGCCGGACAAGATGAGACGCTGACCTTTGACTTTGACATGTTGGACAACATGGTCCAGCGCGGCTCCTCACAGGGACAGGGCAGCGCGGCGCCGGTGGGCTCGCTCAGCTACGACTCCTACGCGCCCAACGCCGTCACCGAGTTCAACGGTGTCCTCTTTGACTACGACGAAGCCGGTCACACGACCACGCGCGGCGATCAGACCCTCGATTGGGACTTTAAAGGCCGTCTGAAGAGCGTGGAGGCCGGTGGTGAGACGCTGGCGACCTACACCTGCGGGTCTCAGTTTGACCGCGTGGTCAAGCAAGAGGGCGATCAGACGACCCTCTACGGCGACTTTGACTTTGAGGTCCGCGATGGCATCTCGACCCTCTACGTGAGGCTGGGTCGGGCTCGCGTGGCCAGGTTGGAGAGCGACAGTCTGGCCACGACGGTCTTCAGCGACCGGGTTGACGATGGTCAGATCAACAGCGCCGATGCTTTGGCCGCCGCCGAAGCCGGTGAAGAGTCCGGGCCGCTGCTCTGGTCCAGCGTGCGCCGCCTCTTGATGGAGACCGGTCCCGACGATGGCACCACCTACCTGCACCACGATCATCTGGGGAGCCTGACGATGGCCACTGGTCTGGTGGACGGTGAGGCTCAGGTGTTGGGCGAGCGCGCGTTCTTCCTGACGGGCACCGAGCGGCCCGACAGCTGGGGGTATGTGGATGATTACGGCTTTACGGGGCTGGAGCACGACCGGGCCACCGGGCTGATCCGCACGCAGTGGCGCTACCTGGACCCGAACACGGGCCGCTGGCTGTCCATTGACCCCTTCTTTGCCAACGCCGGGGCCGAGTCCTTTGGGATGCTGGGCCACTCCACCACGGCTTACGCCTACGTGGGCGGCAACTTTGGCACCGCCACCGACCCGACGGGGCTCTATCCGCCCGGTCAGGCTGGTCCTGCGCCCAAGCCCCGCAAGCCTGCGGGCAAGACCTGGAAGTCCAGCAACAAGAAGAACAACAAGCCCAAGTACAGCAAGCGCGACAAGCAGCGGATGAAGAACACCATCAAGTTCCTCAACTCCGATTCGGGCGACGCCGACCTGCAAGAGAACTTTACGGGGGCCAAGTACGCCGCCAACACCCCGCAGTTTCAGCAAGCGGCCTGGCAGAGCCTGATGGCAGGTTTCAAGCAGCACAGGAAATATGTGAAGTCCAAGGCCGCCAAGAAGGCTCCGAAGCAGCAGGTCGCGCCCGATCCCGACGCCGATCTGCCCCTGGACGCCCCGCCGAAGCTGCCGGCCAATCTCCAAGCGGACATCGCCCGTGGTGTTGAACTGCGCGTCTCTGTCGATGGCATCAAAAACATGGGGCAGACCTTCTCCAACGAGCCGCCTGCGCCCAACTTCAAGGCGTCGTCCAAGTCCAACTTCAAAGGCGACGTGAAGAACTTTGTCGATGTCCAAAACGAAGTCGAAAACGATATTTTTGAAGATATGGACAAAGAAAACACCAACAATGAGGACCAGTCATCTCCGCCCCCCAGCAGCGGCGGTTCCCAACCCCCGCTCTTGAAGACCGTCTCGACCGAGATTTGAGGTGGGAGGAGGGCGGCGGCGTTGAGCCGGTCCCTCCTGGATGAGCGCTGAGTGTTTTGTGTCAGAAGAGCCCTCGCGGACGCTGCCTTTGGGCGGCGACTGCGGGGGCTTTTGTGGTTGGTGGGTCGATGTGGGCGGTTGTGCTCGCGGTTCTTGGGCCCTCGGTGTATGGTGTGCCTGGATGCGCCTTGTGCCCAGCTTTGAAATCCGCGTCGATTGTGGGCGCGGTGGCACATGGCGCGGTGCCCGGTGGCGGCTGGCATGGATGTCGCCGGGGTGCTCTTGCGCGGCTGAGGCTGCCCGTGTCCCTGGAGGACTCGGCACGGCGGCAAGCGCGCGGGTGTTTGATGGGCCGCCCCAAAGGGTGGCCGTTGGAGGAGTTTTGTCCGTGAAACACGTGCAAGCGATTTTGATTGTGGTGGCTGTGTTGTTGGCGGCTGGATGTCAGTCGACCGAGGCCGCAAAGCCCGCTGGCGGCACCGCCCAGGGTCAACAAGGGGCCACCAAGGCCGCCGCGCCCACTGGTGAACCCACCAAAGCCGCGCCGTCGGCCAAGGTCGATGCGCTGCCGCGCTCGGGTCTGCCCGGCAAGGTGGCCGAAGTGCACCACGCCGGTGGCTACACCTACCTGCGGGTCTCGACCGCCAGCGGTGACATCTGGGCTGCGGTGACCGAGGTCAAGACCAAGATTGGTGACACTGTGGTGATCCCGGCTGGAACGGTCATGACCAACTTCCACAGCAAGTCCCTGAACATGACCTTTGACCGGATCTTCTTTGTGGAGAGCGTCCAGGGCGCTGAGCCGGTCAAGAAGCCCACCATGCCCGCCTCCGGGCCCGCTTCGGCGGCAGCGTCAGCGCCCGCCAAAGGCCCCGCGTCGGCCCCGGCGTCCTCGCCCGCCGACCCCAAAGGCCAGGCCCACGGCGACAACCCCAACCGCCCGGTCAGCCCTGGCGCCACCGCCAGCAACCCCCGCATTGACATCGGCGGCATCGCCAAGGCCGAAGGCGGCCAGCAAGTCGCCGAGGTCTTTGCCCAGAAAGACGCGCTGGGTGGCAAGACGGTCAAAATCCGTGGCCGCGTGGTGAAGTTCAACGCCCAGATCCTGGGTAAAAACTGGATCCATATCCAGGATGGCAGCGGCCAGGCCGCCTCGGGCAACCACGACCTGACCGTCACCACCGCCGACACCCCCAAAGTCGGCGATTTGGTCGTCATCGAAGGCAAACTCAGCCTCAACCGCGACTTCGGCGCCGGCTACAAGTACGGCGTCATCGTCGAAGACGCCAAAGTCACCCCCTCCAAATAGCGCCGCCGTGGCTGGCGCTCGTCTGTCAGACCTTTTCTCGCTGAAGTGGTTGGGTTTTGCGTGGGGCTGGTGGTGGTTCAGTCTCGGTGACCCAACAACGTCACCTGCGGGTTAAATTACGTTCCCCAGCGAAGCATCCTGCTGGAATCAACCACGTTCTCCCAGCACAACCACCTGTGTGAATCAACCGCGCTCCCCAGCGAAGCCACCAAGCGAACAAGAGGTTTGGAGACTCCAGCGGAGTCTCTAGAGAGCACGGCCGCAGGCCTGCTCCGTCACCCCTTGTGAGCGCTATAATTGCCTGTTCCTAACCACCTGGGTGACTCATCAAAGCCGCCTGTCCCAAATCAAGCGCGTTCCCACAGCAAAGCCAATGGCCTGCTCCGTCACCCCTTGTGAGCGCTATAATCGCTTGACACGACACTCACCGCTCGGGTCTTCCAACAAAGCCCACTGCTCGAATCAAGTTGGTTCCCACAGCAAAGCCACCTGTCTCAAACCCAGCGCGTTCTCACAGCAAAGCCCACTGCTTGGGCCGGTTGGGTTCTCCAATACAGCCTGCTGCACGTATCGATTGCGCTGGCGAGTTTGCGGTCACATCTGGCCGGGTTGTGCGCTTACTCTGTGGTACCTGCGGCCAATGTAGAAGGTGTGATTTTGTTGAAGAACATTCGAGTCCCCCGGTTATGTGCGGTTGGGTTGTTGTGTTTGAGTTTGGTGTGTTCTGGGTGTGGGGAGGATGCCATTGCCTATTCACCCAAGCAGAGTTTTGCGTTGACTGGCCGTGGACTGCGTCAAGGGGCGGCCTGTGGGTTTGGGTCTGATGAGGGCAGCGCTGCGGTCATGGATCTGCTTTTTGCTGGCCAATACTGGTTTGATGCGCGGTTGGAAAACCGCACCAAAGATGTGTTGCTGCTCAAAACCGTCGAGTTCTCGTTGCTGCCCCCTGAGGATGCGCCATTTGCTTTGCCGCAAGGGGTGCGTATGCCCATTGCGGGCACCATTGAGCCTGGTCAGGAGTTTGTGGCGCCGCTGGAGTTGGTCGATGTGACGTTGGGCTGGGTGTTGAGCGCCGCGCCTCTTGATGCGCTTTCCGTGGAGGTTGAGGTGAGGCTGAGTGTCGAGGCTGAGCATCCCTCGGGGCGTGCGTTCAGGACCGAGGTGTTTGTGATGCCGTTGACGTTCTGTTGGGGGTGTTTGATCAAGCACGATCCCGAGGTGCTTTTTGTGGATGAGGACGGTGAGCTGTCTTGTGACCTGCGCAAATTTCCCGCAGGCCACAATCCGCCTTCCATCCGCGAGGTGTGTCGTCCCGGACAGGATGAGCCGGTGGATTGCCGCCTGTGTCAAAGGCTCTTTGTGGACCTGGATACAGGGGCGGAGGTGTGTGCGCCATGAACCTCCAACTCAACAGATCTTTTGTGTGGGGTGCCGAGCTTCTGAACATCGCTGCGTGCAGCAAAGGGGCTTTGGTGTTGTGTGCCCTGTGCACTGGGCTTTTGCTGGTCGGTTGCACTCAGCAGTCGGAGGACGTCCCTTTCCTGGCGGTGCTGGGTCACGCGCCTTTGGCTGGAGAGCGTTGTGAGCCGACTTTGAATTCGAGCGGCGCGACGTTTTCGTTGGATGTGGTCTTTGCCGGGGAGTATACGGCCCACGTGGCGATGGAAAACCGCTCAAATGAGCCCGTGGAGGTGACCGGGGCTGGGGTGCGTTGGCTGGTGCCTGAAAATGTCTCTTTTGCCATTGAGCCCCAAACATTCGACATCAATGGGGTGCTCCTACGTCTGGAGCCGGGCCAACGTGCGGCTTTGCCGTTGGAGCTCTTGGATGGAGAGGCTGCTCAGAGGTTGGCTCAAGCTTCCGAGTTTACTCAAAAAGGCGCTCTGGTGACGGTGGTGGCCACTTTGAGTGTTGAAGGGCGGACGGTCTCAGGTAAGACGGTCCAGGCCAACGCGCTGACCATACCGTTGAATCTGTGCCACTCTTGCTTGCTTGAACATCCGCTGGATGCGCTCTCCATTGGCGATGATGGCAGAACAACCTGTGAGCAATTTTCGCCAGGGCCACAGTGGGAGACACCGTGCCAGTTGGGGCAGGACTTTCCTGTGGATTGTCGCGATTGCCGCGCCCTCTATCAGAACGAACCCGATCTGAACTACATCTGCGATCCTTGAGCGCTGCAGCTCCTGAGCGGTGGTGACTCTTATTTTTTTCTCGTCACCATCGGGCTCGGTCCTCTTTCGCAGGCAGGGTCTGGAACCCAAAGGCCATAAAAACGTAATCATCCCACAGTGGTCAGGGTCTTGATTCATGAACGCGCCATCGTGCTTGCACGGTGGTGTGGGTTGATCACGCCAAACCACGCGGGCACCATCCATTCAAGTCGGCTCAAAGCAACCTGGGTTCAATGACAGAACCCGGTTCTGGCTCCCACAACACAAACGCTGATGGCGGCTCTTTAAAAAGAGGTGATCTCGCCGTTTAAAGCCCACCCCGTTGTGCGAAGCATTGTACGGAGATTGAGATGTTCAACTCTGAGGCTCGAATTCAAAGGACTTTCAGGCGCAAAACCCGGGTCGCATGGCCCGCTGCGGGTATGTTGTGTCTGATGGCGGTGGTGGCTGGGTGCACCGATGACTTCTACGCGCCGGGTGACGGGATGAGGTTGTTGGGTCACGCGCCGCTTGAGGGCGACACGTGTCAGCCTGGACCCACCGGGGCCACGCCGCTGATCATGGATGTGGGCCTGGCCAGAGAGTACGTCTTCTTTGCCAGGGTCGAGAACAGGACCTCCGAAATCCTCTTCATCGAGTCGGCGTCTTACAGCTTCAATGTCCCCAATGACGTTTCCTTTGCGATGCCGGTGGGGATCACCGCACTGGCCAGTGGGTCTGTGCCCGCCAACGGCAGCGCTGTGATCCCCGTGGTTGTGGTGGACACGATCTTGAGGGACGTTTTGAGGAATGCGCCTGAGTTTAATGGACGTGAGGAGGTGGTCAATGTGGGGTTGACGGTGGCGCTCAGTGCGCAGACGTCTTCGGGGAGCCTCGTGGAGTCTCAGACCTTGAGGGTGCCCTTTACCATTTGTAGCCATTGCCTGATTGAGCATGACTTCGATGTCCTCGTCACCGGCCCGGACGGTGAACCTTCCTGCGACATGAACCAGGCCATCGATGAGGTCGAATCCTCCCAGCCGGAGCCCACCTGCCACATCGGGCAGGACTTCCCTGTCGATTGTCGCATTTGCTACACCCGCTTTGACAGTCCCATCGCATCTGCGCACGTGTGCGACCCATGAAGGGTCCATGCAAGGTCAGCAAGAAGGTGAGCACAGGCTGGTCATCCATCGATGACCAGAGGCGTTTGAATGGGTTGAGCCAAGGGGCGGCGCAGAGGTTGACCCCTGGAAGACAAGGGCGAGAGGACAGAAGCATGGCTGGTTGGGTTGTTCGGGTGGTTCGGCAGGTCAGTGGGTTGTTGTGTGTGGGGCTGTTGGTGACTGGGTGCATCGATGGGGAGTTTGAGCCCGCCGGTGAGAGCGAGCTGGTGCTTTTGGGTCATGCGCCGCAAGCCGGCGAGGCTTGTGAAGCGCAGGTGGCGCCCTTTGTCAGGCCCACCGTGGATTTGGTCGTCGCCGACACTTACGAGTACCTGCTGGCGTTTGAGAACCGCAGCAGCGTCGCCATGACGATCTCATCGGTGGAGTTGCAGTGGGTGACGTCGGCCAACCTCACCTTTTCACTGCCGTCGGGGCGTCTGGACTCTTTTCCGGTTGGAGGGGTGGTCGGACCTGATTCCACAGCGGTCCTGGAGATGCCCGCGCTGCGCCCTGAAGACATTGAGATGTTGAGGCAAGCCCCGGAGTTCAGGGTTTTTGGGGAGGATGGAGCGCCAGTCGAGAGGCACTCGGGGACGCAAATGCAGGTGGGTCTTTCGGTGCAGGTCCGGGCGACAACCCCCGCAGGGCGCACGGTCAAGGTGCCGCCGGTGACATTGACTTTGGAACTGTGCGTGGGGTGCTTGATCGAGTACGTGCCCAGCACGCTGGTTCGAGGCGAGTTTGGGGACTGGACCTGTGATGAAGACCTCTTGGTGGGAGAGGTGCTCCAACCTGTCGCGACGTCCTGTCGCCCAGGGCAGGACAGCATGGTCGATTGCCGGGTCTGCCGGACGCTGCAATCCCAGTGGGCACACCTGTGCGATCCAGACAACGGGCGTTGATCGGTTCGCAATGCGGCTTTGCGGGCCGTTGATGGGCACTTAAAGCGCCCTTGGCCATAAAAATGTAATCGCGCTCTGCTGTCCCCGGTCTTGATGGGTGTATGACATGATGCCGGGTCGATGGTTTTTGGGAGAGGAGCGATGGTGCAGACTTTTGACAGACCGTACGCCATTTGGGCGGCGGCGTGGGTGGGGGCGCTGGCCTTGTTTGCAGGCTGCACGGGCGAAGATTCGTCTGGTCTGGAGTTGGTCTTGATGGGCCATGATCCGCCCACGGGCAGCGCGTGTCGGTCGATCCAAAGCCAACCTGTGCGCTCGGTGTTGGATCTGTGGTTGACCCCGAAATACAACTTCCACGCCCATATGCTCAACCGCGGGTCGGACTCGATCATTTTGGAATCGGCGCGGTTGGACTTTGTGACCCCGGCCGAGGCCTCCTTCTTGATGCCCACCGGGCTGCTGCTGCCCATGCAGGGCGCCGTGCGCAGCGGTCAGGCCACCACCATCCCGCTCAACATCGTCCCGGCAGAGTTGGGCAACATCCTGCTTGAGGCCCCCGAGTTTGTGGAGCGAGGCGCCTCGATCACGGTGGTGGCCCGATTGGAAGTGCAGGGCAGCACCGTCACTGGTCAGGCGCAGTCCAGCGGCGAGTTCACCTTTCCACTGGAGATCTGCGCGGGGTGTTTGGTCGGCTATGTCCCTGGGAGCATTGAGGCCAACGAAGACGGCAGCCAGACCTGCGGCCCGGTTGAGGGCCTTGAAGGGGACGCCACGAGCGTCCCATTGCTGGAGACCTGCGAGGTTGGCCAGGACTTTCCGGTGGATTGCCGGATCTGCCGAACCCTGCACAGCGACCCCGAGATGGCCGATGTGGTCTGTGATCCGATGGAGTTGAAGCAATGATGCGTGTTCAAAGCAGGTTGGCCCTTGTCCTGGCTTGTCTGGCCCTGTGTGGTGCCTGGGCTGGATGCACCAATGGCAACTTCAGCCCCATTGGCGACGTTGAGCTGGCGGTTTTGGGGCACGCGCCACCCTCAGGGAACTTGTGCGTGTCCGAGCCCGGCCGCGTGACGCTCTCCGTGATGGATCTGGTGCTGGCCGAGCAGTACATCTTCTATGCGTCCCTGGAGAACCGCTCTCCTGAGCCCCTGTCGCTCACTGGCGCGCGGCTGAGCTTTCGCAGCGACCCCGACGCCGATGTCTTGCCCTTCAGTGACGTGGATGTCACCGCTGGCGGGACCGTCCTGCCCGGCCAGCAGGCGGTGGTCCCCGTGGTGCTCATCAACCGCCAGTTGGCCAAGGTCCTGCGCTTCTCAAATGAGTTTCGCCGCAGCGACAACGGAGACCTGGCGCTCGGGGCCTCGTCTGAGGTGGTCGCCACCATTGAACTGCGGGCTCAGAGCGTCACTGGGCGCAGCGTCATCGTCAACCAAATCGAGGTGCCCATCAGCGTCTGCGTGGGCTGCCTGATTGAGCATCCGCCCGATGCCCTCAACCCTGGCGAGGATGGCTCCCCGACCTGTGGCCTGGGCAATGCCGAGATGCGCGTCAACTTTGAGGACGTGAAGATGCCCTGCCTGATGGGGCAAGACCTGCCGGTGGACTGCCGCGTCTGCCGCGCCAGAGCGGCCGATGACACCCAGGCCAATCTCTTGTGCGATCCTTGATGTGACCCCAGCCTTGTGGTTGTCTCAAAAGCCTGGTGCAATCAAAGCCTCACATGCTTTTGAACGTGGCGACGTGGACGGCCGCGTTTTGGAGCCGGGGCGCCAAGCGCGGTTGAGATGATGGGTCGGTGGTGGGCGATCGTTGTGATGCTGGGGGTGCTGGCGAGCGCAGGCTGTGATGAGCCTGAGGCGCCCGAGCTGATCCTCCTTGGCCACACCCCTCCAGTGGCCCCGGCCTGCCAACCGCGCGCAGGCCAGGTGACCCACTCCATCATGGACCTCACCCTCACCGAGCGCTACACCTTCCATGCTCGCCTCATCAACGCTGGCCCCCAGGACATCACACTGGAGCAGGCCACGATCAGCTTTGTTCCCCCGCCCAACATCTCCTTTGTGCCGCCCCAGAATCTGCGTGTGCCTGTCCAGGGCATCATCCCGGCAGGGCAGGAGGCGACGGTGCCCATTGAGCTTGTCCCCAGCCAGATTGGCGCCCAGTGGGCCGCCGCACCCGAGTTTGCCCCGGGTCAGCGCTCTTCCTTGACCCTCCTGACTGAGTTGGAACTTCAGGGCTCGACGCTGGGCGACGGTAAGGTGCGGACGACCGGAACCTTTACGTTCCCGGTTCGGCTCTGCGGCGGCTGCCTTGTGGCTTATGTGCCCGGTACGATGGGGACGGATGAGGATGGTTCCCAGACCTGTCAGGCGCAAGATGGGGCGTCGTTGAGCCTTCCGTTGGTCGAGCCCTGCGAGCCCGGACAGGACTTTGACACCGATTGCCGCTTGTGCCGCGTGCTTTACGGCGACCCTGAACTGGCCGATCGAGTGTGTGATCCATGAACGACAAGCGCTTGATGATGGTTTTGATGGGGGTGGCGTTGGTGGGGGCGATGGCGAGCTGCACCGAGCCGCAAGGGCAACTGATCCTCCTTGGACATGCCCCTCCCCAGGGGCCCACCTGCGAGCCGCCGCCCGATGGGGACACACGCTCGGTGCTGGATCTGTCCCTCAGCAGCGGCGACGGGTATGTCCTCTACGCGCGTCTTCAGAACAACACCCCGCAGGCGCTCACGATCACGGGTGCGACGGTGGCGTTTTCGCTTGTGCAGCCTCTGTCGATCGTCTTGCCGCCGGACTTTTTCAGCCCCGCAGGCGCCGTGATCCTGTCCGGAGAGACCCTCGTGGTCCCGATCGAGTTGATGGATCCGTCGCTGGTGCGGATTCTGGCCCAGGCCCCTGAGCTTCTGGACGACTCCGGGGCGCCCAACCCGGGGGCGGCCTTTGCGGTGGATGTGTCGATCGAGCCCCAGGCCAGGACGTTGGATGAGCAGGCGGTCAAGACCTCGGGCATGACGCGCCGGATGACCTTTTGCGTGGGATGCCTGGTGACGCACCCGCTCGATGCGCTGCGGGAGACCGAAGACGGCGCGCTGACCTGTAAGGCGCTGCCCGATCAGGAGCCAGTGGCGGTGGAGCTGCCGTGTGTGTTGGGTCAGGACTTGCCGGTGGACTGCCGCGTGTGTCGGGCGCTCAGCGCCACCCAGGAGGCCGCCGACGCGCTCTGCGAGCCTTGATAGACCACAACCCAGCGCCCGCCCCCAACGGCCACAGACCGCTTCCAGCGCCAGGTGCGGCCCCGCCCCGCCCAAAAGGTCTCAGAATTCCATTTGGAAGCTCAGCGACGCGATGGGGCGCGCCAGGGTTTCGTTGCCAAAGGTGACCACCATCGTGCCCAACTCCAGCGCTGCCCCCATGCGGTAGTCCGTCTCATCGCTCCACATCATGGCGGCTTCGGCCTGGAGCAGGCTCCCAAAGAGGAGTTCCCCCTGGGATCTGGCGCCCATCAACTGTCCCAGCGAGAGCGCCGGGGTGAGGGACCACTGCGGTGAGAGCGCCCACTCCCACCCGGCGCCCAGCGAGGCGTGCGCCCCGTGGAGGGTGTACCCGGTGGTGTCGCGGGTGTCCTGACGGCCGCTGATCATGTAGCCGAGCCTTCCCCAGAGGACCAGCCCGCCCTGACGGCCCCAGTGGTGCGCCGCGGTCCACGAGAGGTTGCCCGACACAGGCCAGAAGAAGTCCCGAACCTCGCTCTCAAGGGGGACAAAGGTCCCCAGGCGCAGGCTGTGGCGCCAGTGAGACTCCCGGGCCTCTTGGATCAACACGGCCACGTCGGTGCGCTGGCCTTCTTCCATGGTCAGCGCGCCTTCGTAGAGGACCTCTCCGTCATGGTCGCTCTCCAGGCGCAGGCTGTGTTGTCCGGGGGGCCATGGCCACGCCGCCGGGCAGGACGCCTTTGGTGCGGTCGTTGACGACCACGCGGATGCCCTCGGCCGAGTTGTCGTAGTTGTAGAGCACGGGCAGGGCGGCGCGCTGGCGAGTGCCGTGGAGGACGATCGGGTCTCGGCCCAGGATGCGGGTCTCGGCGCTGGGGCGCTGGAGGCCGTTGGTGTGGGCGTAGGTCCTGTCGCGGGCGTAGTCGTGGGCCTCAGAGAGGGTGACGGCGCCGTCGGCATCGGTGTCGCCCTCTTTCATGCCCTTGAGCAGGTAGTAGGTGTAGATGTCGTGGCCCAGGGCGTCTTCTTCGCGGGCGGGCTCGCCTCGGGCGGCGGCGGAGACGACGATCATGGCCTCAGAGACGTCGTCGAGGGGGATCAGCGGGGATTTTTCTTCCGAGAGGGCCTTGGCCAGCTCGTCGTCCGTGTGGGATTTGCCCACGCCGCTGTGGCACATGGCCAGGATCAGGGCTTTGCGCCGCGCCTGGGTCAGGTCCAGCTCCTGGACGAGGTCCTGGACGGCGATGGCGGTGGTGGCGACCTGGTCCAGCTTGGAGTCGCGCGCCACGACGTAGCGCTGCAAGGCGCCGCCGGGCTTGCGCGCCAGCGTGCCGTGGCTGGAGACGTAGACGACCAGGATGTCGCGGGGCCGATCGGCCCTGGCGCGCAGCACGCGCAGGGTGTCGAGGATGCTCTCCCGGTCGGTCTCTTCGGGTTCGGTCAGGCGCACGACGTGGTCAAAGTCGTCAAAGGCCTCGGCCATGGCGTGGGCGTCGGTGGTGGCGTAACGCAGCTCGTTAAAGCGCTCATCGTCAAAGGTGTCGATGCCAATGACCAGCGCAAAGCGGCGCGCGGGTTCATCGGTCATCCCTTGCGGGCCAAAGCCAACCAGGCCGCCCTTGGTGCCGTCGTGACTGGCACCACAGGCCAGCAACATGCTGGTCAAGACCAGGCCCCATCCAATCCACAGACTCCTCATGAAATCGCTCCTACCCATCGGGTCCATCGGGTTGTGTCTTTGTGCCCATCGACACTTCGCCCTGAGGACTGGCCGCGTTGCGGTTTGATTACAGACCTACAGCGTTTTTTTTCACACGAAAACCCGGTGTCCCCTCTGGCGCGCCAAAAAAACCTGTAATCGCCCGCTGGTCCGGCAGGTCAGTTCATGCAAAGGCCCTGGGTTTGGGTCTTTCCCTGGACGTTGTGTTTGACAGGTGGAGCCGATGGGATGGAGTGATGAGTCAGCGGGGGTGGCGGCGCGGCCCAAAGGGGTGTCGCAGCGCCGGACAGCGCCGCGCGCCGATGGTGAGCGTGCCAAGAGACGGGCTGTGTCAAAGAGCAAAGAGCGTCAGGACATCGACAAGGAGACGTTTGAGTTGGCCAAGGCGGGCGATCGCCGCGCCTGGAGGCTGATTTTTGACGCCTACCAGCCAGCGTTGATGTCCTACTGCCTTTTGTCGGCTCGCCGTGACCGCGATCGCGCCACGGATCTGGTCCAGGAGATCTTGCTGCGGGCCTTTAAGGGGATCGGCAAGCTGCGCGAGCACACCCGGCTGCGCGCGTGGTTGTGGACCATCGCGGCCAACGTCTGCCGCACACAGGGCGCCGGTGAGAACCGCTACCGTCAGATCCTGGCCGCCTACGCGCTCCATCAGGGCGCCAGCGCGCCGTCCGAAGACAAAGCCCACCGAGAGGCGCGGATCGAGGTCGTTGGGCAACTGCTCGAAGGGGTCAGCGACCCCCAACTGCGCCAGATCGTGCTGCTGAAGTACACCGAACCCGAACACACCACCCGCCAGATCGCCCAGAAGCTCGATCTGCCCCACGGCACCGTCACGGTGAAGCTGATGCGCTTTCGGGCGCGCTTTAAGCGCCTGTTGGCTTCGGCCCTCGTTGAGTTTGAAGGAGTGACCCCATGAACAATGAGCGATCAGGGCGCGCCTTGGCCCGTGTGCTTCACCTTGAGCTGTCCTCCCAGGAGCGCAAAGCCCTCTTGAAGGCGGCCAGCGACCCCGAGCTTGACCCCACTGAGGTCCTGGTTCAGGGCGCCAGCGCCGATCTCCTGCTTCGGGCCGTCGCGGGCCCCGAGGCCCAGCTTGGCGCCCAGGAGTCAGACGAAATTTTTGAGTCTTTCTGGTCCAGCGCGCAATCTCAGCCCGCAGCCGCGCCAGTAAGCGCGGCGCCACCGGGCTCGAAGCACCGCTGGCGCCCTTTGTTGATGGCGGCGGTGGTCTTGTTGGCCGCCGGAGCGGCGCTGTGGTGGGGGTTGTCCCAGGAAGCCCAGCGCAGCCCGTATGACGGGATCAAGGTTGGCGCCGTGCAGCCTCCGCCAGCGGCGCGTCTGCGGTTGATGTTGGGCGATGTGCGCTCGGGCGAGCCTCGGATTGTTGGGGATTGGCGCCCTGGACAGGCGCTGGACGTGGGGCAGGCGCTCTTGATCCGTGTGGAGCTTGACGCGCCGGCCCACGTCACCCTTTTGGAGGCCGACCAGGATGCTTTTCAGGTCTTGTGGACATCGCCCCGTGCTCTGCAGGCCGGTTCGCATGAACTCTCTGATCGAGGTCAGGCGCTGGCCTACATCGTGGACGCGCCGGTGAGTCTGGGCGTCATCGTCTCGGCGGACTCGCTGCACGATGAGGTCCTGGGCAACCTGGGGGCGCCGACTGCCGAGGCCTTGGCCGCCGTCTGTCCAACCTGTGCGTTGACCACTGTTGAGCTTCAAGTTCGGCGTTGATGTGGGGGGCGAGCGCGCTTTTCTGGACGTGGTGGGCAGAAGGGATGAAATAAGAAGGTATGCCTGTCTTGCTCCAGACCTTGGGGATGGCGATGTTCATCTTTGTAGGTCAGCAAACACGGGTTGGTGACGCACCGGCCTTCAACCCATCCACACCGCTCCATGCGCGCAACCGACACCGAAACACCCCAAAAAGCCCAGGACGACCTTCGTGAGGAGGTCGGTGATGATCTGGGTGAGCTGCTTGAGCCCTACCGTTGCGGTGATGATGAGGCGCTGGCGGCCATTTATCAGCGCTACAAGGCGCGGGTGGAGCGGTTTTTGAGTTCTGGGTTTGTCTTCAACTCGGGCTCCAAGGTCTGTTGTTTTCGCGGTTTTGAGTCCCACGGTGATCTGGATGACGCCGTGGCGGAGACGTTCAAGCGCGCGTTGGGTCCGGCGGCCCGTGAGGGCTATGATCCGGCCTATTCTTTTGAGCGCTACCTGCTGCGCATTGCCCGCAACTGGGTCTTGCAGCACATGCGCACCGAGCGCCGTGCCGAGAACCGCAGCCAATCTCTGGCCCACTTCAGCAGCCTGACCCCGCTCTCTGGGGTGACCCCGGCGCCGCTGCTCAACCCCGAAGAAGAGGCCGCGCTGACCCAGGTCCGCCAGAAGTTGGCCGACAGCCTGGATGAGCTTGAGGCCACCGAGCGCCAACTCATTGACTGGTTGCTTGAGGGGCGCTCGCAGCGAGACATTGCGCGTTTGTCGGGGCTGAGCCGCAACGAGGTTCGGACGCTGGTTTACGGGCTGCGGCGCCGTTTGAGGCGCTCGATGAGCCAGCGTGGGGTGTCCACGGGTGAGGCGCTGGCGTGGTTGGATGCGCGCAGCGGCTTGAGCAGGTCGGTGAGTTGGACCACCGAGTGGCGTCCTGGGTCGATGTCGGCGTTGGGCGTGGCGCGCAGCATCCGTTCTTTGGCGTTGCCGGCGCGGTTTGGCTCGTATTTGCTGGTTGAGAAGATCGGCGAAGGGGGTATGGCGGAGGTTTTCAGGGCCAAGAAGCTGGGTTTGGGGGGTTTTGAGCGCTTTGTGGCGGTCAAGTTGATGCGCCCCGAGGTGGCCAGCCGCCCGACCTTTGTGTCGATGTTCATCGACGAGGCCAAGATCGCCGCCCAGATGACCCACCGCAACATCGGCCAGATTTTGGAGTTGGGCCGCCATCAGGGGGTCTACTTCATTGCCATGGAGTACATCGAGGGGCTGGATCTGGGCTCGGTCTGGGACACCATGCGCCAGCTCCAGTCGGTGCCCGACCTGAACCTTGCGTGTTACGTGGCCATGGAGGTCGCCGAGGCGCTGGATCATGCCCACCACGGTCAAGATGCGTCGGGCCGCCCGCTGGGGATCGTCCACCGTGACGTGTCGCCGCGCAACATCTTGCTGAGCAACATCGGCGAGGTGAAGGTGATTGACTTTGGGCTGGCGAAGGCGGCGATTCAGTCTGGGTCGGCGCAGGGTGGGCAGCGCAAGGGGACGCTGCGCTACATGTCCCCCGAGCAGTTGCGGGGTGATGAGGCCGATGGGCGCAGCGACCTCTTTAGTTTTGGGGCGGTGCTCTATGAGATGATCACCCTCAAGCGTCTTTTCCGTGCGCGTGGCGATCTGGCCGCCATGGCGGCCGAGCGTTCAATGGAAGTGCTCCCGCCAAGCATCTACAACCCCGACATCCCGCGCCCCCTGGAGGACATCGTGCTCAAGGCGCTGGCGCCCCGGCCCGAGGACCGTTTTGGGTCGGCGGGTCAGATGGGCGAGTCGCTGCGGGCGTTGATTCGCGCCCGGTCGCTGCACTATGGCTCCAAGGAGCTTGCCCGGGCGCTGCACCGTTTGTCCTCTTGAACTCTGTGTGAAGTTTGAATGTCGGTCTCACCGAGGTCGGCGGGTGTGTTTGTGGCCTGGGTGGTTGGGTTGCAGCGGGCGGTGTGGTGTGCGAAAACCGTTGTTATTCCCAGAATGGAAGCCCGTGTGATGCGTGAGCACGTGGGCTGATGCCGAGCCTTCCTTTTGTGCTTTGGTGTGAAGAGTCTTTTCCTGTGTGTGGGTGATGTTCCCGGATGCCAGCGTAGAGGGTCGTGTTTGAGGTGGTTGGTTTTGGCCATCATCGGACGCGGTCTTTGTGTGTGGTGGGGGCCTGCGCGGGGTTTGCGAGAGGTGTGTTACGGATGTCCAAGGTCTGTAGATGCGTGTTTTTGGCGCTGCTGGTGCTCTGTGCGGCGCTGGTGTGGGGTGCGTGCAGCGACGGTGACGGCGATGGTGGTGACCCCGATGTGGTGGTCGATGAGGTGGGTTGCCGCCTCAACAGCGATTGTCCGGCCCAGATGGAGTGCGTGGAGGGCCAGTGTGTGGACGCTGAGCTGTGCCAGGGCGAGGACTGTCCGTGTGCGACCAACGCCGATTGTGGGCTGGGCCAGGGCTGTGACATCGACACGGGTCGGTGCGTGTCTTTGGAGTGCTTGCGGGATCTGGACTGTGCGCTGGGGCAGGTGTGTCGCCAGGGCCAGTGTGTGACCGATGTGGAGGCGGATCGAGACCGCGACGGCGTGCCTGACGCCGAGGATCTGTGCCCCGATGACGCCGACGCGGCCCAGGAAGACAACGACGGCGATGGTCAGGGCGACGTTTGTGATTTGGACGACGACAACGACGGTGTGCCGGACTCGTTGGACAACTGTCCGGCGGTGGCCAACCCGTTGCAGGGCGACGCTGGGGGGCAAGAGGCGGGCAATGCCTGTGACCCCGATGTGCGCGGCGCCACGGTGGCGGGCGTGGTGGATTTTTCGGCGGGCGGGGACGCGGACACGTCCCAGGCGCGTGTCTTTATGACAGGCGTGGCCGAGCCGGTGGGGATTGATTCGGCGGGTCGGTTTGAGTTTGTGCAGGCGCTGGTGGAGCCCAATCGGTTTTCGCTGACAGTGGTCTTTGAGGGCTTTGTGTCGGTGGACCGGGTCTTTGAGGCGCCCCAGGCCAATGCACAGCAGGTGGATGTGGGCACGATCGTGCTTCAGTCCCAGGCCGAGGTGCCCGAAGAGGCGGCCATTATGCGGGGCCGTGCGCTCTTGGACGGCGCCGATGAGCACGGTGGGGTGTTGGTGGAGCTTCGCGTGGGTGCCGAGGCGGTGTCATCGACGTTGACCAACCCGCAAGGGGCATTTGCGGTCTCGGCGGCGCGCGTGGACCACACGCTGCGGTTTTCCAAGGATGGTTTTGTGCCTTCGGGCGACGTGGAGGTGCGCTGGGACCGTGAGGAGGCGCGCTTTGAGGTCGATGGAGAGCCGCTGGAGGCGTCCGAGGCGGTGGTGCTCAGGCCGCTGTTGGACGCGGACCTTCAGGGAGAGGTGGCGTCGCCGTTGGAAGGGGTGGATTTGAGCGCTTCGGTGGTGACGCTGGGCGGCGATGTGGATCAGCGCCTGGGGGTGAACCAGCAGGGGGTCTTTGGGGCCGAGAACCTGGCGCCGGGGCTCTACCGGCTCGATGTGGCACTGGAAGGGCACCGATCCCAGGCGTTGGTGGTGGAGTTGGGGTCGGGTCAGAACGTCTTGGCGCCGGTGGTGCTGGAGCCCATTGAGGTGGGTTTGCAGGCGCGGGTGGTGTCGGGCGACGGGGAGGCGCTGGAGAACGTGGCGGTGAGGCTGCGTCGGGATGGGAGCCTGGTGGCGCCCGCGACGTTGACCGGTGAGGCGGGAGATTTCCTCTTTGAGGTCTTGCCGCTGTCGTACACGCTCTCGCTGTCCAAGGAGAACTTCCTGCCCCGGACCTTTGAGGTCGAGTTTGACGGTCTGGACTTTGTGGTCGATGGCCAGGCGCTGGGTGCGCAGACCGAGCTGGTGCTGACGCGGGCGCCCGAGAGTGACATCGACGCTGACGGCGAGCTTGATGGGCTGGACAATTGCCCGGAGGTCTTCAACCCGGATCAGAGCGACATTGACGGGGATGGCGTGGGGGACCGCTGCGATGTGGACACCGACGGGGACCAGATCGTCGATGGTTTGGACAACTGCCCTCGGTCTTTCAACCCATCTCAGGAGGATTCCCAGGGGTTTGGGCGCGGGGTGGTGTGTGAGGATGGGAACGCGGCGGCGCCTTTTGGTGCGGGCTGCGGCGTGATCCGGCAGGCGGTCGATACCCGGGAGCGGGCCGATGTCTTGCGGGGGTCGTGCGGGGGCAGCGGAGCGCCCGAGGTGGTCTACGAACTGTCGCTCAGCAGCATCGAGGTGCTGGAGGTGAGCGTGGAGGCCTTGAGCCCGGTGGTGATCTACCTCCTGGACGACGACGGTCTGGAGCAGGGCTGCGTGGTGGGTGGCAGGGCGACGATCAGCGGTGAGCGGGCCTCGCAGCAAGGCAACTTCAGGGTGCCTGAGGGGTCTTATCGCCTGGTGGTCGATGGGTTCAATGGGCCAGCGTCGGCGGGGCCGATGACGGTGGATGTGGCGCTGCGCGATGCGTGCGGTCCCAGCGCCGGCGTGCAGCGCAGCTTTGCGGTGGGGTCCACGATTGAGATGGTCTTGTTGGACGACTTGAACGCCGAT
Source organism: uncultured Pseudomonadota bacterium (assembly GCA_937123825.1). Lineage (GTDB taxonomy): Bacteria > Myxococcota_A > Bradymonadia > Bradymonadales > CAKZKQ01. The sequence goes on from CAKZKQ010000169.1 coordinate 30,383, forward strand.
GGGCACGACGATCTGGTGGCCACGACCGACAATGGGGTCAGCGTGGCGCTGGGGCTGGGTGACGGCGACTTTGAGGCGGCAACGTTGGTGTATGACGCTGGCTTTCACAGGTGGGCCGACACGGGCGATATCAACGGCGATGGGGCGGTGGACATTGTTGCGGTGGGCAACGACGACCAGATGGTGGTTTTGCTGGGCGATGGCCAGGGCGGTTTTGAGTTGGGCGAGCCTGTGGAGATGTCCGGTTCGGGGAGCCATGTGTTGTTGGTGGACGTGAACGACGATGGGGCGCTGGATGTCTTTGTGGGCGTCTTTGGAGCGATGAGTTGGCGTTTGGGTGATGGCCAGGGCGGTTTTGGGCCTGCGCAGACGGTGAGCATCGACCGAGACGGGACGCAGGCGGTGGTGGGCGACCTGGATCTGGATGGGCGTTTGGACTTGGTGGTGATGCATCACTTTGGGGAGTTTCTGGACCATTACGCCGGCGATGGGCTTGGAGGTTTTGAGCTGGTTCAGCGGCTCAACGTCGAGCAGCTTGCTTTTGCGAGCATTGGGGACATGAACGGCGATGGGAACCCGGATCTGGTGGTCTCTTCAACGGGTGAAGCGACGGTGTTGGACGGCGATGGCCGTGGCGGTTTTGCCGCTCCCAGGCGTTTTGAGATGGGTTTTGGTCCTTTGGTGGGCCAAGTGGCCGATTTTGATGGCGACGCGGCCTTGGATGTGGTCTCGACGATCAACTTCAACAACTCGGTGACGGTGTTGACGGGAGATGGTCGCGGTGGGCTCTCGCAGCCCTACCACCTGGAGGTCGGGGACTTTCCCGATGGGCTGGCGCTCTCGGATTTGAACGGCGACGGTCGCCTGGACGCGGTGGTGGGCATTGGCGACGAGTTTCGGGTGATGCTCAGTGGTGTCAGCGGGGTCATGATCCCGCAAGAAGAGGTGCGCGTGGGTCCAAGGCCGCAGTCAGTGGTGTTGACCGATCAGGGAGGGACTTTCAACTTAAGCATGGTGTTGGCGCTGGAGAATACCGTGGAGATCTGGAGCATTTTTAGTGGTCTCCAGATTCGGCGCCGTGTGGCGTTGGACACACCCAGCTTTGCCAACGGGGTGGCTGTGGCCGATCTGGACGGTGATGGTGTTGATGAGGTGCTCGCAACGGTGTTCCTTGGCAAGCTCTTGGTGTGGAGCACGGTCGACGGCATCAACTTTGATCCGCCGGTGGAGTTCGACGTGGATCCAGATCCTGACGACAACCGCGATCCGCGCGCTGGCCGGTTGTTGGTGGAGGATTTGACTGGTGACGGTGTTTTGGATGCCCTGGTCATGCTCTCATCCTCCTCGGGAGCGTCATTGTTGGTGGGGGATGGAGAGGGGGGTTTTGAGCCTGCGCGGCGAGTGGGGGGCATCGGCGCTTTCCACAGCGCGGTGTTGGGTGACGTGGATGGCGACGGTGATCTGGATGTGTTGATGGGGGCGATTTCGCGCCAGGCAAGTTTGCTGTTGAACGACGGTGCGGGTGGGTTTGGAGAGGGGGTGCAGTTGGAGGCAGAGATGCCTGCGGCGCTGGCAGATTTGAACAGCGACGGGGTTTTGGACATCGTCTCTGGCACCGAGGTCTTTTTTGGTTTTGGGGACGGGACCTACGGGGAGCCCGAGCCTTTTGGCCCGATCGGCAGTGGTCCAAGCGACGTCAAGGTGGCCGACGTCAATGGTGACGGCGCGTTGGATGTGTTGGTGATTACCAACAGGGTCGACAGCGATAGCTTGCACGTCATGGTGGGGGATGGCCGCGGCAATCTGGCCAAGGCTCAGGTCTTTGCCACCGGTGAGCGTCCTATTGACATGGCGGTTTTGGATTTGACCGTCGATGGGGTGCCAGATGTGGTGGTGGCCAACGGCGATGGCAACAGCGTCAGCCTTTTTCAGGCGCGTTTTGGGGGCGCGGCGGTGCAGACGACGGGAGGCAAATTGAGTCAAGGCACGCGTCTGGCCCAGGTGGCGCAGCCTGCCTGCGAGAGGCTTGAGTTGGTGGGTCGTCCGGTGGAAGGCGCGTTGGTCTTTGAGGCGCAAGAGGGCGTGGAGGCGTGCCGCGTGGAGCGGTTGGAGTTGGCGCTGGACTTTGAGCCGGGTCAGGAGGCCGAGGTGGTCCTGGCGGGGCCGATTGGGCTCTCGCAATCTTTGGGGGCCTTGGACGACGTGGGTCCGGGGCTGTGGCGGCCGGAGTTGGTGTCTGAGTTGGCGCGGTTTGAGGGCCACCCGGTGCTGGGGCGCTGGGAGTTGGTGTTGGGCGACGCGGTGGTGTCGTCGGCGCGGTTGGTGGTCAATGCTTATCGGCCCGATCCATTTGGCGAGGTTGAACCGGCGCCGTTGTGTGTGTCGGTGGAGGACCAGTCGCCGGAGTTTGGCGCGGTGTGTGTGTTGCCGGACGGCGGGCTTGAGGGTGTGGGGCTGGAAGACGACGCCGATGAGGATGTCTTTTTGGTGCCGGGCCCGCTGCGGGGTAGTTTTGTGACGGGCCAGCGCGTGGAGATTGGGCTCTTGATTGAGCCGGGCATGGATTTGAGCGTGGAGTTGAGGGCCTTTGGGGCTGCGGGGGCGCTTGCACAGGGCGTTGAGGTGGAGCCGGGGCGTTGGGCGCTGGAGTTTGTGGTGCCCGAGCAGTACAGCGGCCGTTACCTCAGCCTGCATGTCTCTGGGCGCCAGATCAACGGGCTGACCTACGACGTTCTTTTCTGAAGTGGTTGGGTGTCGGCGGCCTGTGGTTCATCACTGAGAACTTCGGCTGCTGGCATCCGTGATTGTTCGCCACAAACCAAGCCTTTCGTTTGTATTTGGGTATGAGGGGCGCCTTGGATGGGCGTTGGGGTACCCATTTGCGCTCTTTTATGGCGCAAAAAAGAGTGTGTGGTCTAAATTGTCGATAGAGTGGTTGAAAGTGTCGGTTTTTTGGGCCGTTTGGGGTGTTATCTTGGGTCTGTAAGTCAAGCGGGGTGCGGTTCATGAGGGACAGCGCCGACGCCAATGTATTTAGAGAGGCGGTGTCGTTGTGGGCGCGCCTTGGTGAAAAGAGGAGAGATGGATATGGCGCAGGGTTTTTCGGTTCAGATTCCTTCCTGGGAGCACGGTGCGGTCATTCCTGCCAAGTTTGCCTTTGGTCAGCCGGGCACGGACGGGCCTTTTGCGCTTGGCGGCAACACCAGCCCGGCGATTGCCTGGGCGGATGCGCCTGAGGGGACGCGGTCGTTTGCGATCGTGTGCCACGATCCGGACGTGCCGTCGTCGGGTGAGGACGTCAACCAGGAGGGCAAGACGGTGCCTGCGGACTTGCCCAGGGTGCGGTTCTACCACTGGTTGTTGGTGGACATCCCGGCAGGGGTGGGCGGCTTGGATGAGGGCGCGGCGTCGCAGGGCGTGACGGCCCGTGGCAAGTCGGTGGGCAAGACCGAGCACGGCGTGACGGGCAAGAACGACTACACGGGTTGGTTTGCCGGAGACGCGGACATGGAGGGGACCTACGGCAGCTACGACGGTCCTTGCCCGCCCTGGAACGACAGCATCATCCACCACTACCACTTTGAGGTCTTTGCGCTGGACGTGGAGACGCTGGGCCTGGAGGGGGATTTTGGCGGGCAAGATGTGCTCGACGCGATGGAAGGCCACGTGTTGGCCAGCGCCTCCCACATGGGGACCTACTCCATGAACCCCGCCGTGAGCGCTTGATGCCACTGGGCTCATTCGCCTAGCCCACCGCCGCTCGCCCGTGTGTAACCACCAGAAGGAGTGTGCCGTAAGACTGTGGGCTTGGTGCTTCGTCAACAAGGTGTTCACCCCTCGTGACGGTCCAAGACCACCATAACAGCGTTGCCGATGCTCGACGAACCCCCGGTTCGTCTGTGCTAGGCGCCTCGTTCTGGTGCCCCTGGCCTCGCCCCGATGAGCAAACACTTTGCTAACGAAGCACCGGGTTGGATGTGCGCTTTGTCGGGCGCTGGCGGCGAGTCCGCCTTGGAGCAGTTTGGTTCCAGTGGTTAGGTTGTGTCTGACAATTGTCCCGTCGCCCGACGGTCCGATGATGCCGATCTCGTCGTCGGTGGTGCTCAACGGGTCAAAGACCCGCCTGCGCTCACCTCCTCGACCTCGACACCATCGAACTCGCCTGAGCTTGTTTCCAATTGTCAGACACAACCTAGACAAGGCCTTGTGGAGGGGAGCGGCGATGTTGAGGGTGCCTCAGGACCTGGAAGGATGGTTTGCGGATCGGAGCGTGATTGTTCCCGAGGCCAGCGTCATCCGTTATGTGGCCGGCGAGCCGGTTTTGTCGGTGCCTGCGCTGGTGGCGCGGCCGACCTTTGTGTGGGTGCGGGCGGGCGTGAAGCAGCTCCAGCCCCAGGGTGGGCAGCATTTGCTGACGGTGCCCTCGGGGCAGGTGTTGGTGATGCGCTCGGGGACCCACGTCATGTCCGAGTTTCGGGGGCAGGACGCGGGGTATCAGAGTTTGGTGGTGTCGATCGACCGGACGTTTTTGCGTCAGGCGGTGGGCGTGCCGGGCGAAGAGCCACCCAAAGGTCCCCGGGTGGTGGTGTCGCAGCCCGCGCCGCACGCGGTGGCGCTCCTGGAGGCGTTGCCGCAGGCGTTGTTGGAGCCCATGCCGGACGTCGAGCGTCAGTTCAAGCTGCGCGAGGTGCTGGTGGCGTTGATGGGGGACAAGGCGGTGCGGCAGCTTGTCTTTGAAGAGGTGGCCGATTGGGGCCAGTCCCTGCAAGATCGGATTGTGTCGGTGTCCACGGACCACTGTCTGTCGCCGCTGCAGGTGCCGGATCTGGCGCAGTTGTGCGCGATGAGCCTGTCGTCGTTCAAGCGCCACTTTCAGGGAGTTTACGGGGTGCCGCCGGGCAAGTGGTTGATCAAAGTGCGGATGGAGCACGCCCGCTCGCGGCTGCTCAACAGCGACAACGCCGTGTCACAGGTGTGCCTGGAGAGCGGTTACCAGGACGTGTCGAGCTTTATCCGCGCATTTCGCCGCCACTACGGCATGACCCCCACCCAGGTGCGCCGCGAGCGTTGAGCGGCAGGCTCAGCTTGCAATTTCTCGTTCTTGCAAGGCTCGTTTTAATTGGTGCTCGGTTTATTGTGTGGGTTTGGCCTCAATGGGCTGTGCCAACCAGGCTACGAGTTCATCACGCGTCTTTTCAATCAGGGCGCTTTCCAGTGCCCCAAATCCTTCGGCAGCGCTGCGTTGTCGCAACGCTTCCCGTTCATCTTCAGAGATGGGGCGTTCCAGTTTGAGGCCGAACATGCGGGTGAGCACTTCAAGGTGCTTGCGTTTAAGCGCGGTGCGGTTGGCCACGGCGGCGTCCAACTCTCCTTCCAACTCTGGGGACAGCGCGCGAATCACATTGCGCACCAGTTCAATGCTGTATTGCTCATCCTCTTCATTTTCGAATTCGGTAAACCACTTGAGGAGTTCTTCTGTGGAGATGTCGGGCAATTTGTAAGCTTGAGCCATGCGAAACACCCATGCTGATTGGCGGCGTCGGACGATCCACTCGACGAAGGCTGCTCTGGGTCTGCCAGAGCGGGCGACCAGGAATGGCACCAGAGAGTTGTCGAGAGCGAGCTCATTGGCCGCGATCCACACAACAGGGTAGGGCCACCGACCAATACGATAGCATCCCCGTTCAACGTTGGTAATCATGTACTGGTCCCCGATCCAGTCGGGAAGATAGGGAGACACAAACCAGAGGGGTTCATGATTGACCCACTTTTTGCTTTGTTTTTTGGATCGCTCCACATCCAAGGCGGCGCGTCGCAGCAGAGCCCGAAACCATTCGTAGGGCCCCATATGGTCTCCAGGCATTTTCAGTTCAACCAGTGCTGTGCCGCTGGTGAGCAGTGACCAAGGGGCTTTGAGATCGCCGATATTTTGGATGTTTGCTCTTAGTATGAAGCCGTCCGGCCAGATGTGTTCACCAATATCGATCTCTCGTGGGCCTTCCCATCGGCATACGCCCCCTGTGATCGATTCAGTTTCTTCCGCAAAGACAGCTTTGGCGAATGCGTCGAGTTTGCCCATGTTGTCGTGTCCTTGGCACCCGTTTATGCGGCGAGATGTATTGCTCACTTGCAAGAGTGGAGGTCTTTGGAGGATACTTTTAGCAACGGGATTGAGATTTTCAAGGGTGCGATTGTGGTGTTGGCTTGAGTGGTAGAGAGGAGGGGGAGGTGAATTTTAAGGGGATAGAGCGTCCGACGTTGGAGCATTTTGGGTTTGTGGAGGTGGAAGATGCGCGACACGCCGAGATCCTGGTTGAGTTTGAAGCGCGTGGTCGTGCAGCTGATGATACTGTGCTCGTGAATACTCTGAGGGGTTATGAACGGCCTATCCCCATTTTTGAAAACGAAGACATGTTCTTTGTGGAACTGACCTGGATTGGCTCTTGTGGGCATTTGATGCCGAAGGAGGGTCAGGCGCTGATGTCCATGGGCTCCGGGGTTCCGGCGCCGCTCTGGATTTGGGGGCATTATCGCGGCATGCAGTTGGGCGACAAAACGTCCAACGTCGCGCTGACCATTCACCATGTCCATGACTACGAGAAGACCAAAGAGGCCATGCTGGCCTGCTTCCACCACAAGTTTGTGTACCGCACGTTGAAGCGAAAGCTGCTGGCCAATGAGCCCATCACCATTGAGAACGTTGCCTTATGGTCGCGCGTGGATGTGCTGTTCAAGGCCGAGTCCAATTCTTGGTTTGACTTCTCTTTTGAGACAATCGCTGGGCTTGAAGACGGTGCTCAGACGCAAGACTCATAGGCCCCGTGGGATAGACAATGGGGCTTTACGACACCTGCACCGACTCGCCGACCGTCCGCACCACCGTCCGTTTCGCCTTCAAGAGCCGTTCAAGGGCCGGAGAGAGCGCAATGTCCAACGCGCTGGCCCGCTCCAGGAGGTCATCCAGGAGCGCCTTGGCGTGGCTTGGAGGCATGTCCATAAATTCGCGGTCGATCTGAGGCAGGTGGCCCACGTCCACGCCTTCTGGGAGCGTGATGGGCAGGGCCAGACGTTCTCCCGTGGTGGTCGAGCGCACTTCCAGGCCCAACCGGCCAGGCTGATCCCCTTCTGGAGGGGTCTCAAAGAGTTCCATGGCGATGCTGCCGTCCACCAATGGAAGCTTGATGTGCTCTTTGGTGTGCTGCCATGGGGTGGGCTCCATGGCGGGTCTTTCGACCTCAAACTCCGACACCACCGACGCCCGATCCCACCCGATGTCACAATGAAGGATGTCCCGGCCTTGCGCGTCGGTCT